>JBFZBL010000312.1:0-17531 GCA_041308485.1 Phycisphaerae bacterium | reverse complement strand
TATTCAGCTATTGGCCTAAAATCCACCCAAATCAGCCCATAACGCAAGTAAAAAACGCCACTACTTCTCGCCAACGATAAAAAACTTGACAAATACCCGTACCTTTTGTAGGATATCATTATAACATCATCGAGCCGGCTACGAAGGTCGCTTGCATTAGCGGCGTTCGTAATCTGCTCGCGATGATACTCAAAAAGCAGGATTTTTTTGATGGAACAGGACACTCTCGACCAAATCGAGCAGATTATCGGCTACAGGTTTTCCAATCGCGACCTGTTGTCCGAGGCCTTCGTGCATGCCTCCTCGGTCGATAAGCGGTCAATGAGCAACGAACGACTCGAATTCCTCGGCGACTCCGTCCTGGCACTGGTAATATGCAGAACTATTTTTGACCGCTCCCCGGATTATCTCGAAGGCGACCTCACAAAAATGAAAAGTATGCTTGTCTCCCGCGGAACATGCGCCCAGGTCGCCAGCCAGATTAACCTGCATAAATTCCTCAAAGTCGGCAAGGGTATGGCGGGCAGCCAGTCGCTTACACATTCGCTGGCGGCGGGTCTCCTCGAAGCCCTTATCGCCGCTATTTATCTCGATGGCGGCTTTGAGCCGGTACAAAACTTCATACTGAAAAACTTCGACCCCATCATCCAAAAAGCCCACATCGAACAGGCGCAGGGCAATTTCAAATCAATCCTGCAGCAGCATTCCCAGCAGCACTTCAACACAACGCCGGCTTATGAGCTTCTGGACGAAAAAGGGCCGGACCATAACAAATGCTTTGAAACACAGGTAGTGATAAATCATCGCCATTTCACAAGCGCCTGGGGCAACAACAAAAAAGAGGCCGAGCAGAAAGCCGCTCTCAATGCTCTCGTTGAACTGGGCGTAATAAAGGATTATTGCAAGGAAGTCGAATAGTCCGGCTATGCCTGCGATTACCTGACAACAAACCAGGCCACAGCCATCAATGCAAGCGCAGTTATCACCATAAAGACCAGTATCGAGCCGAACAACAGCGCCGACTCCTTAATAAAGTTGCCCGCCGAAACCCTAAATACTTTGGTCGCCTTATAAACAATCGCTATCGACACCAGCAGAGGAATAAGCAGCAGCAAAGACCGTGGGGTGGTCCCAATCTCCTCAGGTATAGTGAACTGTGCCATTAAAATCGCCGCAAGTTCCAGCATGCCTATTGCTCCAAGTCCTGTGTCTTGCGAATATATGCCATGTACACGGCATTGACTATGCAAAGCAGGTTAAGCAGTCCCGCCGTGCTGGTATATATCTGGCCCATTTCGATGGGACGACCGTAAACCGGGAAACCGCCGCCCTGGGTATGATATCCGATAATCGCCACCAGCGGCGAACTCATCATCTGGACCACATACCACAACCTGTAACCAATGGGGTCAACCACACCAATAGAGCCGATATACAGACCCGCTACAAACGTTGCGGTTATCGCCACAAATATTATCAGCGCACGCCCGGTCTCTTTCAGCACAAGGTATCCGCCGCCCGGCAAAAACCATCCCGCCAGTCCCACCAGAAACATAAGCGGCCACGGATTTTCCTCTGTTTTATGGTATGCCACAGCTATCTATCCGTTCAATTATTATCGGCAGGAACCGAATTTGGCTCGGCCACGTCCTGCCGCTCTTGTATTTCCGCGAACTTCATGCGCTTCACTATGTCCTTCGGGTTGTAATGCACAAACGCCAGCGCCTGAGAATCAACAAATTCTTCCCTGACAACCTCCGCCGCCTTGGTCATATCAAACCTCTCCTGGTAAAGCCGGTGAATAGTCATGCTCTCGAGACAGTAATAGCACATGCCAGGTTTGTACTCCAAAATTGTCCCAGGTTTGGCCAGCGTATTGCTGTCTTCAGGGACAAGAGCGTAAAGCTTATCTACAAGTATGCCTTCCCGCTTTGTCCCGTCTATAAGAATGCGGGCCATCGGGTTGCCCTCTAAGCGGGTCTTGAGGTTTTCAATATCCAAACTGTTGATTCTGCGAAGCCCGGTTCGCGTGTTAAGCGTAAATGTTCGTCCTTTGCCCGATATTGCGTTAGGGTCGTCTTTACCCTTGCCATAAAGCGCGTTGAATTTATCGACCGCGCCCTTCCACCCATCCTTCTCCGCCAGACCGACAAACTCCTGGGCCTTGTTTTTGGCCTTATCCATTGCCGCAAGGCGTCTCAGGTCTCGAATTACCAGTTCTCTTACCGTGTTTGAGTCCTCATCAGCCGCGCCCTGCCGGTCAAATCGAACACCGTGCCTGTCAATCTTTTCGTTTATATTCTTCGGCTCGGCCGCCTTTTCAGCCGCCACGACTCGAATCAGCATCATATTTTTACCGGCATAGTCACCAGACGCCTCGCGGGCGTCTTTCAGCGGACCTATATTCTCATAAAGCCGGGGCGCCTTTACTTCCATAGGACCAAGTTCACTCGTCTTCAACTGCTCTACCGCGAACACAACTCGCGATAAGGACGATTCCGTAACGCCAGTCCCTCCGGTGTATAGCGGGGAAAGATTCTTGTCACCCTGGATATCAGATGAACTCATCAGCCCCGTCCTGTCGGCGTACACCTTGATTTTGTGCTTCTCGCTAAGCTCAGCCGCCGCCTTCGCGTAATCAACCGACCCTTTTTTAATCTGTTCATCCGTCAACTTGCTCTGTTCAGTTTCGATTCCAGATATATTGGCCTCGGTAATCGATTTGGCCTCAAGCAGTATCCTCTCAGCTTTTGAATCCACCTTTTGCTGGTAAAGCCCCTTCGATATCATTGACGCTACTTCCGCGTAACTGCGGGTTTTACGAACTAACTCCGAATTGGGGTCATTGGGGTCCGAATAGGCTGTATATGCAATAGGCGGCTGCGTTAAATGCTGCTGGTAATACTCCTCTACCTCTTGCTGCGTCAATGGCTTCACTATTGAGGCCACGTCATTCAGCCGCACTGCGATATACTCAAGCGATACTCTTTCCGGCAGCTTGTAACCAAAACCGTATGGATTGTCTTCGCTTGCTTCGCCGGGAAAACTCCCCTTGTATTTCTCGAACTGCTCCTCTACCTTGTCCGCCCCCGGCTTAAACGACTCATCCGAAAACGTGTCCGCTGCACATACAACATAATTGACATCGATGGTCTCACGCCGCAGGTTCGTCTGGTTAAGAACCTGCCGAATGGTCCTGTTCTCCGTCGCGCAAATCGTCCTGCAGTATTCGACAACCGATGCCATATCACTGAATGCTTCGAGCACCTGCTCCTCGGAAACTCGGTTTCTATTCTCTATTGCCCCGATAACCTGCGAGTATGTCGCCCCTCGGTGCAGCCGCGGCAAAATCATTTCGAGTTGCGCTTTTGCGTACTGTGTTGGCAGTCGCACACCAGCCTCATGGGCCTCCCTGGTCAGCAAACACCAGTATATACTGGGAGGGAATTGCTTTGTGTAAATCTCGTTTATCTGCTTATCAGACACGTTGTAATTGTCCATATTCACAATTTGCTTTATCCGGCTGATTGATTCAACGGCACTGGAACGCTCCGGGAAAATCAACTCCCCAAGTAAAGCTACCCGCAGGTCCTGCGTTGACCCAAGACGCGGGTCTTCAGGTTTGAGTATCGACTCTATACCCAGCATCTTCAATATCTCAATCTGCTGGTTCGCCATCGCTAAATCCTGCCTGCTTATCTTTTTGCCGTTGCCGTAATAGGCGATTACCTTGCCCTCGCCTGTCCTCGTCGAGCTGAAGTAATTCATCAGCGGCTCAATTGTAAAAACAATCATCAGCGCAATGACTACAAAGGCCATTATTTTGCGGTTGTGCTTGCGAAACCATACCATCAAACTCATTTTGTTGCTCCGAAAATGTTAACTCACGGGTTTTTTCAAGTCGCACAAGTATAAAGAATGGTCTTGTTTTTTACAACCAAAAACAGCCCTGTCCGACCCCGCTTCTTCAGAAATTATTTCCCCCGCTAAAAGCTTCCGGCTCGCCTGAATAAGGCCTTTTGACGCCGGTTTTTACTTGACTCGCAAGACGGTTTTTGCTACTATAATTTTGTTGCACGTGCAGACAGGCGACTTTCGCCGACCCCGTTAAAAACGGGAAAAACAGACACGGTGCAACAGGGAGACGGGTGACAAAAAACGATTATAAATCGCCGTGTCTCCCTTTTTTTGTCCCGGCCTTTAAGGAATTTCCACTATATTCGTAAACCGCACTACCGCCTCACCCATTTCGGCGTTCGCCTCGATTGCCCCCACAAGACCGACCTTTTTATCAAGGAATTTGCTCAAATCCACGTCTGCCGCAGCGCCGACAGGCCGGGCGTAACACAGTGTCTTGCCATTTTCGTCTACCATGCGGTAATACCTCGCGCTGGGCATCTCCGCGAACAAAGGCGATTCCAGAAGCTTACCGATAACCGCGAACACGCTCTTGTCCTCTAACTTCGAAAGCTGCTCATTTTTCGCGCTGTCTATCTGCTGCTGCGTCTTTCCAAACTGCTCTTCCTGGGCCTGTAACGCCTTGGCAACATCCTGCGAAAGCTCGCATTTCTCAACCATCTTCAGCAAATTCTGTGCGTTACGCGCCGCCCTGAGATTTTGCTTGTCGCCTGCAACATCCATAAGCTCTTTTTTGATATCCGTGAAGTTCTGGGCTGCTGCTGGTTTTGCGCGTTCCGCCTCAATCTTTCCCTTTAGCATCTGTACCTGGACCATCCTCTGCTCTTCCAGCGTCATGGGAGCCGGTGCCGGTGAAGGCATATTCGGCTCATTTGGCTCATTCGCAGAAGCCCCCTGCGGCTTAAGCGAACCGGGATTCGTCGGGAATGGCGCTGCAGGCACAGGATGGGCCGTCGCCGGCATTGTCGAGGGAGTGGCCGTTATCGCTGGTGCTGCAGGAGTCGGTGCCATCATTGTTCCAAGCGGCTTGGCGTGCTGACTGCTCACCCACAAATATGCCCCCTCAGGAGGGGCTATTTTACAGTAGCCGTCCTTTTCCTCGCCGACTATTGTTACTTTGTCGCTCTTGTTGAGCTTTACCTGCATCGATGTCGAATGCATCGGCTGAACCTCGTCCGAGCCGGCGTAAACACGAACCGCGTCCCCGATTACTGTCCCGCTCGTATTATTCTGCGCGTCAATCTGGACATACTGCTTGGAAATCCAGGAATAACTGCCCGCTGGCGGAACTATCTGAAGCCAGCTGAACTTATTCCCGACGACCTTGACTTTGTCGCCTTTCCTGAGCTTGCCGGTATTATAATACTGGGTGCCCTGGCCTGATCGAATATACACATCGTCGCCTGTTATCTCCGCCAGAAACGGAAACGCCGGCAGATTCAGGGTGTTTTCCTCCGCCGCCCCAACCGCATCCATCTGAGCGGCATTACTCGGCCGTGTCGCAACACCAGACAGACAAAGACCGCACACAAGAACAACAATCGAAAATCTCAGATAAGATTCCATTCTTCGACCTCCTTACAACTTGTCCGCCAAAGGCGGAACGGTTTTTCTCCATAAATTCCCATCGCCCTGCCTAATCCTTAAGCACAATAGGGCTACAAAATTTCACCGCTCACAAAACTATCACTACATCCACCCCTTGTCAACTATTTTGTGCCGGTCTTTTGATATGACTTTGGGGCTGTTCCCCGATCAAAGGAAAATACCGTTTACCACTGAGTAAAAATTGGGCTTAAAATCGGCAGACATGTCGAAACCGTTGCAAAAAAACACTCAATCATAGGGCTTTGTGGCTGATTATTTGCTCAGATTTGCATCAAATCTCACAGCAACTAATAACCGTCTTACCCTAATAATCATAACCCCAGACGGAAAACGGCTGCTCTCCCTAATACCATTATTGAAGCTGGAGTTTCACGGAACAAAGGTTGCCCGCGATGCAGAGGTAAATACCCCAATTTCCGGCGACCTGGGCAGCAAGGTTCAAAAAACTTCCGATTATTGTAATTAGAGGAAGATTTTGGTACAATTGCGAAATCAAGAGGATTGGCCGCGTAGCCAAGCGTTTAATATGGAAAATCCCAGGTTCAAAACCATATTTTCTGGAGAGAAGTCATGAAAAAGCACATTCTTTATATAGCTCTTGTTTTATCAATATTTTGCAGCAGTGCCTTCGCGGGCAGAACGTGGTTTTATAATGAAATAACACCTCCACAGGGCAATCCGCCAATAGTTCCCGGCAATACAGCTATTGGAATGCGCAGCGACAATACCTGGCCGGTAGTCGGTTATGCCGGTCCAACGGACGGCGCTGCCGCTATGCTGCCGGGTGTTTGGGTGCCGACCACATTTAATTTTACCGGTCAATATCTCGACGGTGCAACGGCGCCGGACGGAACTGTTGCTTTTGCCGATAATGCCGGACAGGTTGTAATGCTCGGCAAAACCGGATGGGGCAGCGGTTCTTATAATGGTTCGGCACAGTATAGAAGTTCAATAGCTTTCAATAACAATTCTGTACCTGCAGTTTTACACAGAGCCACCGGCAGTAATTATTTGACATTGAGTATGAAGTCCGGCTCTGCGTGGTACGGCAGCACGATTCAGGAATATCCCGGCGGGCCGGGGATTAACACTGATGCGTTTGCACTGGATTTTGATTCGTACAACCAGGCAAACGTAGCATTTAGTGAAGGCCCAACGCTTCGTTTTGCCTCAAAGGGAATTCTGACCGGAAATCAGTGGATTCTCAGCTCGCAGCAAGACGCTCCTCTAATCGGTACAGGTCAGATAGATATGGCTCTTACAAATAACGATGTACCTTATGTTTTGTATAATGACAACAGCTCGCTCAAGTACGCCACTTATGACCGTCACACTGATTCGTGGATAACAGGAATACTGGACACGTTAACGGGCGGGTTGCCCATAAATTTTTGTGTTGCTGCTGATGATACCGGCGGCGTAGGTATCGCTTATGTAACACAGTTCGCAGGTCAGTATACACTTAGCTTCGCCTACAATAACGGCAGCGGCTGGATGCTGCCGGAAAGACTTACAACAGCCGACACAACTAGAATGGTTGGCCTTGCGTTTGATTATGAAAATAACCCTGTTATCAGCTTTGTTGATTATACCGGCAAAATGGAAATCGCTTACGATCCGATGATGATACCTGAGCCTGCGACAATGGCGATATTCGCTTTGGGTTTTGCTCTTATCAGGCGCAGATAAAAGAGGAAGGAAGAAGAAAGATGAATCGCATTAGCCGTGTTTATTTATTGTGCGTGCTATCTTTTTGCGGTGTTTGTTTCGCAGATGATTCTTTTACTGTCAACGTTGTATCGTATGGAACATCCAATTCCGCTACAATTGCGGTCGATATAAATAATTCCCCTGTTATAGTTTCTCATACAGCTGATTATGAAGGAATTTCTATTATTACTCAGACCCAGGCCGGTTATGAGGCAAATGGAGTTCCCGATACCAACGGCGGTTCATGGCCGAGACTGAAGTTTACATCAAATAATGAGCTTTCTCTTGTGTATCTGAAAAATTTAAACTATGACGATATGTCTTATGAGTTGTGGTATGGCAGTAAAGGAAGCTGGTTTGACTGGACATTTTCAGGGATTGAAGGTCCGCCACCACCTTATTTCACTTTATTAAGGCCGGATATGGACCTGACGTCCAATGATATTCCGCACGTTGTTTACTACCGCAGCGGCGGTTCACAAGGTTCGGGAATATTTCATGCGTTTTTTGATGTTCACTCTGGGCAGTGGATAAAAGAGAAGCTTATCGGTTTTGGCAGCGGAACATTTTCCAATCTGAGTATAGATATAGACCCAGACAGTAAAATTATGGTATCGGCTTCCAACACGCAGGGAGTTAAAGCTGCCGTTTATTCAGACGGTTTCTGGAATTATCTGCCGTCGCTGGAGGCTGGTTCAAATAAAATAAGCAGTGGCTCATTTACTGCCGATTCTTTGCCTGCGGTTGCCTTTGAAAGGTCAGGCCAGCTTATTTATGCGGTGTATATTAATGATATAATCGGCTGGGTTGAAACAGTTGTTGCATCTGTAGTCACACCAAGTTCTCCGTATAGTATTGCTCTGGCGCACAGCTCAACAAATGTGCCGGCTATTGTTTATGTCGATAATCGATCTCTGATGTATGCGACAAATGTTGCGAGCGGCTGGACGACGACTATGATAGATGAGGTAGTCTCTGGAGAAGGAGCCAAGCCTTATTTGATTTTCGACCACAATGACAAGCCTCTTATGGTTTACGACGGTTATGATGAATATGCCGATATGCATACTCTGAATATTGCAGGTATAGGTCTTGAAGGTTTCAATATCGCTGATTTGAATAATGATAAAATAGTCAATTTTTCCGATTTTGCCGTTTTAGCGGAGTACTGGATAGACGATACGTGCTGTGCCCCCAATTGGTGCAAGCGAACTGATTTTGACCACAGCGGCAGCGTTGACATGCTCGACTTGGCGACTTTCGCCAGATATTGGCTTGAGAGTATATAGCGATGCCGAATTTGTGCAGCTAAATACTTTGACCTGCGAACAGACGGATTATTCCGCGAATACAATCAGTGAAAATCACCCGGCCAGACGCGCGTACGCCGCTTCCATCATCAGCAAAAACGCCTGCGCCTCGGTGCTGGTCCCCGATTTATCAAACATCGGCGACCCGCACGCCCCTTGCACAACGCCATATTCATCAACCTTGGCATGCGCCCCCGCCCGCATCTTGTCAGCCGATTTGAGGTAGCTGTCCTTAAGCCAGCCGGATTTTACCCCCTTGTAAATCGAATAAGCCAGCATCTGCGACAAATTCGTCTCGACAAAGGTATTAGTATCGTCAACCACATCGTGAAACAGCCCGTCGGGCCGCATAAAAGAAATACAGCCGTCCAATAATTCCTCCGTATAACCAATCAGCTTCTTGCGGTCTTCCTCCCTGTCCTTCGGCAGCGTATCGATTATCTGTGCCATCCCAGCCGCGCACCAGCCGTTGCCCCCGCCCCAGCACGCCTCCCGTTTAAAAACCTTCTTCTTGTCATCCCATATATGCGAAAACAGTTTTTTCCCCTTGTTCCACAAATACCCCCTGTAACAATCGACCTGCCGAATCGTCTCCTCGAAATCTCCCATAAGCGCCAAAAACGGCGGCGCCATAAACATCGAATCGCTCCATATCTCTTTGCCTGGCGTAACATGACATATCGCCCCGTTTTCAGTCCTCGGCGCCCTCTTTTTGAGATAGGTATATAAAGCGTCCGCCGCGTCTTTTAATTTCTTGTCGCCGGCAACCTTATAAGCATACAGAATCGCTGCCCCATTCGAGCCGGGGTCGGTTACAGCGCTTTCTGTTCCGAGCATCGCCACACGCCCGTCACTCTTACTTCGTAGAACGGCCTCCTTACCCATCAGTACAACGATATCCTTTTCCCCCAACTCTATCATCGCCCGCGATGCCACCCCCTGCTCCCAGCTCGCCCGCTGCATACACAACATCGCTATTTTGGCTTTCTCAACCAAATCGTTTTTCACCGGTTTGACTGACTCCGCTAAAACCATCTTCGAGCTATATCCCCCTGCCGCCGCCAGAATCGGCATCGCCAAAACGTCCCTTCTTCGCATGATTCTTACCCTTCAAAATCATATTGTTCGCTCTTGCCATAACCACCGCAGAGTAATTATAATTATACCCCTGACAAAAAACAGTTTATTTCATATTGACTGAAAGGAGAGTGTTATGCGAATCATAAGAAACCTCACCGTTGCAATAATAGTTGCCGTTTCCATCTTCACCCAGGGCTGCAACGAAAGCCAGCAGGCCTCGACAGGACCCAAAACATCCGCCAAGGCAGAAACAACACCCGCGATAAACTACGATTTAAAAGACAGGGACGCCTTCACCGTAATGGGCACTCAAACCCGTATTACCTCCGCTGATCAGAAGGACCCCGAAACATACACTAAAATATGGGACGCTTTTGAATCATACAGAACGAAGCTTCGGCCTCTCAGCATCGAACAGAGGTCTTTTGGCGTCACCTTCGCGACAAACAAAAAAGACGCCTTCGACTACCTCGCCGGAGTGTCTGTGCACAGCGACGCAATAGCACCGGACATAAATCTGGTAAGCCGCATGGTCCCCGCCGCCCGATACGCCGTCTTCAAATGCGCCGGTCCGGATATGGGCAAGACATACCAATATATTTACAGCGAATGGCTGCCCAAATCACGCTACAAAATCGACAAAAACGCCTGCTGCTTCGAGCAGTATGCTCCAAGGGAATGGATGAACAGACCTGTTTATATCTATGTCCCCATTGCGCCAAAATAGGGACAGGCGCAAAAAACATAGACCTGGAATTATGAACATTTAATTATGAACTGGAACGTCTTTGTATAGGAGAAGAAAGTGGCCATGAAAATGCATCTATTGAAAATCGTTGGAATCGTCGTTTTAGCTTGTGCCGTTTGTGTTTCTGGCGCTGAAAAGACGACAGATTTACCGCCCGTCAAAGTCGGAGCAATCTTCGCGATAACCGGTCCGGCTTCGTTTCTCGGGATGCCAGAGGCGAAAACAGCCGAAATGCTCCTCGAAAAGATAAACAAGGAAGGCGGAATCAACGGCCGAAAGCTCGAGGTGCTCATCAAGGACTCAGGCGGCAAACCCGAAACAGCTGTCTCCCTCGCTAAGCAGCTCATTGAGGAAGAAAATGTCCTTGCAATCATCGGCCCATCGACCAGCGGCGAGACAATGGCCATTAAGAATATCTGCCAGGAAAACAAAACCATCCTTATTTCCTGCGCAGCTGCCGAAATCATTGTCAATCCGGTCGCCAGTTACGTCTTCAAAGTTCCGCAGAACGACAGTGATGCCGTCAGACATATTTACCAGGTTATGAATGCGAAAGGCATCAAAAAAATAGGCGTGATAACAAGCAATGACGGCTACGGAATTGCTGGCGGCAAACAGCTCGCCGCTCTCGCCGCGGATAACGGCATTACAATCGCCATTTCAGAGGCTTATGACAAACAGGAAACAGACCTGACTGGAATTCTGACCAAGGTTAAAGGCCAGGATGTTCAGGCGGTTGTCAACTGGTCCGTCGTGCCCGCTCAGAGTTTGGTCGCCAGGAATATGAAGCAGATTGGCCTGGATGTGCCCTTGTTTCAGAGTTCCGGCTTTGGCAACATAAAGTATGTCCAGCAGGGAGGCGAAGCGGCAAACGGAACCATATTCCCCTGCGGACGTTTGCTTGTTGCCGACGAGCTGCCCGACAAACACCCCCAGAAAGCAGTGCTTCTCGGGTACAAAAAAGATTATGAGAGCAGATTCAAAGAGGATGCGAGCACATTCGGCGGCCACACATACGATGCACTATTGATTCTCACCGAGGCGGTCAAGAAGGCCGGCAGTACCGACAGGGAAAAGGTCCGAGACGCTCTGGAAAATCTTAAGGGCGTCGTCGGAATAGCAGGTGTTTTTAACTTCTCACCCACAGACCACTACGGCCTTGATATGAACGCATACGAGAAACTTACGGTCAAGGACGGAAAATTTGTAATATATAAAAATTGAAACCACCGCTGCCCTGCATTACTGGAAATCTCAGGGTGGTAAACCTGCTACTCCTCGCATTTGAAGACGCGGTAAGAATGCGGCTTGATTGACATCTTGAAAACTGTCTTATCGGGCGCAGGTGCCGGCCTTCCGAAAAATCTCGGCTGCGTCGATACCGCCTCACCCGTAAGTGCTTCGCCTGAAAGAATATCGCTCAATTTGCTTATTCGTATATCGGCCACAATTTTGACATCCACCGGCTTGTCTCGGAACGACTCAACGATAAATGTGTCGTTATCATAAACGAACATTGCCACTTGAGCCGGGCCGTCCAACCGGACATACATCTCTTTTGCCAGCACGTCCCTGATTTGCGTCAGGATTTCTGCGGGCAGATTGTATAAATCCCCGTAGTTATCCGGAATAGTCAGGACATACAATCGGCTGTTGGCGTAATCTGCCGAATGTAATATGGGATAACCAATGCCGCTCGTCAGACAGGAAATTTCTTCCCACGAATCATTAGTGAGGTACTTAATCTCCGGTATCACTATCGGAGTCTTCGACTCATAAACTCTTCCGCTTCGTCCCCAGAAATCTCGCCTCCGCCAGAACTGGTTTGTAACGGCTTTTTCATCGCCGATTCTCAATTCAACGATATCCTCAATACCTTTACCCTGCATCGCCTTATATAATCCTGATGTAATTACGACCGTCTTGCCGTCAACTAACTGCTTTTTGATTTTAGCCACGATTTCCTTATCGAATTTCGCCGACTCGGTCAGGAATATCACGTTGGCCTCCGCAGGAAACTCAGGCAGCAAATCCATCGGTATTCCGCACATACCAATATAATTCTGAAGAAAATCCTCGCCTGTCGAATGATACGGTTTGTAGCTTTTCACTCCTACGGGATTGCCTAATTTGCCCAGGAATTTATCAACAACCTCGAAACTATAACCCGCCGGTCTGGCCATTGTGCTTGGCGCAACCGTCTTGCCGTCAGCCTGCGGTGAGCTTGTCGAACCCGCCAGTTTTATCGGCTCCATCATCTCGTTATAATCGAAACTCGTCTGCCCGCCCTGCCACGGCGCACGCAGGTCATCAGGGATAGGCCCGGTCGCCCTGCGAAAATCGAACAGCGTTATTTCGGGCGCCTTTGCGAAAAGCGTCAGCCACAACTGTTCCGCATATCGGTCCATATATCTCATCGCCCCGGTATCGACCCACCCCCCGCCGTTGCCTCCCGGTTTTATGTTCTCGAAATACCGGTATATTAGATAACTCTCATATTGCTGCAAATGCTGGTCCGTATAAACCGGGTCCCGTGTCTCTGTCCCCGTGTATATCCCGTCAAAAATTTTCGGCTGCGCCTCAAGGTTGAATCCGCATCCCTGGAAGTGTTCGTACCAGTTCGGGTACTTTATTACCATTTTTACCTTGGGATTGACCGCCTTGGCAGGTCCCACCACGAGACTCCTCGCCGCACCTTTCATCAGGTCAACACGAAATTCCGACCAGCTCTTGTTTCCTTTGGCCTTGATGCACGATTCGCACTTGCAGTTTGTAAAGAAAAAATCGTCTAATATGACCTCATCGAACAGCTTGGCTGTATATTCCGCTATCTCCTTCACCTGTTTCCGCGATTCTGGTTTGCTGTAACAAAACGTCTGGAAGCGGTTGCTTTCCATAATAGTATAGGTAATGCCCCCCGCAACTTCGATGCCCTTGTCCTCGAAGAACTTTTTCGCCGCCGCCACCGTCTTTTCATCCACCAGTACCACATCACGGTGTGTCTCCAAATACACCTTATCCACCTTCACCTGCCTCGATACCTCGTCCCAGCGAGTCGCCAGCCAGTTGGCATCCCCCATCTGGTTGACCTCCTGCGCCCGGCAGTAAATCGCCACCTTGAAGTTCTGATACCCCTTAACTGAAGTCGAAAAAGTCGAACACATAAGAATTGAAACCCCCACGGCTATTCCTGCGATTGCCTTACGCATACCATTGTCTCCATTCGAGCCAATCAATTTTTGCGTTAAAGATGGTTAATCTTATAGTATTTAAGCCTGCTGTCAAAAGGAAACTGGCTGGAAGAAAACCCCTAACGATTGTTGAATTCCTACTGAGTTTCATGGTATAGTTGCAGCCGAAAGGTGTGTAATGCCGGCTAAATTGAGCGACCATAATTTGCGGGAACCTGTCTCCGCCTATATGCGGACTGATTTCGTTACGCTTAAACACGACGAAACCGTCGCCCACGCCATAAAATCAATCAGAAATCACGCCTCCCCGAAAGACATTCTTTATCTCTACGTCACCGACGAGCACCATCGCCTCGTGGGTGTAGTCCCCATAAGAAACGTCATCACAAGTGACCCACAGACTAAAATCTCGTCGATTATGGTTAGTTCCCCCGTCTCGGTACGGCAGTCGCAGTCGGTTTTGCACGCCTGCGAGCTTTTCGCGGAATATCGCTTCCTTGCGCTGCCTGTTGTCGATGACGACAACAAAATTCTCGGCATCGTCGATATAAATCTCTTCACTGAAGATGTCGTCTCGCTCAACCACCAGCGTCAGCTTGATAACGTCTTTCAGATGATTGGCGTACACGTCTCAATCGGCAAAAAGGTTTCTCCGTGGTCGGACTTCAAAGGCCGCTTCCCCTGGCTTTTCTGCAACATCTCCAGCGGCATCCTCTGCGCCTTTATCGCCAGCCGATATGAACTCCTCATCAGCGAGCTCGCCATTCTCGCGATGTTCATCACCGTCGTCCTCGCAATCGCCGAAAGCGTCAGCATCCAGTCGATGGCCCTGACTCTTCAGGTGCTTTTGCAGCGAAACGTCTCCTGGCAGCGAATATTGACGGGTGTCCGCAAAGAATTGTTCACTTCTGTCCTCCTCGGCGCCGGCTCCGGCTTCGTCGTCGGCGTAATCGCTTATCTCTGGAGACACATCGTCTGGCAGGGCCTTGCCATCGGCCTGAGCATTTGGTTTGCCGTTATCACCGCCTGCCTCCTTGGCGTTATTGTCCCCACCCTCATCCGAAAATTCCGCATCGACCCGAAAGTCGCCGCAGGCCCCATCGTCCTCGCCGCCACCGATATCGCGACCCTCATTTTTTACTTCTCCACCGCCAGTCTCATCCTCGGCTGACCGCCAAAAGAAAAAAGCCGGCTGAAAAACCGGCTATTCTCAAATCACTAATCTGTATTTCGCTGCGTTGCTTATTTACCTGCTGATCGGCAGCGAATGTTTCTGCCAGCCGTCAAAGCCGCCTTCTAGCTCCATTACCGAATATCCGTTTCCGGCAAAGAGTTTGCACGCCTTGGCCGCCAGGTGACATTGTTGTGAATAGCAATACACGACGTTGGCCCTGTCCCTGCTTAATCCCCTAAATGAGTCCCACCGCTCCTTCGGAAGGTTTACCGCCCCGGGGATATGGCCTTTGCTGAAATCTTCCTTGCTGCGAACGTCGATTATGTTCACATATTCGCCGCTTTCAATCATTGAATTCAGCTCTATAGGCCCCGTCGTAAATTCGAGTTTCGCTTCGAAAAACTCAACCGCTTTTCTTGTGTCCGTTAGCGTAATCATTGTCAGCCCCTTTCAAATCTTTGCCCATTGTGAAAGGTTTAAAATCTGCTTCTTATTCTGCTTATTTATACGATTGGCGCAAAATTGTGCTTATCAGGAAATTGTTTAGAAAACTGTCATTCCCGCGCAAGCGGGAATCCAGACCCCACAATAAAACAACCCCTGTTGGCCGTGGTTTATGTGAGCAATAAAGAAGGTCGCACTAAGCATAAACCTTATCACCATTGTTAAGGCAAAAATCATATAAAGATATGATGGGATATATAATAAAATCAAATTTGTTATTGGTTTTAATAACGATGTCCCTCTACATCGGCTCCGAAAATATAATTGCTTCCGATAATTTCGTTAAACAGCCGCCCCTCATCACCAACGTTTACGCGACCGCCTACCACTGCGTTTACAACTCCGAGCTCGCGGGCACACAGACCATCACCACCGCCATTTCAGGCAAAACTTATACTTTAAAGGCCTCCTTCTTATTCGGCGGCTGGGGAGTCGCTATGCAGGGCACTGGCAAAACCGCCCCCGATGGTGACTATATCAAATACATTAAAGGCGGAGGCGGCTTTGTCCGCCTCACCGGCCCAGACGCAGGCAGAGACCTCGAAGGCAAATGGATTATCAATCCGAAAACCCTCCGCAATCGCTACGCCCGCATAGGCATTACCGACTTTACCGGCTTCGGCAGCCTGGCCCTTTTACATCCCGAATCAGCCGCCTACTCAACCGTTTCATCAATCACCGGCTCGGCGAGCCAACCCCTTACGCCCTGGCTCTCTATTTCCAGCGACCCACCCTTAATCCCGCCCGGCCAAACTGGAACCATCATCTTCAAAAACGGTGCGACTACCCCGGCAGGCCTCACCTCTGCAAACTTCAAGGTCCATGACTCGGGCCAATCCATAAAGGGAAAACGCATTGACATCTATTTGGGCGAAGGCCGGGCCGTGATTGATGAATGGAACCGCACAGGCGGCAACCGATACGTAGATATTCAATTGAAATTAGAAGACCATTAGCCAACGGTGTTTCGTTCTTGGCTTTTAATTTGATTTTTCACGTCAATGGAAACCAGCGTTTGTGCCTGCGGCGAACCAGCACCCTTTCCGGAATGTGAGGTATTATCGACTGCCGGCAAATGCATTTCCGGCTCTCTTATTTTTTCTTCCTTCTTTCGTTTTCTTCCGAGCAGCCTCCACACTAAGAGAGGCAGCCTCGGCAAGGCAATCGTCAAATCACGCAAACGGAAAAGCCCGATTCGCCTGGCTTTACTGGCGATATGGAGAATCTGCGGAAGATCATAGAACCCGGAGCGAATCCGGTTTCGTATGCGTTTGAGTTCCTTGAGCCCGTAACGGTCAGAATATACGGGGCCGCCGATACGTTTATAGTGGTAACCGGGGGTTGATTCAACCACTTCCTTCAGGGGCGAGAATTTCTCGATGCGGAGTTTCTGGAAACTGATTGAATCCAGCTTGAGCTCCTTCGCAAATTTCGCGATATAGACCATTTCTTCTTCCGTCTCGCCGATGTTGCCGTAAATGAAATACCCATGCAGGAAGAAGTCGTATCGCGTCAGGACCGCAAACGCGTCCCGAATCTGCTGCTGGGTGATGCCCTTTTGAATCAGCTTGAGAATCCAGTCATGAGGGGACTCGATTCCGATAAGGAAGATTCTGAAGCCCGCTTTCCATGCCTTGTCGAGGAGTACGGGATGATTGGCGATATCAACTCTCGTTTGGATAACAAAGGTCTTCTTGATGTTGTTTGCGATAATCATATCGCAAAGTTTCTCGCTCCTCTTTGGGTTTGTGGAAAAGTTGTCATCGCTGAAAAGCACGACGTTTGCTTTAATCGTCTTCAGTTCTTCAATGACCGACTCGACCGGCCGTTCCGTGTAGCTCCTTTTCTGCCCGAGTGGGTTGAGACTGAACGTGCAGAACTTGCATTTGAACGGACATCCCCTTGCTGACAGTATCGTGTCAAACGAGTGACTGCTGAGGCGGACGCCCTGTTGAACTACGTGATAATCACGTTTTCTCAGTGACCGGTCGGGAAACGGAATTTTTGCGACGTCTGGCAGCAAATGGTTTTCGTTGTGAACGACATGTCCGTTCTCTCGATAAGACAATCCCAGGATATCCTTATGCGGGACCCCTTTGACTATCTGCTGTATGATCTCTTCGCCTTCACCTCGCACTATCATGTCGATATTCGGACAACGCTCGAAGAGATGCTCGACTTCCAGTGTGGCCTTGTATCCTCCGACAATTGTTGTGACTTCTGGCGGCAGTTGTGAGACGAAATCACATATATTCTTAAACTTGGTCTCCCATCCGATGGTGATGCAG
>JBFZBL010000311.1:0-14549 GCA_041308485.1 Phycisphaerae bacterium | reverse complement strand
AACTTAAAAGTCTTGTTTACGAAGTCCGCGAAAAAATAAACGACTACGAAGGCAAAGTTAAAGAGCTGGACCTCCGTGAAGCACGGCTGCAGATGACCCAGGAAACACTCAAAAAAGACATCGACGAACTAAACCGAATGAAAGTGGAACTGGCATCAATGGTGGCAAACCTCAAGGAGCAGAAAAACCAGTTACTTGCGACCAGGACCGCGATAGCAAGTACTGAAAAGGCAAACCTCACCTTAATAGCGGCGACATACGACAAAATGGACCCGGCAAGCGCAAGCAAAATCCTAATTAATATGTGCGCCAAGCAGCTGGAGTCGAGCAAGATTGAGGGCGGCAGCATCGATGACGCGGTGAAAATCCTGTTTTATATGAACGAACGAACTAAAGCAAAACTTCTGGGCGAGATGGTGAATACCGACCCTAAACTCACGGCGGTGCTGTGCCATAAATTAAAAAGGATTGTGGAGCAATAAAAGAATTATATGGATATCGCAACAGTATTAGGCGTAATATTCGGAGTCATCGTAATCATCGGAACCATCCAGTACGAAGGGAACATCGGATTATTTATTAATATCCCCGCTTTCGCAATTGTCTTCGGCGGCATGACCTGCGCAACAATGATACACTTTTCGATGGGACAGTTTCTGGGCATATTTTCTGTCATTAAAAAGACGCTTCTTCATAAGGCAGTCCCCCCACAGGAGCTTATAAGAAGAATGGTAAACTACGCCGCGATTAACAGACGCGACGGCGCACTGGCGCTTGAGCAGGAAATACCCAAAATCAAAGACGGTTTTATGATTAAAGGTCTGCAGATGATCATAGACGGGCAGAACGAAGAATCAATACGTGAAATGATGGAGCTCGAAGTGCAATACCTCGAGGAACGGCACGCAATGGGCAAAAAGATTCTTGATTTTATGGGCGCATCGTGTCCGTCGTTCGCTATGGTGGGGACGCTTATCGGTTTGGTATCAATGTTAAGTAATATGTCAAGTCCCGACCAAATCGGACACGGTATGGCGGTAGCACTGGTCTGCACGTTTTGGGGGGCATTAGCTGCCAACCTGCTATTTCTTCCTCTCGGGGGAAAATTAGGTATGCATTCCAAAACCGAGAAATTATCTATGGAAATGATTACGGCCGGCATCTGTGCCATTGCAAAAGGCGACAGTCCCACGATTGTGCGCGAGAAAATGCAGATATTCATATCAGCGAAGCGCCGCGAAGCAGTAAAGGCACAGGCATAATGGCAGGCAAACCAAAACCACCGGAAGAAGAAGGCGGCGAATCGGCACCGCTTTGGATTATCTCATTCGCGGACATGATATCGCTGCTGATGGCATTTTTCGTGATGTTGACCACGTTCTCCGGTTTCGGTCCGAAGGAATCAGCTAAGCTTCGCAAGGTAATAAACGCGGCATTGGCGCCTGATTATTACGGAGGATGGTTCAAGAATCCCTCTCACGGCAGAATGGGACATCAGATGGTGGCAGCCGGCCAGAACGAGCGGGGCAGTGAAAAACCGACTCTCGAAGAGGCCACAGGCAGCGGAGGACTGGCTGAGACAGCAAACGATTTTAGAAGCCGGAAGGTTTTCCTGATGGAATCTGAAAAGGCCTTCTGGGGCAACGGAACAACAATAACCACCGAAGGTCGCGAATTTCTTAACTGTTTAGCTTTGCTTTTGGCTAAAACTCCCGGTCGGCTTGCTATAAGTGAGGTCGGTCCCGGGAATAATACCGACACAGGTATTCTCAGGGCCATGGCGGTAGTAGAGTACCTCTGCGGCCAGGGCGTGCCCAAAAATCGATGCGGCATCGGAACAAGCTCCATAACGCCGGGGACAAATTTAAATAACACGCGAATACTGGAAATAACTTTGCTCGAATAAGGCACATAAACGTGAAAAACAAAGCGCCTGTAGTAGAAGAATCGGGAGAAAAAGCGCCGCTCTGGATAATTTCCTTCGCGGATATGATATCACTGTTGATGGCTTTTTTTGTTATGCTTTTGACAATGGCCACGACAAAAAGCGGTAAGATTGTCAATGAGGGCGAAGGCATTTTCGAGGCAACGATATTCGGCTTCAAGCGGGCCACCGAAGGATTCGGGGTACCCGAGATATTTGGAGGCAAGCAGGACCAATACGGAACGCCAGAGGAAGCATTATATTTTGACAG
Organism: Phycisphaerae bacterium; assembly: GCA_041308485.1. Taxonomy (GTDB): domain Bacteria; phylum Planctomycetota; class Phycisphaerae; order Sedimentisphaerales; family Anaerobacaceae; genus Fen-1362. Next base: position 12,354 of record JBFZBL010000311.1, on the reverse strand, counting down.
CCACAAAACTTACTATGCCGTGGATAGCAAAGAGTCCACTAACAGGACAATAGATGCGGCAGAAGAAAGATTGCGTCGGGTTTTTAACCGGCTTGGCAAACACGCCAAAACCTGCAAGTCGCAATTTCAATGGGGGCAGCCGGATTTCGTAGTAACACCAATCACGTTCAAACGCGGGCAGCTTGTTCTGGATGCGTCGGCAAAGGATTTTCTAACCAAATTCACGACGGACTTGCAGGAATCCTCGGCAGGCCAGTTAAAGTTATACATAGTGGGGCTGGCCTCCGAGGAGACCAGCGAAAAACAACAATGGATCGTCTCGGCCAAGCGAGCGGAGATAGTGGCGAATTTCATCAGAGAAAATCTCCCCTCCGGCAACCAATGGTCTATATATTCATGGGGAGCGGGAACCGGCGGCAACTGGGTGGGCCAGGACAGCACAATTGCGGAACAGTCGCCTATCTTTATAGGGGTCGTAAGGGGAACCCCGCCCTCGGAGTAGTGTCAAGTTTCTCTACATTTCGTCTTTTTTTTGATTTAGCCCGCTTTCGCAGGCGTGGTTATCCGCATAACCTCGCCATTTATGCTTCTCGGCACGCTATTTGCTCATAAAAACAGTGTATATCCCTGTTTGGGCACGTAAAAGAATGGCGGCAGGCAAAATAAAATTTATTGCGATACTGGCTGGGTTGGTCGTGATAGGCGGTTCACTGCCCGTTACGATCAAAGCGGCGACTGAACACAGCCCAAAACCGGTTCTTCCCGCCTCTGGGCAAATGCAAATTGCCGATTCGAATTCGCAGTCCTTATATAAGGAGTTTGGCGTAGCAGGCGGACGGGAATTCTTTTACAAGATGCTACTGTCCATCGTGGTAGTTATAAGCCTTGGTATCGCCGTGGTCTATGTTTCAAAAAAAATAATGCCGAGATTTACGAATCTGCCTGGTAAACAGATACGAATCGTGGAGACAACCCATCTGGGGCCGCGCAAAGGGATACACCTGATTCAAGTCGGCGCTCGGCGTCTGCTGATAGCAAGCACTGATGAAACCATTACGATGCTGGCGGAGGTAACCGACTCGGGACCAAGCTTCGCCGCCGAACTGGAAAAAAGGAGCTGAAAAACCAAATGCTCGACAGGCGCGTGATATCGACGATTTTTATTTTGCTGGCTACTGCCGGATTTGTCCTTGCCGCACAAAGCAACGGTGTGCCGCAAATGCCGACCATGCCGGCTATGCCTAACGGCAATACCTCCGCAACAAATCCTCCTGCCGGGACAATGCCAAGTATCGGCGACCTGATGACCGTTGTCGATAAGGCAACGGCGGACCAAGGCAAAAGCAAAGACTGGTCAACGCCGCTTAAACTCGTAATCATCTTCACAGGTCTCGCAATTCTGCCCAGTTTGCTGGTGATGGTGACTTCTTTTACACGTATAGTAATTGTTCTATCGTTTGTCCGGCGAGCCCTTACGACACAAACCATACCGCCAAATATCGCGATTATGGGTCTGGCGTTATTCCTGACGCTGTACACAATGACGCCCACGCTGGACCAAATAAACGTCAACGCCATTCAGCCGTATATAGCGGACCAGATTAACTTCCAGACCGCGGCACAAAAAACAGGTGATTCCATCAAAGAATTTATGCTGCGGCAATGCAGACCCGCAGACCTGACGCTGTTTGTGCAGATGGCCAAGATGGAGCGACCCGGCAATCCAATGGACATAGGACTGCACGTCGTGATACCGGCCTTCATAATCAGCGAGTTCCGCACGGCTTTTGAAATGGGATGCCTGTTGTTTATCCCATTCCTGCTGATTGATATGGTCATCGCAAGCGTTTTGCTAAGCGCAGGTATGATGATGCTTCCACCGATGATGGTTTCGATGCCGCTGAAGCTGATATTATTCATACTTGTTGACGGCTGGGGCCTGCTGGCAAAAAGTTTGAGCTTAAGCTTCAGATAACTCTAATAGGGAATCTGATATGGACTCCAGTTTTACTCTTTATCTCGGCAGGCACACGTTAGAAACCGCCCTGCTTTTGTCGGCGCCTATCCTGCTGACCTGCATTATAGTCGGTGTGGTGGTAACATTGTTTCAGGCGGTAACATCTATCCGTGATATGACGCTGACAATCGTTCCCAAGCTCCTGGCCGTAGGAGTTGTTACATTGCTGTTCGGGGGCTGGATGCTTCAAGTGACCCTGCGATTCACAAACGAAATTTTCGCGTATATCCAGAACGTCGGGCGATAATCCGTGGATACCATTCTTACAGAGAAGCTGCTCGGCTTTGCGATGGTGCTGACGAGGATTTCGACGTTTTTCCTGGTTGCGCCAGTGTTCAGTCTGCCTTCCATTCCTGTTACGATCAAGGTCGCGGCCACGGTTATGCTGTCGATATTCTTTTCATTGATAAACCCTCCGGTTGTGGTCTTACAGCAGGACTTCGCCATACAGGCGATTCTCCTGCTGGGCTTTGAGGCAACATACGGGTTGGCGCTGGGAGCAATCGCAAGCGTTTTGTTTGCCACCGTCAAATTAGCCGGGCGAATACTTGAAGACCAGATGGGTTTGACAATGGCCGAGATATTAGACCCGCTGACGGCAGAACAAGGCCAGCCGCTGGGAAGCTTACTGGAGATGATATTCGTAATTGCGTTTCTCGCAGCTAACGGCCATCACCTGTTGTTAAGGATTATCCATCGCAGCTACGAGCTTTTTCCCGCAGGAAAGATCCCCCCAATAGCAACTCTGGCCGGCAATATGCTCGACGCAACTACAATGATACTGGCAGCCAGTCTGCAATTGGCCGCGCCTATACTGGCGGCACTGCTGGTAATGCTTGTTGCACTGGCGATTCTTGCCCACATGGTACCCGAGATGGACATATTTTTTATCAGTTTCCCCCTGCGGATACTTGTCGGCCTGATAATGCTGGTCATCTTCGTGCCGTTCATCACCGGCTTTGTCGGAGAAATGGCCAAAATGATGGCCAAGGTACTGCCCTTATGAAAGGTGATTAGGACTATATATGCCTGACCAGTCAGCAGCAGAACGGACAGAACTGCCGACAATGCGTCGCCTGCAAAAGGCCAGAAGCAAGGGGCAGGTGCCGCAAATTCAGGAACTGGTGTCGGTAGCAACTCTTCTGGTTCTCATCATGACTATAGCGATGATGTCCCATCCACTGGCGAGCTGGGCAACAGCATTGACAAGGGAGGGCTTGTCCTGCCAGACGCGGTTTTTCACCAACGGAGATGTATTCATAAATTTCATAAATGCCAAGATTATCGATTCGATGGTTGTATGCCTGCCTATTCTGGCATCGATTTCCATGTTCGCAATTCTGGTGAGCATAGCTGTAATCGGCCCCAATTTCGCACCGGAGGCAATAGCCTTTAAATTCGACATGTTAAATCCGACTGCCGGACTGCAACAGCTTTTTAACGCCCAGTCAATGGTAAAGCTGCTTGTCTCGACACTCAAACTGATACTGGTATTGATAATCGTCTGGATTTATCTGAGCGATAAAACAGATACGCTGATGAAATTACGATGGGCCTGGTCCACACAAATAATTGCCACTACCGCCGGCATTATATTCGGGTTGTGCATCCGTGTATGCATAGCCCTGTTCGTACTGGCCATCGCAGATACGCTTTTCCAGAAATGGAAATATATCGAAGATCTCAAGATGACCAAGCAGGAGGTAAAGCAGGAAAACAGGGACACGGAAGGCGCACCAGAAATCAAAAGCAAAATCCGCCGGATTCAGCTCCAGATGAGCATGAAACGGATGATGCGGGAGGTTCCCAAGGCCAAGGTGGTCCTGGTCAATCCGACGCACATAGCCGTGGCGCTTAAATATGAGACGTCCGCGATGGATGCGCCGGTAGTGGTCGCCAAAGGCGCAGACCAGATAGCCGAGAAAATTATGGAAGTGGCACGAGCGTACGGCGTCCCGATAGTTCGCAGACCTCAGCTTGCCAGAACGATATTCGCAACGGTGCAAATCGACGAGCCTATACCGCAAAACCTTTATGTGGCAGTCGCAGAAGTAATGGCAATACTGCATCGACTGCGGAAGAGAAAAAGATAAGGGTCATCGGCCGGGCCTAACTCAAACCCAAAGAAGACATCTGACTTTGCAGCAGTGTCAGCGTCGTTTCGAGACGAGCGAATTGGGCAGTGAGCCGTTCTTTCTTCCTCGCAAGCCGGTCGGTTTCTTCGTCGATTCTGTCATTAAGCCTATCTATTTCATCCTGGATGTTATCACGGTTGATATCTACAGAACCAGTAAGACTTTTGGTCGCCGCGTTGAGAGCATCCTCAATCGCACCGGCAAACCCCTGCTTTACACCAACCGTGGCAGTAAAGCTACCATCACTGCTTGTATCAATGCTAAGCTGCAGCCCGTTCTCGGCATACAGCGGGTAACCATTGATGCTGTCAAATGTGCTGTTACCGGTAACTGTATTGTCTGATATTGTCATATCCCGCCATTCAGACTCCCCCTCATCAGATGTCTTGATTTGGGCACTTGTTATAACGCCTCCCGATACCGTCACCTGAACATTATATTGACCCGCAGTCGTGTATTTGTCACTCGCCGAATAAAAATCGATAGTGTTGCTGTTTGAGCTGCCCGTTTTGGTTGCGCCTATAAGTGCAAGCACGCCCATATAATCATCGGAAATGGCCTCGTTGAAAGTGTTAGTATCGAAACTAAGCTGGCCTTCCCTGTCAATCTCAAGTCCTATGTTGGCGGGCATCAGGTAATCATCGACCCCGGACAGGAAACCTTTGGCTTTATTAATTAACGTTGTATACAGCTGGTTGTTTACAGTCGTAACCGTATAGTCACCCATCAGGACGCCGGCTATTTTGGTTTCAGTATTATAACCGGTCTTATCCTTAATAAAGCTAACAACGGTATTATAAGCGCTTACCATCGCGTTAATCTTCGTGGTAATAGCGCTGCTGTTCCTGGTAAGAGTTATCTCCTCGCCTTGCGAATCACTGACGCCGTGCAGATAGAACGTAATGCCGTCAACAACATCTGTAATGGTATTCGAGCTTCTGCTTATATACTCAGCGACGCCCTTGGTTTGTTCCGTAACAGCAAGCGTCGGGTCGCTCAGATTAGAAGCATTAATCAGTATACCGTTGACATCGCCAAGAGTATTTGAAAATGTAAATGTCAAAGCACCGGTGCCGTCAAGGGTGTCGCCGCTGACGGTTATATCTCCGACTCCGACGCTGGGCAGCGCTTCGATCGCGGCCTGGATATCAGACAAGCTTGCGTTATAGGCAATATCAGAGGTCGTATAGCCGCCATAGCTAAGCGTGAAAGTGCCGCTGGTAACTGCGGTCGAATGCGAAATCTGCTGGACTTCTGAAACGGCTGCATCTGATGGAAAACCGTCAACTTTTATTTTTGAATCCTGCGCCACCTGGCTCCTGGTAAAATCAGAAGCGGCAAATCCTGTCAGAGACGCCGTCGTCGCACCGCCCGCGGCAGTTTCAGTTAAAGCCGGGATATCAAGAGTTGCGGAAGAGCCATTGGCATTATAAGTCAGTGAAATAGTGAATTCGCTCTCCCCTGAAAATGCGTCCGTAACTATAATTTTCCCGTCGTCAAGCGTGGCTTTGACGTTTCCGTCGTAGGCCTCTTCGATTGCGTCGAGGATGTGACTCACTCTTGTATTTGACGTAAGATCCAGAGTAACGGGAGTAATCGAATTGCCGTTATGGTCGGTTCCGCTTACCACTAATGTTTCGCCGCCGGTGAAAGGGCCGCCGCTAAACTGGTCAAGCCCCGTTAACAACGTGGTTGTGTCAGCATTGTCACCATTGACGGTCAACAGGTCCTCGGCTTCCCATGCTTCCGTACTGCTTGAATTAACATGGATGCCGTAATTCGTGCCGGCGTTCCTACCGCTGAGAACCAGGTGGTACTGGTTATTGTAAGACAACAAAGAAGCTGTAACACCCGGATTATCTGCGTCGTTATTGATTAAACCAACGAGATCCTCCAGCGTGGTTTCATCTGTAGTTGTAATTATTGTTTCCTTGCCGCCGTAAGAGTAGATAAAAGTGCCGGCGCCGACGTAATCCTCTTTGTATTTGGAGCCGGCTGTTTGAACCCAGCGGTCTGCGGTCGCCAGCTGATTCACAACAATACTATGGTTGCCTTCATAAGCGCTGCTGGTGGCATCGGCAGTAACCACGTCCTCATCACTGGTTGAAATATTGAACAACTTTAAATCATCAGCATCAGACAATGCCTTGACAGCAGCCTGCAGGGCACTGAGGTCGCTTTTAAAAGTAACGAGAGCTTCCTGTTTGTTCTGTAATTTTGTGACACGGGCTTGGTACATAGTCTTAATGTTGCTGTCCGCCGCGATCAACTGCGAGATAATCGTGTTGGTATCAAGTCCCGTAGAAAGACCTGGAAAATTTATAGTGCTCATTTTGGCCCGCTTTCCAATTAAAATACAAAGATATTATAGGACATGCCTTTACCCCTTGCTAAAGGCGAGTCCCTCTGCTTTATTATCGACTAAAATAGCTTCAGGATTAGTAAATCTACACGTATTAAGCATTGCCATTTATACCGTTTGGTATACTCCTCGGCTGCCTGATGACAAATGTTTATCGCGTATCGCCAGGCATTTTTCCCGCAGATTCCTGACTTGATGGTTGGCCGGCTCAATTTTGCAGCAATCATCCAATTGCAAATAGGCCATTTCGAAACCGGCCTGAGCATAATCCGCAGCGTTTGTTTTCTGGTACTCCTGGCCAATGCCGATATAAACAAGGGCAGCCTTACACTTAGCCAGTAAAGTTCTCTCGTCCGCCGCCAGTTTATCCCACTGCACATCCGGGAATAGCTCTTCAGCAGTAAAAGTATCTATGTATCTTCTAATGGCCTCAAACTGGCTTTTTGCCTTTGCCGGATTAAAACTTCTTGAATGGCTGGCGGTGTTTACACGACGAAGGTAAAAAGCGCCGGGCATATGCCGAATCCTGAGACCCTCCTTAACAAAACGCCTCATCATATCATAATCTTCGGCAACGAGAAGCGTTTCATCGTAAAGACCGATTTTGTCAAATACACTTTTTCTTACGCATGTCCTGAAAGGCACAATCGGGAAGCCGCAACGGAACAGGTCGGATACTAATTTTCTGGAATCCGGATACTCCGGCCTGTCGATTACACGAATGGGTTTGTCCTTCTCGTCAATAAGGTAATCATCGCAATAAACAAGGTCCGCCTCCGGGTTCCGCTCAAAGGCCTGAAGATGACGCGCCAGGAAATCTGGTGTCATCATATCGTCGCTGTCGAGAGTCACTATATATGAGCCGGCTGATTTATTTAACTGCACGTTGCGGGCGGAAGCCAATCCGCCATGTTCCTTGAGGAAATACTTTATCGCCTCATGTTTGAAACCACGGATAATATCCGCTGTCCTGTCCGTCGAGCCGTCATCGACGACAATCAGCTCGAAGTTTCTGTAATTTTGAATCAGTACGCTCTCAATGGCTCTCTCGATGTAGTCAGCGGCGTTATATGCCGCCATCCAGACTGATATCAAAGGATTTTCTTTGGGCTGATAGCGCTGAATAATAGATATGTACGGATTGCCGTATCGTTTGCCTACGGCGTATCGTTCGTACAAACTGTGAATTTTGCGGCCGTGTTCTATACCATGCTCATTATGATAATAAAGCCCAAGTGATTCCGGTATGTGTTTAAACTTGTACTTTTGAGCCGCTTTAAGCCAGAAATCCCAATCGCTCGCGCAGGCCAGTGTCTCATCGAAACCGCCGAATTCGTCATGCAGTGACTTCCGCCACATCGGCTGCGACCCGACACAACAGCCAAAAAGCAAACGCTCTTTGCTGAACTCAGGTCTTTTGGCCGCCTCAATAACATGATGATTCTCGAACGTGGGGTTAGGTGTATCGGTAACTATCTGGTCTCCATAGACCAGTGCTGCGTCAGAATTGCTGAGCAGCGTATTTACCATTACCTCGAAGGCGTCCTTGCGGTGGCGGTCATCGGTATTGGCGTTTGTCAAAAATTGTCCTGACGCGACCTTTACCGCGCGGTTCCAGGCGCTATACAATCCTTCACGTTCGGTCTTAATGTAAACAATATTGCCGTATCTCTTTTGAAACTCTTTAACGATTGATTCTTCATTTTGCTCAGAGCCGCTGTTAACGACTATGATTTCAAGTTGGTCTGCTATCGTCTGATTTTCCAAATCCTCCAGACAGCCGCGGATAAATTCTTCTGCGTTGTAGGTGGAAACTATCGCTGAAACAAGATAACCACTGCCGCTTGGAGTCTGACACGGTTTTTGTTCAACAGCCCTGACACTATAGTCGCTGCCGCCAAGAACCTGACACAGCTTTCGCTCAACATCCTCAACGCTGATATAGTAAATACATCGAGTATCCAGGCCATAACGGCATTTCCAGTTGCAATTGAAACAATCCATCTTACTGTAAACCAAATGGGTGGTGTCGGCATAAGGCATAAATCTGCCAAAGTGTCCCCCTCCCAGCAATACAACATGAGGCACATTAACAGCGGCTGCAATATGAGCGGCTGCTGATTCACAAGTGACGCAAACTCTGGCTTTTGAAATAATCGCTGCTAATTGACGTATCGTGGTCTGGCCGCACAGATTGTGAATATTTCGGTGACCTGAGAGATTAATTATTTTCTCCGCTTCGACTTTATCACCTGAAACACCGCAAATAATAACTGGCTGGTCGGTATGCATCGAAACCAGCTTCATCCAGTTAATAGCCGGCCAATTACGTTTTCTGTTTTGAGCAAATGGAGCAACAACTAAAGGCTTATCGATATGCAGCTTTTTCAGCAACTCATCGGCAAAAGCAACATCCTCCTCAGTTAACCAGATTTCAGGTTCGTATGGTCTGTCAGGCTCTGCGCCAAGCCCCTTTATAAATTCTTCATTTCTGGCCGTCTCCAGCCTTATCCCTTCGACCATAGGGACAATCCTGGTGAAATATTTATCATTTTCCCGCAATATTTCCAAAGGAAGATTCGCAGTGTCGCCGGAACAGGCAATCCTTTCGGCCGCCCTGCTGTTGATTACAATAAAATCGCTGAACATGTCTCGTGATAAGGCTGGCGCAATGGCTATATCGTAATGCTCCTTGCGAATTATATTCACAAAGTCGGTCATATATTGCATGTCCTGTTCCATCTTTGCGCGATTGAAAGACATAATGGAATCAATATACGGACACTCTGCCGCCATATCTGTTACAATATCGCTGACAACCAAAGTAATCCGGGCCTGCGGATAGAGCTTTCTAAAATATCTCAAGGCCCCGCCAAAGATAATAAAATCACCAATACTGTCGCTGCGAACAATCAGCACTTTCCTTGCTGCGCCTGAAACCTCCGGCTTAAAAGAATTATCTTTGGCTTTTATTCTGCCTTTTGAGCTCCCTCTTTTAACTGCAATAACATTGATTTGCTCTCCCTTTCCGTGCCTCTGGAACTCTTTGAGGTATTGAGGATAGTCTGATTCGCGTAATCCGGATTTTATTTTTTTTAATACTAAAAGCGGGATCTCATCGCCATAATCGCCGCTTGTTGTGTATAGTTTTTCAATATAAAAACCCGTCTGGGCCAAAGTTTCTTTCAGCGTATTTGGCGTGAAATGAGTACAATGCCAGTCGGTATTAATCCATGACCATTTTTCCAATAACGTATTCGAACAAATACTTTCAAAATTCGGGACCATGCCGAAGAAAATGCCCCCGGGCTTTAAAACGAATTCCATCTTTTCCAAAAACTCAAAGGGATAGGCGACATGTTCCAGTGAGTGATTCATAACGATGATATCTGCGGAATTCTCCTTAATATCATCCGCTTCAATAAACTGCTGCCGCCTGATATCAAGATTTAAAACATTCCTTCCAAATTCAACATGGGGCTTCACATATTCAAACCCCATCACTTTCATTCCCTGATTTCGCGCGTGATGTAAAAATGCTCCCCAGCCGCAGCCAATATCAATCAAAAACTTTCCAGCCAAATCTACTTTCAGCAGAGATTTAATTTCCGCCAAAACGTCACGTCTTTGCGCGCTGATGAATTCCGGAAGTAAATCTATTTCCTCTTTTGAGCGAGGAACTCGAGCGTACGCCGCAACTTCGGGCCGGGTCGCCGCGTAAATCTCCGAATAATACTTCTCCATAGCAGCTTTATTTATCCGCATATGTGAATATATATTGCCGCACTGATTACATTTAACGATATCATTTCCCCTCGCCGGGGTATTGCCAACCTCGCCACAAAGCGAACATGGGACTATTTCTTTATCTGCGTAAACATAAGTGTCCGATTTGAAGCGGGGAGAGAAACAATGTTCGGCTGCCGAATCAGTTAATTTATTAAAAATCCAGCATAGCCCGTCAACGTATCGTGCCTTCGAATAAGATACATATAACTCCTTTTTCCCGCTGCAGTAAGATGCGTTGCTCCAGTGATATCCTCTCGATATTTCAAGATGAGGGACATCATTCCTGCAATAATCGGAATTCGAGATACAGGAAATCCCGGACGACACACCGACAAAAGCATCGCAAAGATTATAAAACTCGGCGTTTAATCTGAATTCCTCCTGGCACCAGAACACCTTCGAATATTTATTTTGGAATTCGTCAAAATATTCGGGCTTATTCTTAGCGGTGAAGATAAACACCGGGTTAATCGGCGAAAGCACTTCAAAAAGCTTTTCAATGTATTCTTTTGTCAAAGGGCTTTGCTGAGAATGGAATTCGGTCTCAATCAGTATCTTCTTGCCCGATGGCAATCCGTTCCAATAAGCAGCAGCCCTCGCTTTTTCAGATTCAGACAATCGCAGAACAGGCACAAACGGAACCGTCCATTCAAAATCAACAGAACTCCTTACAATCTCCGGCAGACTTCCGCCGGGCGCCTTGGCATAATTCATATACGCCGCAGGCGTGAAAAACCAGGTCCATTGACGCCCTGATTTCAACTCAGGAATAGATTTGTCCAGTATTAACGGATCACCATCGAAAGACACTACCTGGTTTATAAAAGGATTGTTTTCCAGAATGAATTTATATTTGTCCGACGTGTACCAGATGACTTCGCAATCCGGATTATCCGCCTTCAATTGTCTCGCTATGGGCGTACATAATAATATATCACCTATATTATGAAAAACTGCGATTCCAAACGATGATTTCATGGTTTCACCTGCGGGGAATAATTGAGCATTATTTCAGCAAGCTGTTTGAAACTGGTTTTGGGACTCCAGCCCAGCTTGTTAATTTTAGACGGATTAGAAACTAATATGGGGTATTCGGGCTTGAATCCTTCACGAAGAATAACATAATCGTTCCATTTCCTGCCTATCATGCCGAAACATACTTCCAGCCAGTCTTCAATTGAGTACGGAACTCCTGAGCCAATTACGGCTTCGAACACTTTCTCCTGCTGCACTAATGTAAATATGCCTTCTACTGTATCGCCGGCAAACGTCCATTCTTTTTTAACAGACAAATCGCCTAACGTTATTTTTTCCTGGCTGCCCTTTGAAATTCTCTGCACGGCGCTGGTAATCATTTTGCTGACGTGCGTTTCATCGCGAAACGGGCTTTCGTGGTGGAACAAGTACCCCACATAAGCCCGAATGCCAAGCGAACGATAATAACGGGCCGCATAAACCGATTGAATGCGAGCGACGGAATACGGGCTGTTTGCCTCAAATTCATCTGTCTCGGAAATGGGTTTTCCTTTGTTTTTGAACTGTACCCCGCTTCCTGTAATAAAAACTTTTGCGTCGAGCCAATGCCGTTTCACCGCTTCCAGTATATGCAGCGTGCCGGTTGAAATAGCGTTATGATTATCGAACAGCGCATCATGCCTTGTAGTCGAACTCGCGGCCAGATGGAAAATGTAATCCGGCTTATTTTCCGCTACAATCCGTTCAACCGCGGCAAAGTCCGCGATATCGCCCTTTATCTGGGCCGGCCCCCAAAGAGATACGCCGATAACATCAATACCCAGGCTGCGGCATATCTGCTCCAGATAGTAACCGTCCTGTCCGCCGGCTCCGAATATAACCGCAGTCATTTCTATTTCCTGCAATATCTGTTATCTTGAAAAAGCATTAATCGCACATCCTAACCGGAAACATTGGATGATTCCTCAATAAGAACAGGGGCGAGTGCAATATGTGTTTCTCCCATCACATGACGCCGCCTGGTCAATACACGTCTCGGGTTCATTTTAACCTTTACATCACTCACGCTTGTTTCT
>JBFZBL010000310.1:0-3304 GCA_041308485.1 Phycisphaerae bacterium | reverse complement strand
AACTTATTATGATGGCATTTAAGAGTAATCCCGCTGTGACCTCAGGCAAAATAGAAAAATCAAAAAGCCAACTCAACGCAATCCTGATAACAAAAAGAAACGCAAAGAACAAACATAACGTACCCAGAATTTGGAAAGGTCGTTCAGACAGACGAACGAAATTGTCCATATTGTATGCGAATAGTTTCTTTAAAGTCCAGCCCGACTTGCCGTGTTTACGAGAATGATGTGTTATTGGAATTTCAACACATCTTTGTGCTTTTGCAATAAGATCGGGCGGCCGAAGTGGCTTGTATAGCCCAAATTCAAAACCTTGCACCAACTTGGCGTTAATTATCTTAAAAGTGCAGCCAAAATCAGTAAAACGGCTTTCCGAAACCTTCCTCATGATTATGTTGGCAATCTTTGAGGGAATGATTCTAAAGATAGAATCCTTTCGGTTCTTTCTATAGCCGCTTACGACATCAAAACCCTCATCAAATTTGGCAACCAGTAAGGGTAATTCTTCAGGATCTAACTGCAGGTCACTATCCATAAATACGATATGCCCACCTCGACAATTTGTTAAACCTGCGGTCATCGCAGCAGTCTGGCCGGCATTCTTAAATAAATCTATGATTGTGGTCACGTATGGGTCTTTATCGAATATCATTTTGAGTTTTTCAAATGTCTTATCCGTGCTGCCATCGTTAACAAACACGATTTCATAACTACGATTCAGCGATTCGAGCGCCCCGGACAAACGGCTATGAAACTCTTCTATGCTTTTCTCTTCATAATAGCAGGTTATAACAACACTGAATTCCGGTGAGGATTCCTTGACATAATCGGACGATACGATCTTATTCTGATCCATGGTATCACTGCCTCGTACTTTACGAAATCCTTATGATAACGAACTATGCAGGTGCTCGATTATGGTACACACGGTTTCAGCTATTGCCGTATCCAGCTTGCCGTACAGGGGCAGGCACAGCACTTGACGTGAAATACGTTGGGCTACCGGCAACTCACCCGGCCGGGACGAAGGAAGCGCCGAATAACACGGATAGTCACTGCATAGCGGATAAAAATATTTACGTGGAAAAATATTGCATTGCCGCATCGCTTCGCACAACTGATCACGATTAATCCCGTAAACGCCTTCATCCACAAAAATGGGAAAATAAGCGTAGTTATGCTTTACTCCCGCAATATCCTCGAGAAACGAAATACCTCCAATGCGGCCCAGCCTCCGGCGATATAAATCGGCCAGACGGCCTCGACTCTCGATTTCCTGCTCCACCGTTTCCAGTTGCAGCAACCCGAAACTCGCCTGAAATTCGTTCATCTTGCCGTTGATCCCTGGCCCGATTACCGTCTCCTCGTCCGCGATCCCAAAATTACGCAAAAACTGAATCCGCCTTCGCTGTTTATCCGATTTCGTAACCAACGCTCCGCCTTCGATAGAAGTAAACAGCTTGGTAGCATGAAAACTCAGGGCCGAAACATCGCCATATTCAAGAACCGACTTCTCGCCGATACGAACGCCGAAAGCATGCGCCGCATCATAAATTACATACAAACCGTGCTTCTCCGCTATTGCTTCAATAGCTTCGACATCGCAAGGCGTACCATAAACGTGTACCGCCAAAATGGCTTTAGTGTCAGGACTGATAAGCCGCTCGATCCTTGCGGGATCGATATTAAAGGTCTTTTCATCTATATCGCAAAAAACAGGACGGATATTATTCCAGTATAACACATGTGGCGTGGCCGGAAACGTGAACGGCGTGGTAATCACCTCGCCGCTGTTAATTCGTAGCGACTGTAAGGCGACAAGAAGAGCTATTGTGCCGTTGACGAACAGGTTCAAGTGCTCCACACCCAGATACCCCTTCAACTTACGCTCGAATTCATTGTGAAATTGACCGTCGTTAGTCAGCCATTGAGAAGCCCAGATTTTCTCCAGATAACGATTGTAATCGGCCAAACTGGGCATCCTCGGACGCGACACATAAACAGGCTCAACGAGTCTGTAACGATTTACCAGTTCATCTGTCAATTCAGAGTTCATAATAGAATATCTTAAACCATTTGCCCGGCAATGTCAAGTGCAATTTGGATGGCCCCCATGCCGAGGCCGCAACCTCATTTTTCTGAAACGCACCGAATAAACACTACCAAATCATCAGCAAACTTGTGTTCTGCAAAACCCAGATTGCCCATCAACTTGAACAGATAGGAATTACCCCCCTCCGCGATACGCCGGTCGGCGACAACCGAACGAATATGAGGATTCTGCTGAATAACCCAGATAAGGGATTCAGAACTCTTTTCCCTCACTTTTCCCATCAGAAAATCTGACGCGATTAACCGATGTATGCCTTCGGTTTTGCGACCACATTCTTCCATCCACATGAGGATAGCGTCCGGCCGGGAAGATATCTGCGGATATTGAGAGCTTAACATAGGTAAAAGGTAGCTGATATCTGTCGCCGCCAGCATGGCTCCCGGTGGCGGAGCCAGCTCTACCACTTTGCGGGCACGGGATAAATTGTAAGTTTTATACCGGGGTACGCCTAATTTGGTAATGTAACTACCATAGCGGAACACCGACGACGAAGACAACGGCCAATGAGCCGCCAGCAGCAAAATTGTCACCACCGCAAAGGCAAGACGACGCCATATCGGGCGTTTGGTTCCCAGCCGTAACGCTACCGCCGCACCTGACAAACCAATCACCAGCGGAAAAGGCAGCAGATAAAACAACCGCCAGTAAATATTCGGTGAAGTAACGTGTTCGATTATAATTGGTGAAATGATAGGGTTCAGATAACACACCACTGCCAATACAGTCCACGCGACCAGAAAACGACGGTCACGTCTCCCAACGAGCACAACGCCCAAAATGGTTCCCACCACCAAAAACGATAAGACTACCGGCCCATCAAAAACAAATTTAGCGTGCCCCATAAAATCCCTCGGCCAGCCTTCATTGATCGCCTTGTCACTGCCGAGTTGTTCCAGCGACAGCAGTAAAATACTGACCGCGTATATAACCGGGTATATCATTGAACAGAAATAAACCAGCCCGCGACGAAAACAGGATTTTATATTGGGAACATACGAAACACAGCAGGCAATAGCCAGGATGAACCCCAGTAAAGGCATCAGCACCGCCGACGCCGCGGTGAACCCCACCATCGCTGTCGATATAGCCAACAAATATATCCACTTGCGCACGCCCGGGGACCGAAAAAAATCCATCGTCAAACCAATAAACATGGGAAACCCAACCGCGAACGTCACCGTTTTCCCCTCG
>JBFZBL010000309.1:0-22363 GCA_041308485.1 Phycisphaerae bacterium | reverse complement strand
TACTTGACCCTGTCCGGCTGGTGATTTTCTTCGTGACGCTTCTTTTCGTCGAGCAGAAATGGAGTTTGCTTGGGGCGTTGCGGAAACTGATTTTTCTGCTCGCGATTTTGTGTTTTCTTATTCTTGTTGTAACGGGTTTTGTTCCCCGCGTGGCATTCGGCACGGTGATATCGGGGTGGTGGCTTATGATTCACGCGACGGCTGCGCCGGTCTTCGCGGCTTGCATAGCGATACTCGCTGTGTTATGGGCCGACAGGAATCGATTGGATAAAAACTATTGGCCTTTGCTTAACAGGATTCTTAATCGCAGCCCGAAAAGCACAATTGCCCCTGAAAAGCACGAGCTTAAACTGCGGATATGCTTCTGGATGATTCTGACAGCGTCGTTGCCCGCGATTCTATCGGCGGTAGTAAGTATGTTCCCGCTGTTCGGCACGCACGGCCAGGAAGTGCTGCTCCAGATTCATCGTTACAGCACGCTACTCTTGTCATTATTCGCAATAGTCTATCTTTATCTTGCTGCTTTGATCGAGATGAATAGAACGGCGGCCAAGTGATTCATTAACCGGCGAGAATGTCCCCGGCTGGTTTACCGGGTTAGGCAAATAAGAATTTATAGTTAGGAGAACAGATTATGAGTGACGGAATGCTGCCAAGTTACCTGAGTATGGCAAAGCCAAATCCCGCCGACAAGCGGGCGCCGTGGTATAAAGGAACAGCGCCTGTTTATGCGGGCATTTTTCTCTGGATTGTCTTTTACAGGGAAATTGCCATTTCCAATGTTGGGGCGCTGTCGAAAGCGGGCCTGGGACTAAGCTTACTCGGTTTGGTTATTGGCGCCCTGATATGTTATTTCCTGTTTTATCTTGTCCCGGGTCTTTTGGGGATGAAAACAGGTTACCCGCTTTACGTCGTCGGCTCCTCGACGTATGGCACATTGGGCGGTTTTTTAATGCCCGGCCTGCTGATGGGGCTTTTGCAGTTCGGATGGCTGGCTGTTAACATTGCTGTTTCAACTGATTTCATTCTTCAGGCCTTTGGTAAACCGCCAGTGAAAGATCCTGTTACGGGCGTTTTTAGCGCAAGCCCGGCATTTATAGCCGTAGCGATTATATGGGCGATTTTGGCTGTGTTTGTCGCAATGAAAGGGATTCAGTATTTGGGCAAGGTCTCGACATATCTTCCTATTGTCCCATTGGTTATGATTCTGATTGTATTTTTCACCAACGTCGGTTCGGCTGGAAATTTTAAGCCGACACTCGGCGCAGACGCGTCTGAAGGATTTCTCGCGATTATAGCTTTTGTCGTTGGTTTCTTTGCGACGGCCGGAGCAGCGGGTGTGGATTTTGGAATGGGTAACCGCAATGCGAAAGACGTTCAGCTTGGCGGTGTTGTGGGCATAATGCTGGCGATAATTGTTGCGGGCGGTTTGCCTCTGATAGCCATAGCAGGCGCTCACGCGGCTAACCCGACGATGACAAGTTTCTCCTTTGACGCCGTCATTGGCGCACAGGGAGGGGCTTTGGCTAAATGGATGTTTGCACTGTTTGCGATAGCGAGTTTCGCTCCGGCGTGTTTCAGCACATTTATAGCCGCCAATAGTATCGGCACGATGTTCCCCAAGGTCAACAAGGTCGTTATGGTTTCGATTGGAGCGATTGTCTCGCTGATTCTTGCGATAACAGGAAAGGCACTGGATCTTGCATCGGTTTTCAGTATTATTGGCGCGTCATTTGGACCGATTTGCGGGGCAATGGTTGCGGATTATTTCCTTAGCGGAAGGAAATGGGCGGGGCCTCGCAAGGGAATTAACCTGGCGGGGTATATCTCCTGGGCCATAGGATTTGTCGTTGCGATACTGCCGATGATTAAGCCTAAACAGTTCGACTTTATAAGTCCGGCCCCGGTCATCGCGTTCTTTATCGGTTTTGTTGTTTACGTGGTATTAGCCAAGGCAGGTTTACAGCCGGCTGCTGTTGAGATGACGCAGAACAAGTAGTTGTCGGCGTTTGTTCTTATGAGTTGATTATGCGGCAGGGGCCTTGGTAGCGG
This sequence comes from Phycisphaerae bacterium, assembly GCA_041308485.1. Classification (GTDB taxonomy): domain Bacteria; phylum Planctomycetota; class Phycisphaerae; order Sedimentisphaerales; family Anaerobacaceae; genus Fen-1362. The sequence goes on along the minus strand of JBFZBL010000309.1, from coordinate 20,311 downwards.
GGTTCCTGCCGTTTTATTTTGGCGCGGCGAAAACCATGAATAAAAAAAGTTACAGATTGTCGAGACGGGCTTTTCTGCAGAAGGGACTTGCCGCAGGCGCCGCTTTTGCGATGCCTGTTATTGTCCCGTCTTCGGTTTTTGGCGAAGATGCGCCGAGCAACAGAATTACCATCGGCATGATCGGCACAGGCGGCCAGGGCATCTTGAATCTCAAGGCCTTTTTGCATAAGCCGCTGGCCCAGCCGATTGCCGTCTGCGATGTTGATTACGCACATCGTGAGCAGGCAAGGAAGATTGGCCGTTTGCCCGAAGAGTCGTCATATAATGATTTTCGTGACCTTCTTGCGCGAGCGGATATTGACGCGATTGTGGTTTCTACGCCTGACCAGTGGCATGTACCGATATCAATCGCCGCGGCAAAGGGGGGCAAAGATATTTATTGCGAAAAACCGCTCGCTTATAACGTCGCGGAAGGAAGAATGCTGTGCAATACGGTAAAACAATACGAGCGGGTTTTACAGACGGGGTCGCATCAGAGGTCCGACAATAACTTCCGGCTTGCCTGTGAGCTTGTCCGCAACGGCCGTATCGGCAAGCTCCACACAATCAAAGTCGAAATCCCGGAAAACAGCAGGCCTAATCCGCTTACATGGAAAGTTGAATCCCCGCCGGCAGGATTTGATTATGACCTGTGGCTCGGCCCGGCGCTATACAGGCCTTATATCCAGCAGGGTTGTCATTACAACTGGCATTTTATCTATGATTTCGGGTGGGGGCAAATTACAAATTGGGGAGCACATGTGTTCGATATTGCCCAGTGGGGCAACGGCACGGATTTGACGGGGCCTGTCGAGGTCAGCGGCAAGGGTGAGTTTCCCAAAGAAGGACTTTTCGAAACACCGCTGAGCTACGATATAGAATACAAATATGCCAATGGGGTTCGTCTGCTGTGCAGGACGGGCAAAGGGGCAATACAGGAATCACCTGTTCGCTTCGAGGGGACGGAGGGATGGATATTTGTCAGCCGGTCGAGTTTTATCTCGCAGCCGGATTCGATTATCCAGTCGGTAATAAGGCCGGATGAGATTCATCTTTATCGCAGCAGGGACCATCACCAGAATTTCCTTGATTGTGTTCGGTTGCGGACAAAGCCGGCGGCCGATGTCGAAACGGGGCATCGTTCGGCTACGGTTTGCCACCTGGGCGGCATCGCGGTCCGGCTTGGCAGAAAATTACAGTGGGACCCGGTTAAAGAACACTTCACAAATGATGCCGAGGCGGATAAAATGCTGGCCCGGCCCATGAGGTCGCCGTGGCATTTATGAGCTAAAAGTAAGGATTTTCCAGCTGCGGCGTCAAAATTCCGTCTGGGGCCATTTTTAGCGACTGTATTAAAAGCCTAAAGTAAACGATTACTGGTGCAAAATAAGTCTTGTACTGTGTGTGTAATCTGGTATAATATTAAATCTTCGGGCCGGAAGTTGAGAAGAGGCCCGCAGAATATTGAAGGATAATCGGAAAGGATTGTTTTATGGCATTATTGCTGGGATATGACGTCGGCAGTTCGTCAGTGAAGGCAACATTATTAGATGCAGAAACAGGCAAGGCAATTGCCTCGGCGACCATGCCTGAAAGGGAATTGGAAATCATTGCGAAAAGGCCCGGTTGGGCGGAGCAGCATCCCCAAACATGGTGGGACAACGTTGTTGCCGCGACGCAAAAAATAAAGGCTCAGACGAATTTTATCGCCGGCGACGTGCGTGGTATCGGGATATCGTATCAGATGCACGGGCTGGTAATCGTTGATAAAAAGCAGGAAGTGCTCAGGCCGGCGATAATCTGGTGCGACAGCCGGGCGGTCGAAATCGGAAAAAAGGCGATGAAAAGTATCGGCGAAAAAAAGGCGCTGTCGCATCTGCTCAACTCGCCGGGCAACTTTACCGCGTCGAAGCTCAAATGGGTCGAGGACAACGAGCCTAAGGTCTTCTCGAAAATTTACAAGATGATGCTGCCGGGCGATTTTATCGCGATGAAGATGACCGGCGAAATCAGGACCACGCCCTCTGGGTTGTCGGAAGGCATAATGTGGGATTTCAAGGAGCAGGGTCTTGCCGACATCGTTATGAAGCAATACAAGATACCGCAGGATTTTGTCGCTCAGACCGTCCCGACGTTTTCAGTTCAGGGTAATCTTACCAAAGAAGCGGCAAATACATTAGGGCTTAAGGCAGGGACGATTGTTTCTTACAGGGCTGGCGACCAGCCGAATAACGCGCTGTCGCTGAATGTTCTTAATCCCGGCGAAATAGCCGCTACCGCGGGCACATCGGGTGTCGTTTACGGTATTACATCTGAAGCCAAATACGACGCCAAATCAAGGGTCAATACGTTTGTTCACGTCAACCACGAGCCCAAAAAGCCCAGGTACGGCGTTCTGCTTTGCGTCAATGGAACGGGTATCCTCAATAGCTGGCTAAAGCACAATACCGGCACGTCGGATTATCCAGAAATGGACGCGCTTGCAGAAAAGGCGCCTGTCGGCTCGGATGGCCTGTCGATTCTGCCTTTCGGAAACGGCGCCGAACGTACTCTGGAAAACCGCAATATCGGCGCGCTGGTTCACGGCCTGAATTTCAATACACATAACAGGGCGCACCTGTTGAGGGCGGCACAGGAAGGTATCGTCTTTGCCCTTAATTACGGCGTAGAAATTATGCGGAAAGTCGGCGTCAAGGCCAAGACGGTCAGGGCAGGCCACGCCAATATGTTCCTCAGTTCGCTTTTCAGCGAGGCATTTGCGACAGTTACCGGCTCGCGCGTGGAGCTATTCAAAACCGACGGCTCACAGGGCGCAGCCCGCGGTGCAGGTATCGGGGCGGGTGTTTACAGGGGGGCCGAGGACGCGTTTGTGGGATTGGCGCCTGTGAAAACGGTTGAGCCGAACAAGAAACTGACGGCAGCTTACGCTGATGCTTATAAAAAATGGGAAAGTGTTCTAAAACAGCAGTTGTCATAACGGCAATGCTAATAACAATAACACGAATTTAATTTTAATTAGGAGAAAGTGAAAATGGCGGACAAATCGTTACACAGTATATGCAGATGGACGTTTAATGCGGGCAAGGGCGGTTTTGTGCCCGGCGATATACGGCCTGAGTGGGGTAAAAGGTTCGGTACCCCTGAAATGATCGAGCTGGTTGCGAAGAAAATTCGTCCCCGTGTTCCCAAAAACGTGGAGCTTGGTATTGAGATGCACTATGACGCGGAAGTGGACGATGGAAACGCATCGGCTGTCTGTGATGCGCTTGTGAGCAATAAATTATATCTGGCGATGATTACGCCAGGCGCTCACGCCCATTTTGCATACGGCGGTATCGCGTCATTAGACCCCAGCGAGAGAAAGGCCGGTGAGGCATTAGGCACAAAGACCGTTGATTTGGCATACGGCACACTGAAAAAGGCATGGCATCCCGACGCCAGCAAGGCACCGGCGTTTGTTATCTGGAACGGCTCGTTCGGATACGACATTGCCACGATAGGCGTAAAGCAGATGTATCAGAACCTCAAGGAAAGCGTTGCCGGCCTGTGCAAATACGAGCAGAAAAAGGGCGGCGACCTTCGTATAGGTTTTGAGCCCAAGCCAAACGAGGGGCATCCCGCGATGCTCATCCCGACAGTGGCCAGTGCCATTGTGTTCTGGAGGAGAATCGAGAAGGAATTTGGTGTTTCGTTAAAGAACAAGGGCGTCAACAAGGAATTCGGGCATTCGGAAATGATAGGTCTCGACCACGTTTACGACTCAGTCGAGGAGCTGGACAACGATATGATGGTGCATATGCACCTCAACAGTCAGGGCTACAACGACGGGATTATCTTAGGCGGCCCGGGCAAGTTTGATATCGACCACGGCACGCGAATCAACGGTATGAATATCGCGATTGCCGGGCTTCTTCAGCAGGCCGGATACGCCCGTTGGAAAGGCCACGATATGCAGACCCGCGCGTATGACAATGCCGAGCAGGGTATCGACCGCGTTGTCAGAAGCGTCCTGAGCTGGGAGGCCTGCGATAAGGCCGCCAAAGCCCTTGATACGAAGAAACTTATGGCTTTTCTTGTCAAACGCGAAACCGCCAAGGCCGAGGATATGATGCGTGCCGCGGTTGTGGCTGCCCAGAAGTCTTTTGACGAGATGTACAAATAGCCGAAGCCAAGTTCGAATTGACAAGACGCTGCTGAATCGATAAGATAATCAGACCACCTTATTCGTTTTATGGGTGGTCTGATTAATTTTAACGAAGGAGATATACACAAAATGGCACGCAGAAACGTTCGTATAGCAGCAGGTATGGCGTTTGTAATATCGTTGGGGTTTATTGTTGCGACAGCTATGGGAGCCGATAGTAATGCCCCGGCAGCGGATGCCAATGCCGCCGCGACGAAACCAGCCGGGGATTTAGTCCCGATTCCGCTGGTTTTGCCCAAGCCGCAGTTCGTCGGCACGCCGCAGAATTTTCAGGGCATCGCGAATCTTGAAAAGCCGTTAGGCAAACCGAGAGAGCCGTTTTACGCCCCCAAGGGAACGACAAACGTTGCACTCAAAAAGCCGGTGAAAAGCTCGGATGAGCAGCCGATTATAGGCGAAATCGCAATGGTTACCGACGGCGATAAAGAAGCAACGGACGGCAGCTATGTTGAATTAGGCCCGATGAAACAAAATATAACAATCGACCTCGGCGCGTCATACAATATCTACGCCGTTGTTGTATGGCATTACCATAAGCAGGCCCGTGTTTATAAGGATGTGATTGTGCAGGTTGCCGGCGACCCGGATTTCATTAAGAACGTCCAGACAATTTTCAACAATGACACGGATAACACGCTGGGTCTCGGCGCCGGCAAAGACAGAAATTATGTCGAGACCTCCGAGGGCAAGCTTATCGACGCCAAAGGTGTTGTAGGCCGTTACATTCGATGCTACAGTAACGGCAACACGAGCAATGACCTCAATAATTATATTGAGGTCGAGGTTTACGGAACGCCTGCGAAATGAAGTAGATGAAATTTTGGCTTGCAGTATCAGCCGTTCTGATTTTGGCCATAGCATTGCGGATTTCTCATTTGGATATCCGCCCGATGCACGGCGATGAAGCGGTCCACGCTTATCGATTCGGTCAGCTTCTTGAGACAAATCATTATCGATATGACCCGACCGAATTTCACGGACCGACGCTGAATTATTTTACGCTGATTTCCGCTTTGCTTTCCGGCCGGAATACATACGCTTCTCTGACAGAAATCACCCTGCGAATCGTGCCTGTGTTTTTCGGGCTGCTTCTGGTTCTGATGCCTTTATTGCTGCTCGATGGCCTGGGCAAACCGGTCGCGGCGGTTGCCGCTGCGTTTACTACCGTTTCACCCGCGTTTGTTTTTTACAGCCGATACTATATCCCGGAAATGCTGCTTGTGTGTTTTACCTTCGCGATGATTGCATGCGGGTACAGGTATGCCCGAAGCCGGGAATGGATATGGGTGTTGAGGACGGGTATCTTTGCCGCGTTGTGTTTTGCCACAAAAGAAACATCCGTCATCGCCTTTGGGGCGGTTATTGCGGCTTTGGCGATTGTGCTGCTGACACGAAAAGACGGTAATCCTGTGCTTAGTCTGGTGCGTCCCGGCCATCTGATTTTGGCGATAATCGGTGCGGTAGTTATATGGGGATTATTTTTCTCTTCCTTTTTCAAAAATCCGGCAGGTCTGCTCGATTCATTCAGAACCTACACCACATATTTTCAGCGGGCGGGCCATAATCAGTTTCATATTCATCCTTGGTATTATTACCTGCAGTTGCTGGTTTACAACAGGGGGCCAATGCAATTGACCTGGACCGAAGGATTCGTGGTGCTTATGGCCTTGGTTGGGTTGGTTTTTATCATCAGCGGCAAAAATATATCAGGCCAGGACTCTAACCTGCTTAAATTTATAGCCGCTTATACTGTCATAATGACCGTTATTTATTCTGCGATACCCTATAAGACGCCGTGGTGTCTTCTGAGTTTTTATCACGGGATGATTCTGCTGGCTGCGTTCGCCGTTGTCGCAGTATTAAAATCGCTTAGGCTTGCGATGTCACGTGTGATTATGGTCGCGTTTTTTATTGTGTTCACAGCGGACTTAGGTTTACAGGGGTATATGGCAAGCCGGTTTTTTAATATCGACCTTGCCAATCCTTATGTGTATGCCCACCCGACAAAAGACGTTCTGACAATCGGCAAACGAATCGAAGATATTTTGCGGGCATACCCTGCGGGGCATCAAATGCCTGTGCTGGTGGTTTGTCCCGGCGGGGATTACTGGCCGCTGCCGTGGTATCTTCGCTCATTCAAAAACGTGGGCTATTATAACGATGTTAATGAAATTAGTTTGCCTGCCCCGGTCGTAATCGCGTCGGCCGGTCTTCAGGACCAGCTTATAGGTCGCGTGTTCGATATCTCGCCTGCCGGGCAGAAAAACCTTTATGTCCCCTTGTTCGATAAAGGTATCGAGCTTAGACCTCAGGTCGAACTTCGCGGCTATGTAACAAAAGACCTGATGGACCAGTGGCAATCGGTCAAATCCGGTATTCAGGCCGTCAAATGAGAGCAGGTTATGGCCGAGCAGCAATCCGATACAATCTTGTTTGAAAAAGACAGCTGCGCAATCAGCAATCTCAGATCTTTTAAACATAACGCAATGGCAGCGACATTCGAGATATTCATAGTTCATCCCGATGCCGTTTATGCCGAGCAGGCCGCATGGGCCGCGTTTGCAGAACTTGACCGCATCGAAGGAAGTCTCAGTCGGTTTCTTGAAAATAGCGATGTTTCACGTATCAATTCTCTTGCCGTAAATCAGCCGCTGCAGCTCGGATTGACCGCTTTTGAATGTCTCCAGACAAGCGTTGATATATCTGTGCAGACAAAGGGTGCGTTCGATATTACCATTGGTCCGTTATATGACTGCTGGCTGAATGAAGACCGGACGCCCCGTAAACCGTCTAAAAAGGATATAGAGACCGCGCTTAAAAAAACGGGCAGCAATCTCCTTGTGCTTGATGAATCCGAACATACTGTTGCCTTAAAAAGCAGTGGTGTCAGAATTGATTTTGGCGCTGTCGGCAAAGGTTACGCGGCGGATAAGATCGCACAGTTGCTCGGCGAGTGGGGAATAAAGGCCGCTCTTATCTCCGCTGGGCAAAGCACTATATTACCGGTTGGTATTCCGAATGGTTTAGCCGGCTGGCCAATTACGCTGTCGGACCCAGCCGATTACAACAGGCTCATAGCGAAGATTCATTTGTCGGACAGGGCAATTAGCGCATCGGGGCTTCGTAAAGGTCAGCACATAATCAATCCGCGCACCGGTAAACCTGTTGCAAGGCCGGGCGCCTGGTCGATGGCAAAATCGGGAGCCGAGGCGGATGCCCTTTCAACGGCTTTTATGGTGATGCCTCTTAATGCGGTGCGCTCTTTTTGTGACAAGAACAAGGATGCTTCCGCGTTACTGGTTTTATCGGGTAAAAGCAAGAAGTCAGGGGGGCGATTCCTCCTTTTCGGGCGATGGGGCAGGGCGAAATTATATTCGAAATAATGTGAAACGCCTGTTTAAGTCGCTTTTCTTATTTTTAACAGTTCGGAAAGTATTCGCCAAATACTTCTTGTTGGGGACAATCGGCTGTCAGGGTCGCAGGTCCAGTCGATGGGAAATTCCGCAATCCGGTAATGCAGGTTTATTGCTCGCCGGATTATTTCGATGTCGAACACAAATCCGTCAGTTTGGCATTGGCCGTAAAGTAGGCGAGCGACGTCGCCACGGTAAATTTTGAAGCCGCATTGAGTATCCGTCAGTTCCGCTGGGATTTTCATCACACGTATCGCAAACCAGTGAAAAAGTGCCGAGCATATATGTCTGTAAGGCCCCTGGTCTTTTATTAGATGCGTCCCGGCTAATCTGCGTGAGCCGTGGGCGATATCGCATTTGTATGCCCTGAGCAGTTCCAGTCCTCGCATGGCGTTATCGAAGGGGACACAACTGCCGCTGTCGGCGAACATCACATAATCGCCGTTCGATTGTATTATTCCGCTGCGGATGGCGTAACCTTTGCCGTGGTGCCGCTGGTTTCGGACTACCATTACTGGTATCCGGCCGCGATATTTATCGCCGTTTTTTTGTACCTCGTCAGCCGTTGCATCACTGCTGCCATCGTCGGCAAATATAACTTCCCCATCGAAACTGTTTTTTAGGAGAAATTCGCAGGCGGATTTGACGTCTCGCCCGATTTTGCCGCATTCGTTAAATACAGGAATGACGATTGATAGTTTCATCGGGTTCCTTGTTTTTCGTACGGCGAAACCGGTTTTTTGATGGGTTTAACTTGCCTGGAAACGAACCTTGGCCTGACCGATGAGATAGAAACTTCCCGTAATGCAGACAAGGTCTTCCTTGCCTACCGCGCTTTTTGCCAGTCGAAGCGCCTCTCCAAGGGCAGGGGCGGTCTGACACATCTTGCCGGATATAGCAATGTATTTTTCAGCCAGCTCATCGGGTGACATCGCCTTGGCGGAGTTGCTGCGGGTGAAAATAACCTTGTCGGCACCGAATTGCAGCTCATGAAGCATTCCAGCGGCATCTTTATCTTCGTTGCAGCCGAAGATTACTATCATCGAATCGTACGGGATGCTTTGGCCTATCGCGTACATAAGCGCCTTTATGCTGGCCGCGTTGTGCGCACCGTCTATGAGGATTCGCGGGTCTTCGCAAATCATTTCCATCCGGCCCGGCAATTTTACTTTTGCAAGTCCTGCCACCGTTTTATCGTTGTCTATCTCGAATCCGCAGCCCTTGAGCTTGTCGAGCATCGCGAGCGCCAGGCCGCAGTTTACCGCCTGGTGTATCCCAAGCAAAGGAACTCGAAGGTGCTCAAATTTGCTGGTGGGTGTTGTCAGACATACGCGATTATGCGGCCCGTATTCGGACGATGTTTCAAAGCGATGCGAGAAATCTATATCCACGCCGGTTACGCTGAGAGGCGCTTTAACCGCCGCCGCCTGTGCCTTCAGCACACGCATCGCGTCCGGGTCCTGCTGGACCGTGACAATAGGCACACCGGCCTTGAAAATCCCGGCTTTTTCCTTTGCGATTTCTCCTATCGTGTTTCCAAGTTGCTTCTGATGATCGAAACTCAAATTGGTGATGCCGACGACCTTGGGTTTTATCACGTTGGTGCTGTCTAATCTGCCGCCGAGTCCTGTTTCAATAACCGCGACGTCCGCCTTGGCATCCGCGAAGTGCATAAATGCGAGCGCCGTTATTATCTCAAAGAAAGTGGGCGCGCTGGTTTTTGAAACGGTTTCGACCGCTTTATATATACGATTAAGCAAACCAAGCATCGCGGTTCTGCTTATCATTTCAGAGTTTACGATAATTCGCTCGTGCAGGTCAACCACGTGCGGCGAAGTGTACAGGCCCACCTTATAGCCGTTCGCCTCTATCATTCTTGCCAGCATTGTGGCTGTGCTGCCTTTACCTTTTGTACCGGCTATGTGGACTGTATCGACTTTCGTATGCGGATTGCCTACCAGCGAAAGCAAATGCTCCATTCGCTTCAGGTTGAAAGTATCGACGTTATACCGTAAGTGCTTTTCCTGCTCGTAGTTAGTTCTGTTAAAAAGGTACTTGATTGCCTCGTCGTAGGTCTTAAAGGGTTTACGTGAGGCTACCACGGCCAGCTTCGATGCGCGGCTTTTGCCCTGTTTCTTCCGAGTTTTAGTTGCTATTCGTGCCATGAATTTATCAGTATAACACAATATTTTGTGCATTTCAATACCATCGGGCTACTAATCACATATAAAGCTTTTATTTAGACCAAAAACAAATGTAACCTCTTGTTTAACAAAAGGTTGTGAACCTGTGGATGGTTCGATTCTTTTGTCCCAGGCGGGCCACGATATTAGAGATAACACAATAGTCATTATGATTGCTTATAATGATGCTAGTTATTATTCGCCGCCGTGCCCAAACTCCTTTTATTTACGAGATTTACGAAGGTTTGTTCGCTTAGCAACAAGCAGTATGTTGTAAATTATAGTATGGGTGTATTCCTTGTTCGCTAACACATTGCTTTCATCGCTAATAATTCGGCTTGACCTTATGCGACGGGGACATATACTTTTAACAAGGTTATTTTGCTTATTTCAGGATGTCGAACTTGCACCCAAATTCACCAGATATCGAGAAATGGCTGAAACTGGCAGGAGCAGATGGTGTCGGCCCGGTTACTTTCGGCAAATTGTTAAATTATTTTGACTCGGCGGAAAAAATTCTTGGTGCATCGGTTTATGAGATGTCAAAGGTTGATGGGGTAGGTCATCATACCGCGGAGAAAATAGCCGCCAGTCGTGACAAAACGGATACTGATGCCGAGACAACATTGGCCGAAAAACTCGGAGTATGGATTATACATCTTCACGATGAACGTTATCCCGCCCAGCTAAAACTGATTTACGATCCGCCTCCTGTTTTATATGTTAAGGGGACTCTCGTTGAGCAGGATAATCTCAGTGTGGCGATAGTTGGTTCCCGCCGGTGCAGTTTGTACGGCAGCGAGCAGGCGTCTCGATTTGCGCACATATTGGGCGGTGCAGGTTTTACTGTATGCTCAGGTATGGCGCGCGGCATCGATACCGCCGCTCATCAGGGCGCTCTTGCGGCAGGCGGCCGCACCATAGCTGTCCAGGGTTGCGGGCTGGCTAATATATTTCCTCCGGAAAATAAAAAGCTATTCGATTCGATTGCTGAATCCGGTGCCTGCATCAGCGAATTACCGCTTCGTTATGAGCCGTTGCCTGAAAATTTTCCGCCCCGCAACAGGATAATAGCGGGATTGTCACTGGGAACAATTATTATCGAGGCAGGCGGTAATTCTGGTGCGCTTCATACAGCCAAATCGGCTCTCGAATACAATCGCGAGGTTATGGCTGTACCCGGAAAAATCGATTCTCCGCTCAGCCGGGGCGCCAATCAGTTGATTAAGCAGGGGGCTAAACTGGTTGATTGCGTCGAAGATATAATTGAATCGCTGGGTTATGTTGGCGGCAAAATAGGCGGACACATCAGCCGGCAGGCCGATTTGCTTACGGCAAAAGCCGAGAAACCATTGTTCGATATCGCCCGGTTGAATCTCAGCGCAAGCGAAAAGTCGGTTTATGAATGTCTGCGTAGCGAACCTGTTCATATTGAGCAGGTTATCGCGGATTCGCAATTGCCGGCGGGCAGCGTCAATGCCTCAATTGTCTCGCTTCGACTGAAAGGCCTTATAAAGCAGTTGCCGGGCAGTATGTTCGTGCGAAAGTAAGGGAATTTACTTCCTATAATAACAGATTGGAAGCAGTCGCAAAGGGCGAAATGGGGTTATTAGCGTTAAAATAGCCTTTTACTCGTTCAGAATAAAAAATGCTTAACTTGTGTTGCCAATTTTCCGTATAATTAAAGAAGAGCATATTTTCTAACGTCTGGGATAGTTTAAAAATCGGTGAGGTCAGACAATGAATAAGAAACGAATGGCAATTATTTTTGCGGCCGCGATATTCGCATGCGTTCTTTCCATCGGTATTGTTGCGCCAGCCGGCGAATCGGAAACGGTTCCGGGTGCAGACGCTCAGGAGCAACCATCATATACTGAATATCCCGGGGAAATCGGCGATATTGCGAAGCGGGCGGAGAAGCAGATAAAAGAAGTCAACGAGAACGCAGAGCTTGAAAAACAGAAGCTGGAAGCGGTGAAGCGAGAGCAGTATTTCGAGGACTATAAAGAGGAGACGTCGAGAAATTTGCTTTCTGAAGATGATATAGCCGCGCTTGAAAAAGAGCGTGCACAGAAAGAGAATGAGATTCGAACAAAAGTCGGTTATGAGATTAACGCTCTTGAGGCCCAACAATCAGCCACCCAGGGGGCTCCCCCGGCAGGTCCCGGCCCGCGTGCTTTTCGGCCAACCACGACTCGCGGGATGGTAACAGGTATTGTTTTCTACAATAACAGTGGTGCTGCGCTGGTTGCCGGCGAAGTCGTAAGAGACAATGATGTTGTGCTTGACGTCAAGGTCCTTAAGGTAACCGCCGACTACGTGGAATTTGAGAAGCAGGGCAGCAAATGGAAACAGGTGGTCGGACAGGTGCCGCCCTCCTCATACTGGGAGCAGCCGCAAACAAAAAAATCTGCATCGCCCCAACAGCCATCTGCTACAACCAAAACTGATAAATAGGTTTTAATCTTGCGTTTTACAGGTGAGTCGGTTTTCTCGATTTTCAAGCGCATTCATTGACCATTCCATAACGGCATTTATCCCCGAATAGCATTGACGGCTGTGCGCCCGCGATATATCCTATCGAGCATATGGTGGATTTTATTGACGACGAAATTCTTGAAATGGCCATTGCTCGCGAGGTGGATGCCAACAGGTTTTACCTTGCCCTTGCCTCTCGTGTGCAAAATCGAGGCATCAAAAGGGTGTTTGAGAAACTGGCGGCCGAGGAGCTTGAGCACAAGGCCGCACTCGAACTGGAGATTATGAAAACCGGCAGGGTGGTTAAGGATGTCGAGCCCCGCGCCGGACTCGGCGGCCGGAAGAGGGTTTATGTGCCTCCCAAAATGAAAATGAATTACAAAAATATTATGAAGATAGGCGTAAAGAAGGAAGAGGCGGCGATCCAGTTTTATGCTGACCTGGCAGAGATGACTTCGGACAGCCATTCAAAGGAAATTCTGCTTGCCTTGGCCCAGGAAGAGGCTGTCCACAAACAACGGTTCCAGAAAGCTTTGGATCTTCTGTCCCATATCGCATAGTCACCGGCCTTTTAAAAAAAATTACGTTTCACAAAGATTCCTGTTGACTCGGTAGCACGAATAGCATATTTATATGCGCAGAAGGATTTTGTTTTATCTATATGAAGGAGCAAGGATGGGTAAAAGAATTGTTGTTTTGATTGTTGGCGTTTTGCTGATTGCCGCGGGATTATCGCAGGCACAAAGTAGTGAGCCGGTGGACGCAAATAAGAATGATTCAATATGGCAGCGGGATACGCTTACCCGCAACTGGTTCGGCTTGACGGATAGCCTAAGCGAACAGGGAATCGAAATAACAACAAGCGTGACTCAAATATATCAGCAGAACACCAATGGCGGCATCAGCACGCATCGGCGGGCGGGCAGATATTCGGGAAGTTACGACGCCGAGCTTGAAGCCGATTTCGAAAAATTGTTTGGCGTAACAGGCGGCCGTCTTTATATGCTTACGGAAGGCAAATGGTCCAAATCGGGCGGCATCAATGACCCTGCTGTGGGAAGCTATTTCAATGTTAACGGCGATGGAGCACCACGAGAAGCTATTGATGTGACTGAATTATGGTATGAGCAGGACTTCGCAGCCCAGGAGATTCGCATCAGGGCCGGCAAAATAGACCTCACCTGCGGATTTGAACATCATAACTGTCCCGTTTCATTTGATTGCAGCAGCTACGCCAATGACGAGAGGACACAGTTTTTAAACGGCGCATTTATTAACAACCCTACCGTACCGTTTCCGGAAAATGGGCTTGGTGCCGCTTTGCATTATGGGCCGGATGCATTCTGGTATGCTTCTGTTGCTATTGCGGATGCCGAAGCGGATTTGAGGGAGACAGGTTTCGATACGACCTTTCACGGCGACGATTATTTCTTTTATATTGCTGAGACGGGGATTACGCCTTTGCTTGGCTCGACGAACGGCGCACTGCCCGGTGCATATCGGATTGGTCTCTGGTATGACCCGCAGCCCAAGGCTAACACCGACCTTGCAGAAGAAGGCGAAAGTTACAGAGACGATGTCGGCTTTTATCTAACCTTTGACCAGATGATTGTTAAGGAAAATTCAAACGCAGAAGATTCGCAGGGACTGGGCACGTTCTTCCGCTATGGTAATGCCGACAGCAAACGAAACGATATGACGAATTTCTGGAGCGCCGGTGTTCAGTATCAGGGCCTTTTAGAAGACAGAGACGATGATATTCTCGGCATTGGTTTTGCACACGGTACGTTCAGTAACGGCGCTGATGATACTTATACAGATGATTACGAAAGTGCTGTCGAGATTTATTACAGTGCGAAGATTACAAAATGGCTGGTAATCAGTCCCGATTTTCAATATGTAACCAATCCCGGCGGCAATAAGGACGTTCCGAACGCGACCGTGATTGGCGCAAGAATTCAAATGACTTTTTAAATATGGTGTTGCCAATAATAGCTGTCGTAGCGTATACATACGAAGGATAAAATAATTATGCATATGGCGAATGAATTATTGTCGGTGCCGGTGGCCACAGGCACATTGGCGATTGCGGCAGGGGGTCTTGGGCTTATTTGCAGAAAAGCCAGCAAAATTGTAAGCTCAGATAAACTTCCTCTAATGGGCATTTTAGGCGCATTCATATTCGCGGCGCAAATGGTCAACTTTCAGCTTCCCGCGATGCCCGGCACAAGCGGCCATCTGGTCGGGGCCGTTATGCTGGCGATTATATTAGGCCCGCATCTGGCGGCCATTGTCATTTCCTCGGTTATAATCGTGCAGTGTCTCATTTTCCAGGATGGCGGTCTGCTTGCCCTTGGCTGTAACATAATCAATATGGGCCTTGTCCCGTGCTATGTCGGCTATTTTCTTTATAAAGCGGTAACAGCAGGACGAAGCAGCAGCCAAAGAACTTACGTTGGCGCGATGCTGGCCTGTCTGGTCGCCCTTGAAATGGGTGCTATTTTGGTTCCCGTCGAGGCGGCTCTGTCCGGCGTGCTTGCGGTTCCCTTCTCTACTTTTCTGGTAACGATGATAGGCGTTCATTTTCTCGTTGGTCTTGTCGAGGGTCTGGTTACGGTGGCGGTGCTCAGCTATCTTCAGCAGGTCAGGCCCGATTTGGTTTTGGATACGCTGCCCGGCAAAATTCGGCTAAGCCGAAAAACGGTGCTGGTAACATTGCTGGTTTTTTCGATGGTTGCCGCCGCGGGGCTTTCGTTGCTTGCTTCCGAAATGCCCGATGGTCTTGAATGGAGTTATCTCGAGAGACCCGACCAGCCTGATTTCAAGCCGATTATCACAAATGAAAATCCCACAATGGCGGCAGTTGACCAGTTGCAGTCAAAATACACTCCGTTGCCTGATTATTCTTTACGGGGCGCAAACTCAAAGGGCTGGACAAGTTTTGCCGGGGTTTCGGGCTCGCTGCTGACAATGCTGGCGGTTTGGACTGGTATGTCGCTGATGAGAAGAAAACAAGCAAAGGTGCCGGGTACTTCATAAATGCATCACGCGTATATAGACAAATTTGCTTACCAGGATTCGCCGATACATCGCCTTGACGCGAGGGTAAAATTTATTATCACGTTTGTTTTTACCGCCGTGGTAATATCGCTGCCCCGCACCGCAGTCAGTATCTTGTTCTGCTACGCGGTCGGGCCGTTTGTCGTTTTGGTTATGGGAGGCATACCGCTTCGTTTTGTACTCAAGCATATCTTGTATGTCAGCCCGTTTGTGCTTGTGCTTGCGTTAACTGGTCCCTGGTATGACAGGACAGCCGCCACGATTAATTTTGGCCCGTGGATTTGGCATACGACCGTCGGCTGGATGCGTTGCTGGAGCATCCTTGGTAAATTTATAGTTACTATGCTGGCCCTTATTGCGCTGATTTCGACTACCCGCTTTGCGAATCTGCTTGCGGGCCTTCAACGGCTCGGTGTGCCGCGCCTATTGGTTATCCAGATGGGTTTTTTGTATCGCTATATTTTTCTTTTGATTGACAGCGGCCATCATATTCTGCGTGCCCGGGCCGCTCGTTCAGCGGGCGGCGTGGCTTTCGGCAGGGGGGTCAAATTCGCGGCCGCCATGGTCGGGTCATTGTTTGTCCGCAGCATCGATGCCGCTGAGCATATAAACTCGGCGATGCAGGCACGCGGTTTCGAAGGCAGCTGGCGAACCATCAATCGCCTCGAAATTCGTGCCGCTGATTATGTTTTTGTTATTATTACCGGCGCTTTTATTCTCGGATTGTATTGTTTTGTAGGACCTGTTTTGGGATAGCCCGCTATGGCAAAAGCGATAGAGGTTCAAAATTTTTCATACAAGTATCCGGACGGGACGATTGCTCTCAATGGCATTACGCTCGAAGTCGAATCAGGTGAGCGACTTGCTCTCATAGGTCCTAATGGTGCGGGCAAATCCACGCTGCTTCTGGCTATTACAGGTTTTGTCAGGGGAACGGGAAGGGTAGTTATCGATGGGCTGGAAATTTCAAACGGCAATCTTAAAAAGGTGCGTTCACGAATCGGTTGCTGTCTCGAAAATCCCGAAGACCAGCTTTTTATGCCGACGCTTTTCGATGATGTTGCGTTCGGGCCGCTGAATATGGGCCTCGATTCGCAGCAGGTTAAAGAGCGTGTGAATCTTGCCCTTGCTGAGGTTGGTCTTGCGGGGATGGCCGAGCGTGCGCCGCATCACCTTTCAGCGGGCCAGAAACGCGCCGCGGCAATTGCGACGGTGCTTTCTATGTCCCCCAAAATTATCACGCTCGATGAGCCGGACGGTTCGCTTGACCCTCGAAACCGTGATAATCTCGCCAAGCTGCTCGCCGGATTATCTCAAACGCTCGTTATAGCGACCTGCAATATGGATTTTGCCGCTGCCGTTTCGGATAAAGTGGCCGTGATTGACGGCGGAAGGGTCGTTGCCGCCGGGATAGCCAAAGAAGTAATGTCGGATTCGATACTTATGATGAGTCACGGGCTGGAAGTGCCGAGAAAGTTTATCAACGGTTATTCAGCGGTGTGATAGTTTTTGACTGTTAGAAGGAAATTCTGAAATCGGTGAGTTTCGGGTTGGGTATCGATTCCAAGATATCGATATGGCTTATGCTCCCCACGAATGAATCCTGCAGGTCGCGCACGCATTCGTCTATCATTTCCGCCGGTCCCTGGGCAAACATCTCGACGTCGCCGTCCGGCAGATTTCGCACGTAACCAGTAAGTTCGTATCGATTAGCTATATTCAGGGCCGTAAAGCGAAAACCAACGCCCTGAACACGTCCTGAGAATACGATTTTTTTTGCAGTATGCTCCATTGCTTGTGTCTTATTATGAAAAATTAACTTTCCGAAAATTCTATGCTAACCAAAAAGCTTACTATATGCAAGGGCAGGTAGATGTCTAATTTGATGTTCACTGTTGGCCCTGTGTCGGGTATAATCCCCGGTTTATTTATTGCGGAAAATGCCGGTTTTTCTTGCACAACTGTGCGGCTGTATCAGTATAGAGTGACTATGCCTGTAAGAACGAAAGAACAAATTGAACGAGATGAGCAGATATACCAGATAACGACGCTGGTGGCTGGTCGCTTTACGCTCCAGGAAGCGCTCGATAAGCTCGCTGAGGCCGCGGTTAAAATTACCGGCCTTAAGGCCTGCTCTATTCGTCTGGCTGATGAAGAGGCTGGCGACCTGAAGATGCGCAGTACCTACGGGCTGAGTGAAGAATACCGCAACAAAGGTGTTGTCACCAAAGATGACCCCGTTATCAAGGCGGCCTTTGCCGGCGAAGCCGTTGTTCTCGATGATATGCAGGATGACGACAGGGTTTCATTCAAGGATGCTACGATAAAGGAAGGGCTCGTTGGCCAGCTTACAGTCGCGATGAGATTCAGAGATAAGCCCATCGGTGTTCTGCGCCTTTACAGCGGAAAACCCGTACATTTTGAAGATGACGATATCGACCTTGCCAGGGCCATTGGTTCCCAGTGCGCAGTTGCCATCACCAACGCCAAACTATACGCCGAGGCGATTGAGGGGGCGAGAATTACCGAGCAGATGCGCCTCGCTGGTCACATTCAGCGCCGAATGATTCCCGAAAAGGCACCGCAGGTGTCCGGCCTCGATATTGCCGCGACGTATATTCCCTGCTTCGACGTGGGCGGCGATTTTTATGATTTTCTGGAACTGGGCAATAATAGAATCGGCATTGTCATCGCTGACGTTATCGGCAAGGGCATTCCCGCCGCGATTATGACAAGCTCGTTCCGCGGTGCGCTGCGCGCCTATTCGGAATCACACTGCGGGGCGGATGACCTTCTTGAAACAGTCCGCCGGCTCAACAAAATGGCGTGCAAGGAATGCGCCGCGGGAGAATTTATCTCCCTGTTCTATGGCATTATCGACGCTGAGAAAAAGACCATCACCTATTGTAACTGCGGCCACGAACCGCCCGCGATGCGAAGAGGCAAAAGTTTTGTGGACCTCAATAAGGGCGGCCTCGTCCTTGGTGTTTTGCCGAATGCCGAGTACCAGTCCGAAACCGTCCAGTTGAACGAAAACGATTATCTCCTTTTTTATACCGACGGCCTGATTGACGCGGCGAATTTCGAAGGCGATACCTGGGGCAGAGACCGCCTTCTCAAAACATTCGATAAATGCCATATTGGCTCTGCCTCGCAGGTGATTAATAATATACTCGCCTACAGGAGACGCTTTGTAGGTCTTGCCCGGCAGGTCGATGACACGAGTATGGTTGTTGTAAGGGTAGCTAAACCAGTTGACCCGCTTGCGCATTAGATAATTAAAATTCTCTGCGGTTAATAAATTTATGGCTCGATTTATTATTACTATCGATGGCCCAGCCGGCAGCGGCAAAAGCACTGTTGCCCGTTCAGTGGCGGCGAAGCTTGGTGCTACCTTTCTCGATACCGGCGCGATGTATCGGGCGGCAACTCTGGCTGCGATGCTCGATGGTGCGGATTTGACTGACCAGCAGCGAATACTCGATGTGCTCGACGAAACAGTATTCGAATTCAAAGCGACCCCAGAAGGAATGCTGGTGCGAATCGACGGCGTCGATGCCACCGCGCAAATACGCGACCCGAAAGTTACCGATAATGCCCGTTATGTTGCCTGCCTTGCTCCCGCCCGCCAGCGCCTCGTCGATATGCAGCGACGGTTCGCCGAGGCGTATGGAAAGATTGTTACAGAAGGCAGAGATCAGGGAACAGTTGCTTTTCCTGATGCGGATGTTAAGTTTTACCTGACCGCCGACCTCAACGAAAGGGCACGCCGAAGACAGACGGAGCTGAAAACCAAGGGGATACAGCAAACCGACGATGAAATCCGTCAGGCCATTCAGGAAAGAGATAAGAGCGATGAAAGCAGAGTTGTGGGGCCTCTCAAGCCCGCTGATGATGCCGTTATCGTTGATACCACCGGCCTGACTGTCGATGAGGTCGTGGAGAAGCTGGTTGGCTTTATAAAAGAGAAATGTTCGGCGAATCTGTAAAATCTCGCTGGTGCCTGTTTGCCCGATGGTGGTGCAGGTTGTTCTGCGTTACGTTTTTACGTATGCGTTTCGTCGGCCTGGAAAATGTTCCCTCAAACGGCCCCTATATTCTCGCCGTCAATCACCAGAGTTTTCTTGACCCGCTCTTTGCTGGCATCGCGCTGAAAAGCCAGCTTTGTTTTATGGCCCGCGATACACTGTTCAAAAGTAAAATTTTCGGCCCGCTGCTTAAATCGGTCAAGGCAATACCTGTCCGAAGGGGCCAGGCCGACATCACATCAATTAAAATGATTATTGCCAAATTAAAGCAGGGCGAAGGCGTCTGCCTTTTTCCTGAGGCGACACGCACAACCGATGGCAAAATTGCCCTCTTCAAAGGGGGCTTTAGTCTTATCTGCCGTCGCGGCAATGCCCCTGTTGTCCCCGTTCTCATTGACGGCGCATTCGAATGCTGGCCCAGGCATCGAAAGTCATTCAAAATCGGCTCGAAGATTACAGTTACTTACGGAAAACCAATATCTGTTGAAAAAATAACTGGTATGGAAGACGACGATTTCGCCGCTATGCTGACCAAAACAATTAGAGATATGCAGTCCCAAACCCGAATCGCCGAGGGCAAACAGCCATATAATTATTAATGACCAGAACCGTATCCTGCCTGCTGACCAGCGTCAGCGTGCCACAAGCTCGGCGGCACTTACTTTGTTTCTCGCGCCGACCTGTTCGACGAAGGCTTCCAGCCGTGTCGTCAGCGTCGCGTCCTCCTGGCCGTCGAAGCTGAGGTTCAAAATCGGCATCTCGTCGCAGTCGGCGCTCAATCGTTTTGTTTGTGTGCTGACTATCGTCGTAGGCATTCACGTGAACGGCATTACGTTGACGACGCCTCCGAAGCCATCCTCGTGGTATTCCACCATTTTGCCGATACTCAGTATCGCCTCGCCTTCG
>JBFZBL010000308.1:0-13615 GCA_041308485.1 Phycisphaerae bacterium | reverse complement strand
AAAAATCAAGCAAATCAGTACTGTCAGCCGATTTTATTATAGGGCAGTAAAACTCTTGCATTTACTGATTTTCCCGCTAAACTGCTTGGCTTTGCGTTTACGGTTCGCAATTGTTTAATATCTTATTAGCTGAATTTTTAAGGAGAACACAGTGGAGACACGGTTGAAAAGTGCTGTTTTAACGCCAATGAGGGCGTTTTTGGCAGCGGCGGTAGCATTGTTGTGCGGCGTACCGGCGGCGATGGCCAGCGAAGCTGAGCTTTTATTGCCCGACCTCCGGTCAGTCAAATTCTTCGGCGACAAGATTGACGGCTGGTCGCTGCTGATCTGGGGACTGGCGATATGTGCCTTCGGCATCGTCTTCGGAATGGTGCAATACTCAAGCATTAAGAAAATGAAGGTGCACAAGTCGATGCTCGAAATCTCCGAGCTTATCTACGGCACCTGCAAAACATATCTCTTAACGCAGGGGAAGTTCATAATCGTCCTATGGGTACTTGTGGCAATCATCATCGCGGTATATTTCCGGGGATTGCAAAAGATGGAATACGCCAAAGTGGCGATTATTCTTGCGTGCAGCCTGATTGGTATCGCGGGCAGTTACACTGTCGCATGGTTCGGTATGAGAATCAACACCTTCGCAAACTCACGCTCAGCCTTCGCAAGCTTGGGAGGCAAACCATTCCCGGTTTATGAAATACCGCTTAAATCAGGTATGAGTATCGGGATGCTGCTCATCAGTATCGAGCTTTTCGTTATGCTCTGCATCCTGCTGTTTATCAATAAGGAATACGCGGGGCCTTGCTTTATCGGCTTTGCAATCGGCGAATCATTGGGCGCATCTGTGCTGAGAATCGCCGGCGGCGTCTTCACTAAAATCGCCGACATCGGCTCCGACCTTATGAAAATCGTCTTCAACATAAAGGAAGACGACGCACGCAACCCGGGCGTCATAGCCGACTGCACCGGTGACAATGCCGGTGACTCGGTTGGACCGACAGCCGACGGCTTTGAGACATACGGCGTCACAGGCGTCGCACTGATTTCCTTTATATGTCTCGCGGTCAAAGACCCGGCTATCCAGGTCCAGTTGCTCGTCTGGATTTTCGTTATGCGTCTTGTAATGATTTTCACAAGCAGCGTTTCCTACTGGATTAATGCCGTCATAGCAAAGGCACGGTTCGCAGACGTTGACAAAATGGATTTCGAAAAGCCGCTGCTGTCACTTGTATGGCTGACCTCGTTTGTCTCAATTGGCCTGACTTACTTCGTTTCCTGGCTTGTCATACCGACGCTTGGCGACGGCTCAATGTGGTGGAAGTTCGCCTCGATTATCACCTGCGGTACAATCGCCGGAGCAGTGATTCCGGAAATGGTCAATATGTTCACAGCCGTCAAATCGGCTTATGTCCAGAACATCGTCAACGCCTCACGCAAGGGCGGGGCTCCGCTGACAATCCTCGCGGGCTTCTGCACGGGCAATTTCAGCGCATACTGGATGGGCCTGGCCATTATGGGCCTGATGGCAATCGCCTATGGCGTAAGCACGACCGGCCTCGACGTAATGATGATTGCTCCTTCGGTCTTCGCGTTCGGTCTTGTGGCGTTTGGCTTCCTCAGTATGGGGCCTGTAACAATCGCCGTTGACTCATTCGGACCTGTGGCGGATAACGCACAGTCCGTTTATGAGCTTTCGCTTATTGAGAGTATTCCGAATATCAAGGCGGACATCAAAAAGGAGTTCGGTTTCGAACCGAATTTCGACAAGGCAAAGAGATATCTCGAAGAGGCGGACGGAGCGGGCAATACCTTTAAGGCGACCGCCAAGCCCGTGCTGATTGGAACCGCAGTCGTCGGTGCCACAACGATGATTTTCTCAATCATCATAATTCTCACTCAGGGCCTCCAACCAGAATTCCTGGCAAAGTTGTCGATTTTGCACCCGCCGTTCCTGCTCGGCCTGCTCGCCGGCGGCGCGGTCATCTACTGGTTTACCGCCGCATCCACGCAGGCAGTTTCGACCGGCGCATATCACGCCGTGAAGTTCATCAAAGACAATATCAAGCTCGAAGGCGCGACCAAGGCATCCAGCGAGGACAGCAATAAGGTCGTCGAGATTTGCACCAGGTTCGCACAGAAAGGTATGATTAACCTGTTCTTAGTCGTATTCTTCAGCACGCTCGCCTTCGCCTGCCTTGACCCCTATTTCTTCATCGGCTACCTGATTTCAATCGCCTTGTTCGGCCTGTATCAGGCAATCTTTATGGCAAACGCCGGCGGCGCATGGGACAACGCCAAGAAGTACGTCGAAGTTGACCTGCGGGAAAAGGGCACCCCTCTGCACGCCGCGACAGTTGTGGGCGACACCGTCGGTGACCCGTTCAAGGACACATCTTCGGTCTCGATGAACCCCATCATCAAGTTCAGCACCTTGTTCGGCGTTTTGGCTATCGAGCTTGCCCTCGTATTGAGCAGAAGAGTAAACATCACGCTGGCGATTGTATTCTTTGCCGTCTCAGCGTTTTTCGTCGCACGTTCCTTCTACGGTATGAGAATTAGAGACGAAGATTAAAAGCAATTACGGATTACACAGACAAAGCAGATTATTGAAGCCCCCGGAATTTTTTCGGGGGCTTTTTATTTTGCCTGTTTGAACAGTTTGGTGATTGTATCGGCGAGATGTTTGGCGGCGGCGACAACCTCTTTGGTCGGCTTCTCGCCGAAGGTGAGAGTTTTGGGCTGTATGCCGATGATTATCGCCTGAAACTTGAATGACTCCAAGAGATAGCTGATTATTACATTAAGAGGAAGCGAGTGCGTGCAGAATGTGGCACCGCCGATTGTTTCGTGGTCCATTACCTCGATATGTCCCGGCTCTTTATGGAGTTGGGCGGCATCGATAATTATCAAATGCGTCGGCTGAAATTCTTTTATCTGACCCGTAAGATTTTCCGGGGCCGTCTCTCCTATAAAAACACGAAGTTCAGGAATGGTGGTTTTATCTTTTATTGCTTTTGTGATTTGCTGTGCCGCCAGAATACCAGCGACATCATCGCCGCGGAGTTCCGAGCCGACGCCGAGAACAGCGACTCGTTCGGCGTTATTTAGTTTCTGTTTTAGTGTTTCCTGGAGAGGTGTCACCGAAAACCACCTTTAATTTGCCGTGTTCGAGCTGAGCCAGTTCGAAATCTGGCGTGGCCTCAAGGGCCTTTTTCGGGCAGGAATCAACGCACTGGGCGCAGTAAAGGCATTTAGCGAGGTCAATTTCGGCCACAAACTTTTTTTCGCCGACGGGCTTAATGACAATCGCGGCGGAGGGGCAATCTCTCATACACATTTTGCAGCCGATACATTTTTCCTGATAGAAGCGAAGCTTGCCGCGGAAATCCTTCGGCATCGGGTGTTTCACAAACGGATACTGTGAGGTCGCCGGCTTTTTGAAAAGCGAACGCAGGACCTGGCTTGTCATTTTTCCGGGTCTAAACATTGGCGATATACCCCTTAATTATCAGGTCTGCGAGGAACTGTAAAAACGCCAGAGGCGCGACAACCTTCCAGCAGAAGCTAATCATCTGGTCGATTCTAAGGCGGGCTACAATTGTGCGAACCAACGAAATAAGTCCGATTATGAACAGCACCTTTGCAATGTACAGGACAAAAGCGAAGCCCGCGGGGAGATTAAGCCCGAAGGGGAGGTATACCGCCGCAAGTAACGACGAGCCGATGACAAGCTCCATATCGATTGTGATTCTGAACATCGCCAGCAATCGCCCGCTGTATTCGGTAAATGCGCCCGCGACGATTTCCGTTTCCGCCTCTGGGATGTCGAAAGGCACTTTTTCCAGTTTTCCCAGGAGTGTGACTATTGCTATGGCGAAGCCCGGCAGGTTAAACAGGATGGCCCACGGATGGGCGCTGAAATACTGCGACATTCCAGACAGCGACCAGGTGTCGGCGAGCATAGCCGGCGCCAGTATGCTAATAAAGAGCGGAATTTCGTAGGCGAAGAGCTGGGTCAGCGAGCGAGCCGCACCAATCATCGAATAAACGCTGCGTGAGTACCATCCGCCGAGGAAATACGTCAGAGTGGGGACGGTGAGCAGATACATCACGACGACGAGGTCGCCCTTGAAAGCGAATAACGCGTTTGAGTTCCACATCGGAATATAAAGAAAGGCCGTGAGAATCGATGTCATCGCAATGACCGGCATAAGCTTAAACACGAACGAGTCAGCGTGCCGGGGGACAACGTCTTCTTTGGCGGCGAGCTTTATGAAATCAGCAAGGGGTTGAAACCACGGCGGTCCAATGCGGTTCTGCATCAGGGCATAAAGTTTGCGGTCGATGTATTCAGCTGCCAGGCCGAATACGGCGACAAACAAAAATCCCGGAAACACAAAGATATTGAACAACGTCTCAGTCATCAGTTCGATTCTCTCATAGTCCTCAATTTTCTGTTCAATTCCGCGAAATCAATTCCCTGTTTGCTGTACCACTCAATGCCGTATGTCCGTAGCGTGGGCCAGGCCATTGTGTCCGTCCGGCCGTTGTCGAGGTTTGTTGTCGCGATGGCCCTGTCGGTGCAGGAAAAGCACGGGTCAATCGCCGCTACCACAATCGGCATATCGGCGAGATACCCATCCTTTAACATATGGGCTACCACTTGCACGTTCGCCAGTGTCGGCGCACGCAGCTTCACACGCTCCGGCTTGTCACTTCCGTTTGCTTTGACGTAGTGAACGTCCTCGCCCCTCGGCGCCTCATATCGGCTTATCGCCTGACCCGCGGGGATTTTACGCGGCGCCTTAACCGCTATCGGGCCTGTAGGCAAACTCCGGAGAATCTGACGTATCAGCTTATATGCCTGCATCAGTTCGCCTAATCGCACCAGCGTCCTGCCGTAAACGTCGCAGTGGTTATCGGTGATTACATCGAATAACAACTCGCCGTATGCCCCGTAAGGGTCGTCGCGCCTCGTGTCCCTGTCCACACCGGATGCTCTTGCTGTCGGGCCTGATGCGCCAAGGTGAACCGCGTCCTCTTTAGAAAGCTTTCCGACTCCAGACAGCCGTTCTCGCAGTGTTATTTCCTCTGACGCTAACTGTATGTAATATTTCGTCCGTTCTTCAAGAGCATCAACAGCGGTCAGTATCTGCGGTATCTGGTCGGGAGTTATGTCGCGTCTCACTCCGCCGACCGTATTCATCCCGTAGTTGACGCGATTGCCCGAAATAAGCGCAAGTATATCCATTACCAGCTCACGGTCTCGCCAGGAGTACATCAAAAGCGTATCAAAACCGATTTCGTGTCCCGCCACACCTAACCACAGCAAATGACTGTGAATCCTCTCAAGCTCGGCAACCAGTGTGCGGATGTAAAGCCCTCGTTTGGGTACCTGCAATCCAGCTATTTCCTCGACCGTCTGGACAAAGCACATCGAATGTGAATGCGAGCATATTCCACACACCCGTTCGACAAGGTACGTACTTTGGATATACGTTCGCTGCTCGCAGGCCTTTTCGATGCCGCGATGGTTATAACCCAGCCGGACTGTCATATCGGTAATTTTCTCGCCTCTCAGCGTCAGCAAAAAGCTTTCCGGCTCTTTCAACATCGGGTGCTGAGGCCCTATAGTTAATTTAACGTCTCTTTCAGGCATTTTCTGTTACCTCCGTTTTCCCTGTTGCGTCCTGTTTCCAGTCCTTGCGGAGAGGATACTGGCCCGCGGGCCAGTTGTCGGGAAGGGGATACCTGTTGCCCGGGGGCAAACCCTCTACCTGCATACCGAATAAATCGACCAGTTCTCTTTCGTAAGCGTCTGCAACCGGGAATCTCGCACTGACTGTTTTTATTACCGGTTTATCTTTCGGGACATTGATATGCAAATTCAGTATTATCCCGCTTTCCCTCGCCAAATGATAAATCGCGCCTAACGTCGGCCCTTCATCGAGGCCTGTTATGGTCGCGAGAATTACAAACCCCATCTTGTCCACAGCGTAGTCGAAAATCTCGCCGAAATTTGCCGCCGGCACATCCGCCCATAGACGTCTCTCCCGCTGAACCGTAATTTTTTCGGCTGGTAATCCGAATTTCTCTACTAATTGCTGCCTGATTTTTTCTTCTTCAACTAACACGACTTACTCCCCAATTATGTTCCGTTAAACACAGCTTCTTCGGCGTGCTTTGAGGCATTGTCAACGCTGGCTAAGAGTTTGACCACGCCGTCTATAATTGCCTTTGGGCTTGCCGGGCATCCCGGTATGTATGCCGAAACAGGTATCACCTGGTCTATGCCGCCTTCGACGTTATAGCAGCCGTTGAATACCCCGCCCGAGCAGGCGCATGTTCCGACGGCGACGACGAATTTCGGCTCCGGCATCTGTTCGTATATTCTTATCAGCCGGTCTTTTATCTGCCTTGTAACCGGCCCTGAGCAAACTAATACGTCGGCGTGTCTCGGTGTGCCTTTCAGTATCACACCGAACCGCTCCACGTCGTAACGAGGCGTCAGCGCCGCGATTATCTCAATGTCGCAGGCGTTGCAGGCGCCGGTGTTAAAGTGAATTATCCACGGCGACTTTATTCTTGCCCACGTTACTATTTTCTGAACTAAACCCATATCGAGGTTACCTCTTGTATAAAACGAATAAGCCGACAATCGCGCCGAGTATGTAAACCACCGCTATCAAGAACGACGGCATTGTCGCTACCGGCACCGTCGCTATCATTAACGCGACCACGTGCAGTATAGTAAAATAAAACGCGAACGGGAAAAACTGGCTGTAGTCGGGCTGTATCATATGCGTCTTAATTTCTTCGCCGCAGGAGTATTCCTTTGTAAGACCTTCAGGTATGCTCTTCGGTTTTAACGCCAGCTTCGACAAAACATAAGCGCACACAATGACCGCCAGCATTATCAGTATGAACACAACCGGAGGCGACAACAGCAATTCACTCGACATTTGTTTTATCCCTTGATATTTCTTAGTAATCTTCCGTCTATCGATTTAATGTTCTTGTACACGCACAAAACGATTCCCACCGCCACCGCAATCACGACCACCTCGATAATTATCAGTGTGATGGCGAGCGCCTGCGCCAATGCTGTTCGGCCTGTAATATATCCGGCCAGGATAATAAACAGGGTTACACTTTTTGTCAGAATCTCCAGCCCTATCAGCGCCCTTACGAGGTTGTATGTTACTATTAAACAGTAAAAGCCCGTTATCAGCAGAAGGGTCGCCACTATGCTGAACAGCCAGAATACCTGCGGCATCTCGGTCATACGCTCAATCCTTAAACAACGCGACCACCCCAAATGCACCGGCCAGCAGAATCACAATCTGCCCGACCAGGTCAAGGTGCCGCAAGTTCCATATAATGTTACGAACGTCGGTTTCAGTTGGTGCGGCCGGTAAATGGAAATCCAGGGTGATAGGAAGCTGGTACAGGGCTACACCGGCCAGGACAAGAATTACAGGCAAAAGCCAGAATTTGGAGAATCTCTCTTTTTGTTTTTCCGCCGCCTGCTCGTCTGTCAGCCGCTGGGTCAAACTGATACAGCTTATGAATATGGCGGATATCAATCCGGCGCAAACGGACAGCTCAAAAACGGCGGCAAGCGGTGAATTGAGCCTGAACATAATTATAGTGAGAATTACGCTGGTAATCGCCAGTCCTATTACCGAGCGCAACAGGCGTGCCGTCATTACCGTCCACGCGGCCGCTAAAACAAGCGTTACTCCAAGTATGATGTTAAGTATGATATTTATTGTCATATCAACTCTTCAAAACTATTTCAAAAAACTGCTTATCGGTATCAAAACACTGTTAAACATCCACGGGAATAGAATGCCCACGCTGACGGTTATTGCCGCAAGTATCGTGGCGGCTGATGTTATACCCCATCCGGCTTCCTTTACATTGGCCAGCCCATCGGCCAGCTTCCCGAAGAACACCTTTCGCTGCATCAAAAGAAGATACGCCAGTGTCAAAACGCTCGCCAATACCGCTATCGTAGCATATGCGTGCAGACCGTTTTGCCAAAGCGCAACCACTATAATCAGCTTGCTCCAGAACCCCGCAAGGGGAGGCACGCCCGCTGTTGACAAAAACGCAATCATGGAAGTGGCGTTGGTAACGGGCATCTTTGTCCCCAGTCCGCCCAGTTTGTTCATATCGGTGGTGCCGGATTGCGTCTCGACCGCGGCGGAATTGACGAACAGAAGCGACTTGAAAATAGAGTGATTGAACAGGTGGAATATGGCGCCGATTATGGCGAGGTTTGTACCGCAGCCCAGCGCGAGAATTATATAACCCACCTGGCTGATGCTCGAATACGCAAGCATCTTTTTAAAATCGCTTTGTCCTATCGCTGCGAACGCACCAACGAGGATTGAAATCGCACCTGCCAGCAGGAGGATGTTATTTAACGATTCGTTATTGGCGAATACCGAGGTCGTGAGCCGAATCAGGGCGTATATGCCGGATGTTTTGGTTGCGATACCCGCTAAAAGCACCGATGCAGCCGCCGGCGCAGCGGAATATGCCGCAGGCAGCCATCCGTGGAACGGGACAACGCCTCCCTTGATTAACAGCCCGCACATAAAGATGCCGACTGCTAATATGACTAAAGGATTGCCCTGGAACTGGCGCACCGCGCTGCCTGCCGCAGCAAAAGATGTATCGCCCACCACGAGCAGTATTATCGAGATGGACAGCAGCATCATTACCGTCGCCGTAGCCGACAGGATTATGTATTTGAACGCCCCCTCAAGGGCGTTGGTGTCTCGCTGGAAAGCGATAAGAATGAACGATGCTACAGCCGTCACCTCGATAAATATATACAGCGAAAACAGGTCCGTCAGCATAACCGTGCCGTTCATCCCTATCATCGCCACAAAAACAAGATTCATAAAACCAAATCGCTGCTTATCGCCGCCAATTGTCTGCCAGCCGACGAGAATCGTCGTCAGCACCACGATGCCGATTGACGTGAGCAGTACAAGCGTCAGGTTATCACAGCTTAATCCAAGCGTGAAAAACTTTCCCCATGGGTCTGCGCTTTTATGGCCCATCGCAAGCAAAACAACCGCGACAATCTGCCACAGTGAAAGCCCAACACCCACCCATACCGCCAGTTTCTGCATCAAACTGCGAAACGGCAGGTTCAAAATCAATATCGCCAGCAAAGGCAGCAGTAAAAGCGGTGACAGCATATTGCCCCTTAACTAAAACGACTTCATTAACATAATTACGACAAACAAAACACCTATTAACGACCAGACGACATACATCGAATAGCTTCCTGTATGCGCCAGTTTTATTACGCACGATAATCCCGTTGTTACGCGAACCGCGAAATCGTCATACAGCCAGTCAATAGCCCGGTCTATCCACCAGCCGAACCTTGAGATTCCCTGGATTATTTTCAGGACGATATCATAAGGGTCGAACCAGCGTTTTTCCGCTTTTGTATAAATCCCCTCAAGGAACGGCGCGTGGCGAATGTGGTCGCTCGCCTTGTAGCCGCTGCCGTTGACCTTGGCAGCGAACAGATGATGCAGCAGCGCGCCAATGAGCACTATGACCGTGACTGTTATAAGCATTGTATTCGGCGCCATATGAAGCCCTTCGAGGTGTTCGGCTCCGAGAATCGGCTTGATAAGGTTATCTAAAGGCAGATAATTCCAGACGCCGAAAACGACGCATACAGCGGCGATAACAACCATCGGCACAAGCATTGGCAGCGAGGCCTCCTTGACGTTCTCGTTATGTTCGCTCCGCTTGCCCAGAAACGCCGCGTGCCCTAATTTCAAAAACGACGCCGCGGTAAGGAACGTGCCTAAAATCGCCGCAAGATAAAATACCATGCCTCTTTCTAATGCAGCGTCATATACAAGCTCTTTGGAGAAAAATCCGTTGAAGGGGGGGACGCCTGAAATCGACGCAGCCGCTATCACGAAGCACACAAATGTCACCGGCATCTTCATCGCGATGCCGCCCAGTTTCGCCAGGTCAGTTGTCCCGGTCTGCTTTTCAACAGCGCCGCCTGTGAGGAACAGGCAGCTTTTATACAGGGCGTGGTTTATCATATGAAACAGTCCGCCGATAATTCCGACGGGCAGGCAGGTGCCTATTCCTAAAATCATGTACCCGACCTGGCTTACAGCGTGATACGAAAGCAGCCGTTTGTAATCCTTTTGCACAAGGGCCATCATCACCGCCAGCAAAATAGTAATCGCGCCGATTGTCATAAGCAGGATACTAATCCACGAGCCGGCGGTAAGTTTGAACATATCGAGCGATATTCTGGCCAGAAGATAAATGCCCAAAAGTTTCTCAAGAGATGCGGGTAAAAACGCCATAAATGGCAAGGGGGCGTCAACCGCGGCATCGGGAATCCACGTATGGAAGGGGACAGACCCGGCCTTTGAAATTGCGCCTATCATCATAAGAATAAATGCCAAAGCCCCTAACGAATCAACGGACAGAGAAATTTTGGATATCGTAAATGTCCCAGCGAGATGTCCGGCAAGGCCGATACCCATCATCAGGCACAAATCGGAAATACCAACGATAATGAACGCCTTAATCGCGGTCTTGAATGCGCCTGGTCTGCCGATGGCAATCATCCCGAACAGCGTCAGCAGCAGCCCCTCCCAGAAGAACAGCATCAGGACGAGATTATCTGCCAGTACCGCGCCGTTGGTCATCGCGAGCGTTATTAACAGGTAGCTGTAAAATTGATTAAGATATGGTTTGTTCCGCATGAAGGAACAGCTATAGAGGACGAACAGAAATGAAAATGCCGAGGCCGCGACGAGAATGAACGCGCTGAAGTGATACAGCCTCAAGGCGAAGTCGATCCCGAAACCGGTCCAAGGGATTGTGAGATTTATATTCTCTTTGCAAAACGTGATGGTCAAGACGAGTGTCGCTCCGGTGGCAAGCAGGGTGATTGCCTCCTTGACGCTTTGAATTCGCTGGTTTATCAGCAGGACCACTATGCCGGCGATAAAAGGTATGGCTATTGGCAATAGAATGAAGCTGTCTGTCATCTGATTACCCCCGGCAGATGCTGAATCGCGGCCATAACGAACTGCGTCGGCCAGGCAATCGCGAATCCCGCGATAATCGATAGTACCGCAAGCGACGCGACGCTAATCACCATTGTCGCTGAACCCTCCCTGACGGGCTGAGTCTTCGGCTCGCCGAGGAATACCATACTGAACACCCGCAGCAGGTAGATAATGGTCATAACCGCGCCGATAAGGAACGTCAGCATAACCCACATATCGCCAGCGTTGACGGTGCTGGTCATTACCATATATTTGCTGAAGAATCCGCCAAATGGCGGAATACCCATTACCGAAAATGAACAGAACAAAAACGCAATGGCGGTAACGGGCATCGTCTTAATCAGCCCGCCCAATTTTGTAATATCTTTCGTATGAGTGTTTTGCTCGACAATACCAGCACAGAGGAACAGGCCTCCTTTTGCGAGGCCATGCATCATAATATAAAGCAATCCGCCGGTGACGCCGATTTCGTTGCCGATGGAGAGGCCTAGGAATATGAAGGCAATCTGGCTCACAGTCGAATAGGCGATTATGCGTTTCAAGTCGGTATCAATCATTGCCGCGGCAGCGCTGACCAGCGCGCTTGCGCCTGCGACTACCGGGACGGCGATGTGCCAGAAGTCATCGACGGTGAAAGTCGCGATAAACAAGCGTGCGAAAACGTAAACGCCGATTTTAACAAGCAAAGCCGCGTGCAGCAGGGCGGTAACGGGAGAAGGAGCCACGCCTGCGTCGGGGAGCCAGGTATGGAAGGGCAGGGTGGCGGATTTGGAAAAGATGCCCGCGAGCAGTAAAAGAACCGCGAGATTCGAGAGGTGATTTGCGCCGAGTGATTCTTTTATTGTCTGGAGGTCGAATGAGCCGGTCTGATTGTAAATAATGACGAAGCCGAGGAGCATCAATAATGAGCCGAACATCGTAACGAGGAACGCCTTGTCGGCCTTAATGACGTGCTGTTTTTCCCTGAAGAAGCCGATGAGCCGCCAGCTTGTTATTGCCGTGATTTCCCAGAACAGATACAGGAACACAAGGTTTGCCGAGAAAATCAGGCCCAGCATACCGCCAAGGAACAGCAGGACCATCAGATAGTATTCGTTCTGGTTTTCGTAATGGCTGATGTAGCCGAATGAGTAAAAAATGATAATTGAGCTTAAAAACGCGGAAACCAGCGCCATAAATATCGCCAGTCCGTCGGCGTACAGGGTGAAATTGAACACGTTACTGATATTAGCCGTGAAATTGAGAGGCCCAGCGGAGGCAACCGTGGGCAGAATGGCGATTACTAACAGGAGGGGGATAACGGCCAAGGCCAGCGCAAATATATTCCGCAGGCCCGTTGATATCCGGCCCGCAAAAGGTAGAACAAACGCCCCGATACACGGAACAAGCACCACACAAAGGAGCATCAATCGATTATCCATAATCGCCTGTTTACCTGAAAAAGAGTCAAAACAATTACCTCGGTGTTAATAGAAAATATAAGAATGTCGCATAATAGCGACTTGTCAGCCGATAGTCAATCAGAATATCGGCTGGTTTTTTGGGCGTTGGGTTGCGGGGAAATGATAGCAGATTGGCTTCGGGAATGCAATGGGGGAGTCATCGCAAAAATCAAAGAGCAGAAGGCAATCCGCCTAAGACGGACAAGAATAGCGGAATTCAACGCCATCGACTGTGAAAATAAACAGGTGGTTCATATACGCTATCAATGGTAATCAGCTTTTTATCCTGCTGATTGCTCTGTCGGCAGCCTGGCGAACTTCCAGGTCCGGGTCTTTTACCCTCGCTGTTTCCAGGACTTCGAGGGCCTTTTGATTCTTGACCCTGCCAAATGTTTCGGCAATAGCTTTCCTTGTCGCAGCATTTGGGTCGTACCGTAAAACATTTTCCATCGCAACCATCACCTGGTCATCGGAAGAGAACCCCGCCAATAGGTCTATTGCGTGCAGACGGGACGCATCGTTCCCCTGTTGAAGCTTATCCAAAAGCTCTTTTTCCCTTTTTTTGACCAGGTCACTTTTAAACGCCTCCAGCATTGGGTCATACCGCGGCCTTTGGACCGCAGCAGGCGGCGGCGGATCAATATAAACTACCCTGGGTGAATAGTATGAAGAATAGTAATCGGGGTAATAGTACGGCAAGGCCCCAAAGCAGCCTAATCCAAAAGAAAAGCCGAAATTTGTGTGACCGTGGCCATGGCCGCCATGATGACCGTGGTAACCATGATGGCCGCCGGCAAACACCATAGCCGGCATTAAGATCAGCATGCTGCCAACCAGAACTATTAATATTAAAGGTTTAGTTCTCATGGGTAT
The DNA here is from genome assembly GCA_041308485.1 of Phycisphaerae bacterium. GTDB lineage: Bacteria > Planctomycetota > Phycisphaerae > Sedimentisphaerales > Anaerobacaceae > Fen-1362. The sequence continues at coordinate 219 of JBFZBL010000308.1, read as the reverse complement.
TCATCTCTAAGCCATACCCTAAAGCCCTTGTTTATTTTTCAGTATTATACCAATTTTTTGAGCAACAAGCTTCAGGAATTTAACTCTCATCCGGCTTTTTCAGCAAAATCCTCAAATTCCAATATTATACGCCTGACTGCGCATTCAGGCCTCGCTATTCCACTATTATATCATAATATCAAGGTGAAAACCGCAGACAGCGGGGCTGTTGAAAAAGTC
>JBFZBL010000307.1:0-6527 GCA_041308485.1 Phycisphaerae bacterium | reverse complement strand
AATCTGTGTCAAAATATTTCTTTGTGTTTTCTGTGCAATCTGTGGCTAAAACCATGTAAGCATTTGTTATTAATAAGGTTAGCGCCTTCGTGCCTTCGTGGCGAAATTACAAAAACCTCATTTAAAGGAAAAAAATGAGCCTCTTTTTCGAAAAAACGGTCACTTTTGGGCACTTTTTTGTTCTTTTTCGGACAATTGCAATACTCAACAATTTCTTACGTTTTTCAAATCGACAATCGAAAATCTACTTCACGAACTTCTTAAATTCTTCTATTAACGCCTTCGTCCATTTGCCCGGCTTGCCGTCGGCGATTAGTTTACCGTCGAATTTTACAAAGGGAAATACATCCTTTGTTGTTACGGCTAAGAAAAGCTCTTCTGCTCCAGCCGCCTCTTTGGGCGTCATCGATTTTTCGACAATCCCCAGCCCGATATTCTTCGCGGCTAATTCAACGTATTTACGTGTCACCGAAGGCAATATATTGGCCTTCAATGGCGATGTGCGAAGTTTGCCTTTGACAATCCCGAAAAACGCAGAAGATGACCCCTCCGTAATCACCCCATCATCATCCACGAATATCGCCTCCCACGCACCCTTTTTATCCGCATCGCCTTTTGCAAGGACATTGGGCAGCAGGTTCAGCGACTTTATATCGCATCTCTTCCAGCGGATATCGGGATACGTCGATACCGCGACGCCTTCGTTCTTGAGCTTCGGATTGTCCTTCAACTCCGAAATCGTCAAAAAGAAATTCGGCTTCAAATTGGCCGACGGTAAATGGTCTCTCGTGCCTGACCCGCGAGTGATATGAAAATATATCTTGGCGTTGGCTATCCCGGCTTTCTCAAACGCATTGAGGACCTTTGCGCGGATTTCGCTGATGTCAACGTTAGTTATTTCGATTGCCTTTAAGCTGTTGGCAAACCGCGTGAAATGCTCTTCTATTGCGAATATCCTGCCGTTATAGCTTAGCAGCACCTCGTAAACACCGTCGCCGAAGAATATCCCCCGGTCAAGGTACTCCATGCCCACTTCCTCAATACCCATGATTTGATCGTTTATCATCGCAATCTGCACATTATGATTCCTTAAAAAAGGAGCAACCCCCCAATAAATTTGAGGGCTAAATTTTGGCGGGGTAAACCCCGCCCTACAGAGAAGGTAAAAATATCCTAAATTTGTCTTTACTGCAAGGGAGCAATTGCTATAATACTTGGCTTTTACGGTTAGTTTAATTAGAACGTTGGAGTGCTTGAAATGTACGCAGTAATCGAACAAGGCGGTAAACAACATAAAGTCGCAAAGGGCGAATCGCTCGATATCGAGCTTACGGCTGTTGCCCCGGATGCGAAAAATATTGAACTTGACAAGGTCCTGCTCATCAGCGACGGCCATGACATCAAAATCGGCGCCCCGTACCTAAAGGGCGCAAAGGTCATCGCGTCATTCGAAACCTCGGCCCAGGAAGCGGTAGTTAAGGGCGAAAAGATTCAGATTCAGTATTTCCGCAGACGCAAAAACTTCAACAAGAAAATCGGCCATCGCCAGAAATACCTCCGCGTTACCATCGACAGAATCGAACACTAAACAATCCATAACCCCTGACGTTTTAATGTCGGGGGTTATTTTTTGCGCCCGAAAGTTATCTCCATCCCGCACTTGCCGTAGCGGAAGTTTACTTCATATTCCCTGTCGTCCTCGTCAACAAGGATTAACAATTCGTTTTTCGTCTCAGTGGTGAGTTTATCGAACCATTTACCTTCGCAGAGTCCCAGCTCTTCACGCAGGCAGTATTTTGTCGTCATTACCACCTCTCCCGACATATCACGCCCCGACTCAGCCGCCGGCTCGATTGTCGTAATGCCGTGGCGATGATAAAACTCCTCCGCCTTTTTGTTGAGGACGTTGCCTCTGAAGTTCAGTTCCTTCTGCGGGTAGGGCACGTCATTTTTCAGGATATGCCCCGCTGCGCGAGGCCGGTTCGCTTCTCTCGCCTCAAGCATTTTCTCAGCCAGTTCCCGTTTTGCGGCGTTCAATTTTGACACTGGGAGAAAATAAACATCCTGCGTCTCAACTCGTACATCGGAACATTCGAAAATGGTATTTCCAAGTTTAGATAACTGCGTCAGAATCGTTTGTTTTGCCTGGTCTTTTTTCTCTGCCGGCTGCTTATCCCCGCTGATTTTTACAGTTGCCTCGTTGCCATCCGTATCCTTCCCGCTCAAAATCAGACTATCAGCCGACTCACGCATGACCATCGACAATCCTATTTTGCGTTGGGCCGGCTGGCCCATCAGCTTGCGATAAAACTCGTAATCATAATTGCAGTAAATCTTCTGCCCCTTGCTTATATCCTGCATCTTTTGCGGATAAACCTTATTTTCTTCGATGCGGTTAACGACCGTTCCTGACAGGTTATTTTGTTTGTCGAAAAAGCAAAGCCCGTCCGCGTTGTGCAGTTCCTGCTCGCCTTCGATAACGAAGTAATCCCTGCCCGTTTGCGTTACCGTACCTACAAATTCGCCCATTGATTTTGGCGTATCAATCGAACCAAGATTCCTTTTATTGCCTGTGATGCCGTAATCGGAAAATCCGCGATTAAACGTCTTCTCCGGATTCGGCTCAAAATCGATTTTTGTCGTCCCTGACGATGCCCGTTTGAAAGCACCAAATGTCATTTCGACCGAAGTCCCGACTTGTCGGGACGAAGTGGAGAAATCTGTTTTTAATAGATTCCTCGACTCCGCTTTGCTTCGCTCGGAATGACAATTTGCAGTGGGGTCATCAGGCTGTATGAGTTTCTTCTTTGCTATGATTTCATCCAGACGCCTGCGATAAAAACTCACGGTATTCGCCACGTATGCCGCATCCTTCAATCGCCCCTCGATTTTGAATGCATCGACTCCCGCGTCAATCAGCTCCTCGAGATGCTCCGACAGGTTCAAATCTTTCAATGACAGAAGGTGTCTGTCTTTGGCGATTATTTTTCCATGCTGGTCTTTGACGCTGTATATCCTTCGACATGGTTGTGCGCATTGTCCTCTGTTGCCGCTTCGCCCGCCGATTGCGTAGCTCATATAACACTGGCCGCTTGCCCCCACGCACAGCGCGCCATGTATGAAGCATTCAAGTTCGATTGCTGTCGCCTCGCGTATTTGCCTGATTTGTTCGAGCGTCAGTTCTCTCGCCAGTATCGCCCGCGAAAAGCCGACATCCTGAAGAAATCGAACCTTCTCAGGCGTATCGTTATTCATTTGTGTGCTCGCGATTATCGGCAGGGGGGGCAAATCCAGTTCCAGCAATCCAGTGTCCTGGATAATCAGTCCGTCGATTCCTATTTTGTAAAGCTGGCCAATCATCATCTCCGCAGGCGCAAGCTCATCATCCTTCAAGAGTGTATTCAGCGTGACATAGACCTTCACGTAATACTGGTGAGCGAAATCGGCGACTTGTTTTATCGATTCGATGGTGTTATATGCCGCCTCGCGTGCCCCGAAGCGCTGCGCCCCCATATAGACGGCGTCCGCCCCGCATTGTATTGCCGTTATCGCTGTTGCTGCGTCCTTGGCTGGCGCTAATAATTCGATTCTTCTTGTCGTGGGTTTGGATTGTGTCAAAGCGTGTCCTTGTGTTATTATTTGCCGGTCATGAGGGATTTTATTTGTTCTTCCGCCCTTTTACGCCACGGCTGGGGGCCATTTTTTACAAAATACTCGAATGACTCGTCGCCCGCAAGCTGACCCAGTATGGCCTTTCGCTCCGCTGCGTCCGCTGATTTCTCAATTATGAATCCCCTGATTGCATCGAGCTGGGCGAGGAATTCGCCGTGTTTCTCGGTGAATATATTTTCCAGTATTTTTCGCAGATGTCCCGCGTAGGCTGGACTCTTTCCGTCTGTCCCTATCGCAATCTGCAAATCTCCTCGCTGCACAACCGCGGGGACATAAAAATCGCAAAGCCCCGGCGAATCGACCACGTTGCACAATATCTCCAATTGCTGGCAATCCTTGTAAATCTGCCTGTTTAACGCCTCATCATTTGTCGCAGCTATGACAAGCGTGGCTCCCCCGATGTAATCCTTTGAGTATTTGCTCTCTATCAGTTCTGCCTTAGTTCCTGCGCAGACCTTGCGAAGAGTCTCATCGAGGCGAGGGGCTATCACGACTAAGCGTGCGCCTGTACCGAGAATCGTCTCTGCCTTTCTCGTGGCCACGGAGCCTCCGCCGATGATAACGACCCGCTTGCCGTTCAAATCGAGGAATATCGGATATTTCGCCATAACACCATTATACCACGAATACTTACTAATTGAAATAATTGCCTGCCTGCGTTAAACTTCTTTGATTATGGCTGTAAAAGTAATCAGACCACCGTTGGCGGATGCGCTTGTTCGCTCACTCAAAGCGGGCGATGAGGTAATTATTTCGGGCACAATCTATACCGCCCGCGATGTGGCGCATAAACGCCTTTGTGAGGCGATTAACAAAGGCCAAACGCTTCCTTTCGATATCAAAGGAGCACTCATATATTTTTGCGGCCCGACTCCCGCTCCTCCCGGCAAAGTTATCGGTGCCGCAGGCCCGACAACCTCCGCAAGGATGGATGCCTTCAGCCCCACGCTCATCGCCGCGGGTCTCAAGGCGATGCTCGGCAAGGGCTATCGTAATCAGGCCGTCCGCGATGCCCTCAAGCAGCATTGTGCCGTTCACCTTTCAACAATAGGCGGGGCAGGGGCCTTGCTTGCCAAACATATTACCTCCGCCGAGATTATCGCCTACGAAGACCTCGGCACGGAGGCAATCAGGCGGCTCGAAGTCGTCGATTTCCCCGCCATCGTCGCTTACGACTGTTACGGCAATTCGGTTTATAAATAATAATTGCTAATTTAGGATATACCAATGCAGATACTACTTGGTGGTGGTGGTAGATGTTTCCATGGTGCTCCCGAAGCTCTTTTCTGGGTAGTGTGGCTTTTTATGCTACTTTTTTATATCTTGCCTCGTCGGGCGAGGTGCTTATCCTGCATTATCCCATCTTCGGCATCTGGCTTATTCATATTTTATGTCACAGGGGCAGTTATTTCTGAGAATATCCCAACTTACTCCACTTTTACAAAAATTGCAATCCAGATAGTAGCAGGTATTGTTGTTTTTACCCTTCTTATGATTTTAGCCCTGAAAATATTTCCATATGCTCCTCGCTCGAAAGATGATGATTCAAATGTAACCCAGGACCCGACCTTATTAAAGTATGATGACGACGACTAACGGCAACGTATATGTGTATGGTATGACCGTGCTTTCAACGATTCACCAGTTGAAGGCGAAATTCCCCGCAGCGGACGGCTATCAGGAAATCATCCGCACCTTTGTAATGCCCGGCGGCGAGGCTGCAAATGCTGCTATCGTTTTAAGTAATCTGGGTGTCCCCGTAACGCTCGATGGCCCATACCTGGGCGATTTGACCGCTGAACCGCTTCGCTCGTATCTGAAAAAATTCAACGTCGATTGTTCCCTCCTGCATCATCGCACCGGCTTCCCCGGCTGGCGCGATATCGTTTTCTGCGATGGCGATACCCGCACCGTTTTTGGCTGGTTTGTCGACTATTTATTCGGCGGCAGTAAACTCTGGAATAAACCCAGTGAACAGGCAATCAAATCCGCCAGATGCGTCGCCCTCGACCCGTTCTTCGGCGATGAATCGCAAGACGTCGCTCTGCTTTGCCAAAAACACACAATCGATTATGTAACCATTGACTGCCGGTTAGATAGTATTATCACGAAAGGCGCACGGGTGCTCGTCTGCTCAAAGGAATTTCTCGACCGTGAATACCCCGGTGTCGAACCTCAGGAATTATTAAAACAATATCAGTCGAACTGTTCGGGCCTTGTGATTTTCACCTTTGGCGGACGTACCGTTTTATTCGCTTCCGCTGGGAAAGCAATTGAAACATTTCAGCCATATTCGATAAAAGTAGTAGATACTTTGGCCGCAGGCGACACATTCCGCGCCGGCATCGTCTACGGCATATTGAAGGGCTGGTCCGATTTGGAGGTTGTCCGTTTCGCTTCGGCCACTGCCGCTGTCTCCTGCACGCGTTTTCCCTCTGTCTATGAACCGCCTACCCTCGCGGAAATTACGGATTTGATAAACTCCCGTCCGGATTGAACGCCCTTGTTTTTCACTCAAAACTCATTTATAATCAAACTCGAATTATTTGTCATTTCGACCGGAGCGACGATTTTCGTCGCGGAGCGGAGAAATCTGATAAAATAGATTCCTCGACTCGCTTCGCTCGTTCGGAATGACAAAATGAAGGAGATATCCATTTGAAAGTCGCGTTACTTGGTTTGATGCAGTCAGGCAAAAGCACGCTGTTTTCCGCAATCAGCGGTAAGGCGATGCTGCCCGCGGGGACTACGAATATTGAGCAGGCCGTTGTGGCTTCGCCCGATGAGAGAATCGTCTGGCTCACCGCTCGTTACAAGCCCAAGAAAACCGTTTACGCGACAATCGAATGTCTCGA
>JBFZBL010000306.1:0-10302 GCA_041308485.1 Phycisphaerae bacterium | reverse complement strand
GGTATGATTGGCTGGTGCATGTGAAGCGCTATCGCGAATGCGCTTTTGACATTGTCCCAGTTAATTTTGCTTTGCGGCAAAAAAACAGGGTCTCGGCTCATAGCCGAATCTATAATATCCTGCGAGCCGCAAATATTCGGCACGCCATTCACATATTCAGGTAGTTTAGTCATTTTCTGTCTTGCATTGAAATGAGGATATGACAATGGAGCCAGTGGGGATCGAACCCGCGACCTCTTGCATGCCATGCAAGCGCTCTCCCAGCTGAGCTATGGCCCCAACTATCCATAATTTTACCAAACCTGTTCAATGAACGCAAGAAATCCTCTCTTTCAAAAAGAAGAAATAATATTACAGGTATCGTCCGATACAACGGTTGATATTTTCGCCAACAGCTGTATTATTTAAAGCCAAAGTTACTTACATTTAACCACGGCAGCTTTCTGTGAGGGAAAACAGATATGTCCGGCGATGAAATGATGGTTTTAATTGGTTCTCTTGTTGTAATAGCCGTGCTTTGGTTCGATTGGTATAAGGCAGCATTCATCAACACATTGGTTGTGAAGAAAGGAAATCGGCTCCTTTATATTGCAGCACCGGTCGTCTGTGTCATATTTCTTTATATTGTTTTGCGAAACTATGCCGCAGACGATGTAAGGGAAAGCACTACTTACCTGCCTTTTTATATGGTTGTAGGAGCTGCCTGGGTCGGACTCGTCCGTATGGTTCTCCCGTTTCTCGGAATAAGCCCACGCGATGACGCTATAGAACGTCAAAATCTTTCCGCAACATTTGCAACATCTGGTGCTCTCCTCGGAGCAACATTTTGCTTTGCTGGAGCCAATGTAGGCAATGGCCCCGGCTGGTGGGTGGTCCTATTCAGCGCAGGGCTTTCCACAGCCGCATTTTTTGCCCTATGGGCTCTATTAGAAAAATACACTGCTATAAGCGAAAAAGTAACGATTAATCGTGAAAGCGGCGCCGGGCTGCGACTTGGCGGGCTCTTGTGCGGAATTGGTTTGATTTTCGGCCGTGCCGCCGCTGGTGACTGGATTTCAACTGAGGCCACCGTAAAAGATTTTGTTACTGTCGGCTGGGTCGCCCTGCCGTTAGCTGCTGTAGCCGTCATTATTGAAAAACTTATGCCTCGCATGTCCGAGTATAGCGCATTAGGATCCATTATTGGCCTGGTTCTGGGAGGACTTTATACAATTGTATCGATACTTTACGTCTTTGTCTGGCAGGTGAAACCTTGAGTCTACCCTGGATAATAGAACCTATCCCTGAATCTCATCTTCACGATATTCGTCTCAAGATGATGTTCGATTATCACAAGTGGGATTCTCAATACGAAGATGTATCGACTCTGGCAGGATTTGGTCTTGTCCTTGACGAACACTGCTGGGAACAGCTGCGAGAGCAATCGGAGCGATTATGGAAAGAGGCAATCACAGCTGAGAAAGAAATAATGGATCATGGCAATTTATACAAACACCTGGGCCTCGGCTGGCATTTGCGTAACACTCTCGCTCGAATCGCAACGCGAGGCGCTTCTGAACAAATGGCACGAGTCATACGATTCGATTTTCATCTCACCACAGATGGTTGGCGCATATCCGAAGCAAATACCGATGTGCCCGGAGGTTTCATCGAATCCTGTGCTTTTTCAGAACTTCTATGTCAATGCTGTTCTGGAGTAACATCAGCACCTGACGTCGCTGCCGTTTACGCAGAAAACATTCTTTCCCGCCTTGGACCTGCCGCTAAAGTAGGCCTTGTGCATGCGACCGCATACACCGATGACAGACAGGTAATGATATTCCTGGCAGACAGATTCTTCTTAGCAGGGCTTGATCCGGAGCTGGTCAGCCCAGCCGATTTATTCTGGACAGATGGTTATGCGCATTTGACGGCAACTAATAAAAAACTAGATGGTCTCGTTCGTTTTTTCCCCGGTGAGTGGCTGCCAAACATCTCACGAAAGCATAAATGGCAGATGTTCTTTTATGGTAGCCATACGCCGTTGAGCAATCCCGCTTATTCTCTTATGACACAAAGCAAACGTTTTCCCCTTATCTGGGATCGGCTTAAAACTGACCTCGCAACATGGCGACAATTGCTTCCTGAGACAAGGGATACGCGGGATGTTGACTGGAAAAACAACGATGAATGGGTATTGAAACCGGCTTTGGGACGTGTAGGAGAAGGAATCGGCATCCGGGGAGTCACTTTAGAAAAGGAGTGGCGGCAAATCATAAAAAATGTCCTGAGGCATCCGCGGCACTGGGTTGCACAAAAACGATTTATGACGGTCCCCGCAGATATTAACAGCGAAAAGTTCTATCTATGTATCGGGGTCTTCGTGATAAACGGAACAGCATGCGGTCTCTATGGCCGAGCGTCCAAGGTAGCATTGATTGACGGCCGAGCACAGGACATACCTGTTGTCATAAGAAAAACTTCTTGTTGTACAAACATAAATACCAATGCGTCACATGCAAATGTCGATTTGAGGGAATTGAAAATATGACGGGAAAGGAACTATTCGAAATATGGGCACCCGACTGGGATGAATGGTCTCCCTGGGTAAAACCGGTTTTGTTCACTGAAATTGAAAATGCCTATGATGAATCTGCTACCGAATATGCCGGTGTGGATTTTGTTTTGCCATCAGGCATCGTTTATGACCCGCAGACGGCCTTCATAGTTGATCTGCCGGATAATAACTCGCTGATAGCAGGATTCGCTCTTGCCAGGAAAGGGTATCGACCGGTCCCCCTGTATAATACTACTTCAGGAATAAGACATAAAGGAAACTGTGTTCTCACAAAGGTCCGTGAAATTGTAAGAATGCTGTCTGTCCCACCTCCTGACTACGTTAGGAAAACAATTATTGGTAATTTTCCTCCGGCATTTCTTCTGGATTCCAGACGTCTTGCCGGAGAAAATGCCCTTATGCCAGGGGTATATGACAACCGCTGGATGGTCTTTCCGCAGGACTTTCCCTCTGCTGCTTTCATAACTGGACGGGGAATCAGGCGAGTTATTGTTATACAATCAGCACCGGAGCCCAAGGATGACCTCGCTCACGTCTTGCTTCGCTGGCAACAATATGGTATCCAGATTTTCTTACAGAACATCACGCAGCAAAATGAACTTGAAGCCATTGTGGTGCAAAGCCCGTCAAAATTCCGATGGATGATGTATCGTGCACTGGCGCTTATGGGCTTGCGGAAAAACAACGCGGGAGGTTTCGGTGCCGTAATTCCGATACCAGGGCAAGGAGGAGGTTTCGGATAACTCACTAACAGCCTTGTTGATAAAAATATTTCAAAAATACTCCATGTTTGACCCTATTGGTATATCCCGGCTATAATCCGCTAAAACAGTTTGCCAAAATGGGGCGTATAATCTCAGCATAGATATTGAAACGGAAAACTTTGGCAATAAGAAAAAAGATTCTGATAACAGGACAGGTACAGGGAATAGGCTTTCGTCCAGCCGTATATCGTCTCGCCGTGCAGTTGAACCTCACCGGTTTCGTTTATAACGACACAAAAGGCGTAACAATCGAGCTGCAGGGCCAAGAGGCAAAAATCGCCGAATTTATCAAACGCCTCAACGGCCCCAACGCCCCGCCCCTGGCGCAAATCGAATTATGCATGGCCTCAGACATACAACCAGCCGCAGGAGAAAAAGAATTTGTCATAAGGCAAAGCGACTCAGCAGGCACTCCAATCTCACGAGTAACAGCCGATATCGCCACCTGCCCCGACTGCCTGCGTGAACTCTTCGACAAAAATGACTTCCGCTATCGCTATCCGTTTATCAACTGTACAAACTGCGGGCCGAGATATTCGATAATCAGAACTATTCCCTACGACAGGCCGAATACCACGATGTCAGTCTTCGCGATGTGCGAAAAATGCGCAGCCCAGTATCATGATGTGACAGACCGCCGTTTTCACGCCCAGCCGGTCGCCTGCCCGCAATGCGGCCCCAAAATCTGGCTCGCCGATAACAAAGGCAACAAAATTCAAACCGACTCCGACAAAACAATCTCTCAAACCGCACAGCTATTGAAAGAAGGCAAAATCCTCGCCATAAAGGGCATAGGCGGCTTTCACCTTGCCGTCGACGCCTTCAATAACGACGCGGTAAAATGTCTGCGAGAACGCAAAAAAAGAGAGCATAAGCCGTTTGCGCTGATGGCCGATTCGATTGAAACAATAAAACAGCACACGGCTGTTAGTAAACAAGCCGAAGAATTATTAAAAAGCCCTCAAAGTCCGATTGTACTTTTGCCAAAGAATACCGATTCATCGATTGCATCATCAGTAGCCGAAGGAACAAACACCTTCGGTTTTATGCTTTGTTATGCGCCCCTGCATCACCTGCTTTTCACTGAGGGGATAAAAGTTTTGGTAATGACAAGCGGTAATATCAGCGATGAGCCGCTGATTTGCAAAAACGACGAAGCAATTGAACGCCTTGGTAAGATAGCCGACGCCTTCCTGATGCACGACAGGGACATTTACAGACAGGTCGATGACTCGATTGTGCATTTTATCGACGACAAACCGGCATTGCTGCGAAGGTCGAGAAGTTATGTACCTGCACCTGTCACCATAAAACAAACCAGTCAATCCGACATCTTCGCCGCCGGGGCTGATTTGAAAAATACATTCTCTTTTGTCAAGGCCAACCAGCTTATATGCAGCGAGCACATAGGCGACCTCGAAGACGCCGCGGTATATCATCACTACAGAAAATCAATCGAACATCTGCGTGGTCTGTTCGGGGTTAAGCTGAAAATAGTCGCCTGCGATTTGCACCCGGCATATTTGTCGTCGCAATATGCCCACTCACTGCCCGACGTAAAAATCATCGAGGTGCAGCATCACTGGGCACATATCGCGGCGGTTATGGCGGAACACAAATTAGATGAGCCGGTGATTGGTCTTGCCTGCGACGGCACCGGCTACGGAACGGATGGTGCAATCTGGGGCTGCGAGTGTCTTATCGCGACACTGGATAATTTTGAAAGATTCGGACATCTGTCTTATTACCCATTAGCGGGCGGTGATGCCGCGAGCAAACAACCCATCAGACCGACACTGTCGCTTTTAATTCAGGCATACGATAAAGAATTTGACTTGGATAAACTGCAATGGCTGCTTGGGCCAATCGAACCGGAAAAACAGAAGCAGGAGGTTATTTGCGAGCAGATACGCAAAAAAGTAAACACGGTTCAGACGTCGAGCTTGGGCAGGTTATTTGACGCAGTAGCAACTATGCTCGGACTTGGAAATTACAACCACTTCGAAGCACAATTACCAATAACCCTTGAGGCAATCGCAGCATCCGGCTGTGACCAGCGGTACGACTTTGAGCTTGTCGAACAATCCGATAAACAGTTGGTACTCGACCCGCGTATGATGATAAGGCAGATTGTTGCCGATATAAAAAAGAAACAGGAAAAAACGGTAATATCCGCGAAGTTTCATAATGCCGTCGCTGCCGGACTGCTTGAAATGGCAAAGGCGGCCAGGCAGAGTAAAGGGCTGGTTAAAACAGCTATAAGCGGCGGCGTATTTTGTAACAGATATTTAGCACAACGCCTCACCCTGCTATTGAAAAAAGCAGGCTTCTCTGTATTATGTAACCGTGATTTCCCCGCCAACGACGGCTGCGTATCCGTCGGCCAAGCGGCAATAGCCGTAAAACTCGCGGCTCGCGACAAGTAACCAATCTATAAACTATGTGTTTAGCAATACCGGCAAGAATAGTTAAGCTCGAAGAAGACAGAGCGGTAGTTGACGCGATGGGCAATCAGTTCAACGCGAGAACCACCTTTTTACCCAACGCCAAGCTCGGCGACCTCGTTCTCGTTCACGCCGGCTTTGCCATCTCAACTATCGACGAAGACGAAGCCCGCAAAACATGGGAACTAATCGAGGAAATCGACCAGTTTAACGATACCCAGAACAAAATTTCAGGATAAATTACCCGGACCTATGCTTCGAAGAATCAGAAACGCACAACTTCTTATGGACGCCGCATGCGAGCTCACCGGCAGACCCATCAACATTATGGAGGTCTGCGGCACGCACACCGTTTCGATATTCAGAAACGGCATAAGGGGAACTCTCCCCAAATCAATGAAACTTTTATCGGGACCGGGGTGCCCGGTTTGCGTAACACACCAGGGCTACATCGATACCGTGCTGGAGCTTGCCGACAGAAACGACTGCATCATAGCAACTTACGGCGATATGATTCGCGTCCCCGGTAAAGGCGGTTCTCTCGAAACCAGGAAATCAGTCGGCAACGTCAGGATTGTCCTCAGCAGTGAAGACGCCCTGCAGTTAGCCAGGGACAACCCATCCAAAACAGTGGTTTTTGTCGCGGTGGGCTTTGAAACAACCACACCAGCTACTGCCGTCGCCGTAAAGCAAGCCGCAAAGGAAGGTATCAACAACTTCTGTATCCTGAGCAACCACAAAATCGTCGTGCCCGCGATGCAGGCACTGCTCAGTGATAAGAATAACAAAATAGACGCCTTCCTCTGCCCCGGTCATGTCAGCGTCATTACCGGCTATGGTGTGTTCAGGGGAATTGTCGAACAATTCTGCAAGCCGTGCGTCGTGGCGGGCTTCGAGCCAATGCAGATAATCGAGGGCCTTGCCGAAATCTGCCGACAGATAATCGAGGGCAAACCTGAGGCAAAAACACTTTACACCGCTGTAGTCACCGAGAAGGGTAACCAGATTGCTCAAAGTATTATCTCCGAATGTTTCGAACCGATGGATGGCTACTGGAGAGGACTCGGAAAAATCCCAAAAAGCACACTGCAACTCAAAGAAAATTACAGCAAATTCGACGCTTTTAAACGATTCGGCGTAACAGAAAAATCCGAAAACGACACGACCGGCTGCCGCTGCGGCGAAGTGCTTTGCGGCCTGATTGACCCGCCGCAGTGCGAGCTTTTCGGCAGCGCCTGCGAACCGCAAACCCCGGTCGGCCCATGTATGGTCAGTTCCGAAGGCGCCTGCGCCGCCTGGTTCAAATACGGCAGACGGAAAAAACAAAACGGATGAGCCAGAAAGAACACGACAAAATTCTGCTTGCTCACGGCGGCGGCGGCCAGCTCTCAGACCAGCTAATCCGTAAACATATACTCCCAAGATTCGCAAACAACACCCTCGCCGAGCTTACCGACTCCGCCAAACTAAATCTCGATTCAAAATCAATCTGTTTCACTACTGATAGTTACGTTGTAAAGCCGTTGTTTTTCCCCGGTGGTGACATCGGGAAACTGGCCGTATGCGGAACAATAAATGACCTTGCCGTCAGCGGCGCAAAACCCATAGCAATATCGGTCGCCCTTATTATCGAAGAAGGTTTACCTTTTGACATACTCGACAAAATAATAGACAGCATCGCCGCTGCTGCTTCGCAGAATAACGTCGCCATAGTTACAGGCGACACCAAAACCGTCGAGACCGGCGCCGCAGACCAGATATTTATCAACACCGCAGGTATCGGGGTTCGCCTCGAAGGGGTCGAACTGGGCTTTGGCAACATCAAAGCGGGCGACAAAATCTTAATCAACGGCTCAATCGGCGACCACGGTATGACCATTATGTCCCTTCGACAGGATATCGGCTTTAAATCGCAGCTTAAAAGCGATTGCGCAGCTCTCGCCGATTTGACCTGCAAACTGCTGACTGAAACCAAAGGAATAAAATTTATGCGAGACCCCACACGCGGAGGTCTCGCCGCAACCCTAAACGAAATCGCACGACAAACCTCGTTTGACATACGGATTAACGACGCCGATATCCCGATTAATCCGACGGTTCAGGCGGCCGCCGACGCTCTCGGCTTTGATGTCCTCAACATCGCAAACGAAGGCAAATTCGTAGCGGTAGTCGTCCCTGAAATCGCCGAAGACTGTGTCAAAATCTGCCGTACCCATCCACTCGGGCAGCACGCAGCTATTATCGGAGAGGTCGTCAAGACCGACGATGCCCCCGTGGTTGAAACAACCACCAGAATCGGCGGCAGAAGAATCGTCCAGATGCCTTACGGCAGAGAACTGCCGAGGATTTGCTGATGCACGAAGCAACCGTCGCACAATTTATACTCGAAGCCATATCAGCGGAGGCAAAAAAACAAAAAGCCAGACCCATCGCCGCCAAAATAAGCTGCGGCGTCTTCAACGCCATAAACACCGAATCGCTCAAATTCGCCTTCGAGGCCATCAGTGAAGATACCGTCTGCAAAAATCTCAAACTTAATATCGAGCAAAAGCCGATAAAAGCAAAGTGCAAAAAATGCCGTTCAACCTTCGAGTTCAACCTGCACGAATCAAAATGTCCGAAGTGCAGGCACGACGATTTTGAGCTGCTGCCCGACGCACCGCTCTTGCTTGAAGAAATAACATTCGAGGATAAATGAAATGCGAAAAATAAAAGTCCGCAGGAAAATCCTTATCGCCAACGAAGAATACGCCGCAAAAAACCGGGCGTTTCTGAAGGAACGCAAACTCCCCTGCCTCAACGTGATTTCCTCCCCCGGCTCGGGAAAAACCACACTGCTGGCAAAAACGATAGAAATGCTTAAAGGCAAACTCTATATCGGCGTCATCGAAGGCGACATCCAGACCGATATCGACGCCAAACGCATCAGAAAAGCGGGCGCTCCCGCCCACCAGATTGTCACCGACGGCGCCTGCCATTTGTCCGCAGCACAAATTAGCCAGGCGTTTCACAAGCTCCCAATCGACCGTCTCGATTTGCTCATTGTCGAGAATGTAGGCAACCTCGTCTGCCCCTCCACCTTCGACCTCGGCGAAACGGATAAAATCGCCGTCCTCTCTGTCCCTGAAGGCGACGATAAACCAGCCAAATACCCGATGATTTTCGCCAGGGCCGCCGCCGTCCTCATTAACAAAATCGACCTCCTCAAAGCCACAAACTTCAGCATCAAAAGAGTCAGGGCCGACATATCCAAACTGAATAAAAGCACGAAAATCTTCCTCGTCTCCGCGAAAACCGGTAAGGGCATGAAACAGTGGTGCGACTGGCTGGAAAATCTGGCGGATAACAAGCGAAAAAAGTTACTCAAAAAAACGCGGCGTCTTCAATAATTCCGTATCCCATACAATCGGCGCTCACGGATATATTTCAGAACATTCGGGCATATCATTGCGCCGACGTCCTGCCCTGCCGACAATCGTTTGCGCACTTCGGTGCTGCTGATATCAACCAGCGGCGTCTCAACAACATTTTGCCGCATTTTTCTTACTCGCTCCTCCCCCCACAGCGAAATAAACTTTGAGAAATCAGGCTGCGCAAAACCCGCCCTGTACATCACCGTCAGATTACACTCGTCTATCAGCTCATTAACCCCATACCAGTGAGGCAAATCCTCAAGCGTATCCGCCCCTGCCAGCCAGTAAATCAAAACGTCGCCGCCGAGCTGCTGTCTGAAATATCTGATGGTCTGGAGCGTGTAACTCGGCCCCGCCTTCTTAAGCTCGTAATCACTAAAATCGAAACTGCTGTTTCCCTCTGTCGCAAGCTTAATCATCTCAAGACGGTCCTCGTCACTGGCCTCCGGGAAAAATGCCTTTAATGGCGAACGCCTCGCGGGGACAAATATCACTTTCTCAGCTCCGACACCGTTACATGCTGCTTCCGCAACTGTCGTATGACCGATGTGTATCGGGTCAAACGTCCCCCCAAACAACGCTATTTTTTTCTGCGACATAAAAAATCTAACAACCTAATTGTTAATTCTATAAAAAATTATTTCACAACAAAACTCTTTTAAGCCAATCGCAGCAATAAGTCAACACGAACACTAAAAAGATGCGGCTTTTCGCAATAACATTAAGTATAACAGCGACGCAATAATTGGCAACGTCAAAAATTCAAATTACGTTAATAACTGCTTATAACACAGCTAAAACGCATTCCTGCAATGCAGCCACAGGCTGTCACGATCAACGATGCAACCAAAAAACAAATTCAAATATCAGCAACACAATAACAACATTCTCGCGTGTGCACAATGACACAATACACTATTCACTTGACATAAAAAGCTGCGCATTGCAAATTTAGCTGAAGGATTCTTAATTATTTGGACGATAAAAGATATAACTACATTTGCTGGCCTCTTTGAAAACTCGGTTAGTGATTTTCGTAAGTAAGTTTTACTGTTATTGAATAAACCTGTTTTTTGTGCCATATGGAGGTACCAAACAATGGCAAAGAAGAAAAAAGCAAAGAA
>JBFZBL010000305.1:0-6745 GCA_041308485.1 Phycisphaerae bacterium | reverse complement strand
GATTACATACTCTTCTTCGGGAGTCAGTTTATGGTTAGCCATTTGTTTGTCTCCCTTCTGAACGGCCAATGCTGCCAGCGCGATCCCTAAAACCGCGATTCCTGCGTATTTGAGCTTCATTTTCATGTCCTCATATAACTTCTACTCTTTAATACGCTGGTGTGCAATTTTCCGTTCGGGGAGAATTGGGGATTGAGAAAAGAGCAGCGACTATTGTTTTATTTATCGCGTTTGAATATGAGTGTGCCGATTGGCTCGTCGGAGCGTTTGCCATCGACAACGCTATATGTAACTGATTTCATAGTGTCGGCATCGACCTTTGAAAGATACCTCACATAATGGGTGATTGAGCCATCGGGTGCGGTTTGTTCAATATTTGCTACAAGCATATCCCCCTTTATTTCCCACAGGCTGGCAATGGCACGGCCTGCATTATCGACGCCGGTATGGAGAATTGTTTTTCGGGTCGGCGAGTAATAGACAAGGCCGATATGCTTATTGTTTCCTGCTTTAGCTTCGATTGAAATGGCATAACCATCGGCTTCCAGTTCAAACTCAGCTTCTATCTCCTGGTTGGTGTCATTCGTTGTTTCCCATTTGCCGAAGAGCCAGTCGAAACCGCCTGTTTTGAATATATCCCCTATACTATTAGGTTCAGCCGCATTGGCCGGTATCATTAACAACCAAACCTGCATAAGTATCAGAATCAGTAACGATTTCATCTTCATAATGATTAAGTATATCTGCTCGGCCGGAGGCGGGCAATAACAATAAACAGTCGGAAAGGGAGGGTATAAAGTGTGATTTACTGTCACTGCTTGAGGTAGTTTTCGGCAGCGGCTGCGAAGTCGAGGAAGTCAATAATCTGGTCGCCTCTGAAAGCCGGGGCGATATCGAACTGGCCTGCGCCGTTGGTAAGCCATCGTGCCATAAAATTCGCGAGGTCCGCTTCATCGATAACGCCGTCGCCGCCTTCGGGCCATATATCACATTTAGAATTCCAGCCGGGCATGCCCTGTCTTTTTTTCCACGCCTGGCTAAATACTATCCAATCGTAAAAATTAACTATACCGTCGCCTCCGCCCGGCGATATATCCAGACTGGCCCTTGGAGTCATCCATTGCTCGCAGAGTAACGCGATATCCATAATATCCACACCGTCCGGGCATATCCAGTCACCCGCATACAACTTTTCCCAGCTCAGCCGGGGATAGTTCATACCTTCGCAAATTGCCCATGGGTTTTCCATGGTGTTTGCTGCTTCACCGACGAATTTCCATCCTGCTTTTGTGTAGGTATTTTCCGTCATCATTTCCGCGGTCGAGGCATTGTCCGATGAAAATGACGCCGTTATCGTTCCGCTGTCTGTAAAGCCGACAAACTCACCCATCTGATCGGCATTCGGAGTCATATTAGCCACAGCGTAACATCTCGAAATGGTTCCATTGTCATACAGCAGGCCCACAAGTCCGCCGACGCAATAACTGCCTGTAACCGTTCCCTGTGCAAAGCAATCCGAAATACTGCCGGCGTTTCGTCCTATCAGACCGCCGGTCTGTTGGTATCCGGTCACATTTGCTATCACATAACTGCATTTCACCATTCCTCGCGATGTTCCGACCAAGCCGCCCACCTTGTCTTCGCTGCCGGAAATACTTCCCTTCATGTAACAATTCACAATTTGGCCGTCATTTTCGCCTGCCAATCCGCCCATATCGCGCTTGCCATACACGACTCCGGAAAAGTAGCAATCCTGCATAATATTGCCACTGTGATAGCCGGTAATACCCCCGACGCCTGTATTGCCATAAACAGTTGTTTCTACTGTGCAATTCGTGATTGCCCCATTTAAATTATATCCAATTAGACCGCCAACATTGCTGGCGCCCCGTATGGTGCCTCCTTCGATGCTGCATCCTGTAACAGTTCCGTTTCTTAATTTGCCTGCGATTGCCCCGGTGTACATTGAGTATAACCCATTAATTTTCGGATTAACCAGAGTCAGGTCCTTTATCAATGCTCCTTTGCCAAAAACGTATCCGAATAGCCCGGTGAAATCATACCCAACTTTTGTGATACTCAGGTTAATGATTCTTTTTTTGTTGCCGTCGAAGACGCCCCTAAAGGGCTTTGAGATATAAGGGTCCCATTGGAAATACCCGATAATCGGAAATTCGCCGGTGGTGCTGTAATCGCTCATATTGACATCAGACATTAACAGGAAGTGCTTGTCCCAGTCGTCGGGGTTGTTGCCTATCTGTACTAAATCTTGAGACGAGGAAATAAGGAATGGATTATTGCTGTCGCCGTTTCCTCCGCCGTATTTACCATTTGCGGCACCGGCGCAGACCAACAGCGCCATCGTCATCAGACAAATCAGGCAATTTCTTCGATTCTTGTTCGCCACGCCTGTTGTTTCTCGCCCGATATGCCGCCAACCGCAACTCCCGCGATTGCAAAACATCACCCTTCACGGCTCCTTCTGGCCATACTTTCCATACCATTGCACCTAATATCCTCCCTGACAAACTTCCCTATTCTAACATACCCCCCAACAATATGAAAGCAGGAATGTCCTATAATATACGGGCGAAAATCCTATAATGTTGTGGCGAAAACATTAAATTAACAGAATTCTTCCCGATTTGTGCAAGACATTCCCCCCACTGGATTACTCGTATAATACGATAAAGTATTGATTCCAGAAGGGGTTAAGGCAAACTAACCGGGCTTTTTAAATTCCGCGATTGCCGTCTGCATAACCGCTTTGATGCTCACGTTATGCTCCTGTGCGGCTTTGGCGCAATCAGCGAATTCGGGTTTGGCGGCAACAATTTTGCCGCCCCGTTTTCCGACCTTAATTTTTATATTCCCGAACCGTGTTGCCACCGTTACAAACTCCCTCGTTAATTTACTTCGCTCGACGATTTGCTTTCGAATGCCGAATGTAACTCCTGCCTCAAAAATCATTTCTTCCAGCCGGGTGATGTCGGCTGTGTTACAGATGACAGTCAGCATCACGGCAGGGCGGGCCTGCTTCATTACAATAGGCGTCGTAAACACGTCCAAAGCTCCGGCCTTAAGAAGTTTGTCCATCGTGTGCGCAATTATCTCGCCTGTTATGTCGTCGATATTTGTCTCAAGCAGACAAACGGTGTCGGCTGTTGCCGCCGAATCTTCCGCCGACTGACCCAGAATCAGGCGCACAACGTTAGGGACATGCTCGCTGTCTAAAGTTCCCGCTCCGTAACCCATCGCCTCAATTTTCATTGGAGGCATTACGCCAAAATCTTTTGCGACCGTTGTAAGAATTGCCGCACCGGTTGGCGTGAGCAGTTCCTTATCAATCGGACCACCGACTGTCGGCACACCTTTGAGTAATTCCGCCGTCGCGGGAGCCGGCACGGGCATTATTCCGTGGGCCGCTTTGACCTGTCCGCCTCCGACTGCCAGTACCGAGCAATAAACTTTTTCTATGCCGAGTGCGTCAAGCCCTATTGCCGCAGAAACGATATCGACAATCGAATCCAGTGCGCCGACTTCGTGAAAATGAATGTAATTCGGCTCTTTGCCGTGGACTTTTCCCTCGGCTTGTGCCAGGCGTTCAAATATGGCGATGGCTGTCTGCTTTGGCTTTACGCCTATCTTGCTGTCATTGATGATTTTAATTATGTCGCTGAGGTGGCGATGGTGGTGCTCTTCTTTGATGAGGGGGATAAAGTGCGTTGCTCGTAGCCCGGCGCGTTTCGTTTCATCGGCTTTTAGGCCGAGGTCCTTCAAACCCAAAGTCGCAATCTGGTTCTTTAGGAACTCGAAATCCAGCCCCGCGTCGAGCATTGCGCCAGTTATCATATCGCCAGCCGCGCCGGAAAAACAATCGAAGTATGCAATTTTCATAACAGACCTTTCTCAAAATGATTCTAGAGTCATTATGCGGTTCATATGCCCCTTTTGCAAGGCCTCATTCGATTGTTCCTAGTTCTGATGAGGCGGTTTAGGCACAAAAAAAGCCCGGTTCAGGTTTGTCTGAACGGGGCTTTAGTAACAAAAAAGGTTATATTCGTTAGAACCGCATGTTTGCGGTTTGGGTGTCTATTGCCGCCTGTGCCGCCGCCTGGTTGGGCACCATTGTGAATATGCCATCGAGCGCGGTTACCGAAAAGATTCCCTTTGTCGCCGTCGCCATACTGCACAACACCAGTGTGCGGTTGCAATCCATCAGCAGCTTCCGCAGTTTAAGGAGCTTTGACAAACTCGATGACGTGACGATATCCACGCGTTTGAAATCAATGATAACGTCGCAATCGCCTCTTTCTCGTACCACGTCGGTAACGTTCGCAAGCTCTTCGTTCAAGCTCGGTTCCGGAGCTGCGTCAACAAGAAGCGTATTTTCCGATAAATCCTGAATTCCCATTTTATCACTCCTATGTCAAACCGTCGAAAAAGGTGCGGCTTATTCTATAAATTATGCTTAAGTAAAGGTTTACTTACCGATACCCTATGGTTCTTTCGTCCGTTT
Organism: Phycisphaerae bacterium; assembly: GCA_041308485.1. GTDB lineage: Bacteria > Planctomycetota > Phycisphaerae > Sedimentisphaerales > Anaerobacaceae > Fen-1362. The sequence goes on along the minus strand of JBFZBL010000305.1, from coordinate 2,226 downwards.
CAGCGACAGAGTTCACTTAAAATGAGCGGGCTGGGAGCGAAAAGAATTGAATCCGTATTTATGGGACTAATTGCTGTCCGGCGAATTGCTGTCCCAGCCGCCGCCGAGGGCTTTGTAGATTGCTATTAAATCCGTAGAGAGCGTGCTTGTGCTCCGAACAAGGGCGTCTTCCGTAACTAAAAGCGCTCTTTGCGCATCCAGCACGCTTATAAAATCGGTTTGTCCTTCTACATAGAGCTGGGTCGAAAGTTCGACAGCCTTTCGGTTTGCTGTCACGGCGTCGATAAGCGACTTATGATGTTCCTGCTCTTTGACATACGCGATAAGGGCGTTTTCGACATCCTGGATAGCGGTAAGAACGGTCTTTTTATAGGTTAGTACGGCCTGCTGCTGGAGTGCCTTTTGGACCTCAATATTATAACTGACTCGTCCTGCGTTAAATATCTCCCAGCCAACTGATGAGCCGTATGACCACGAACGCCGGTCCCATCGCAGATTGTCAAGGTTGTCTGCCTGTATATTGATTGAGCCGGCAAGATTAAACTTGGGGAATAGATCCGCGGTTGCCACGCCTATTCTTGCGGTGGCGGAGTGTATCTGTGCTTCGGTGCGTCTTATATCAGGACGCCGGCGGAGCATCTCAGACGGCAAACCGGCAGGCACTTCCGGCGGCGTAATAGGTATCGATGAGGAGACAGAAAGCTCTTCCAGCAGAGACGCAGGCTCCTGGCCCAGCAGAACGCTGATATTGTAAATCGTTTGTTGTGCGGAGGTTTCCAACAACGGGATTTGTGACATTGTCGTGGCGACCTGCGCATCGGCATTCGCGACATCCAGCGCGCTGACGAAACCGCCTTCATACCGCTTTCGGACCACCGCGGCATTTTGCTGTTGTGTTGTTAGGTTATTCCGGGCGATGATTATTTCCTGCTGATAGCCGCGAAGCTGAATGTAGTTAATCGCCAGTTCGGATACAAGAGTAACCAGAACGTCACGTCTGTCTTCAATTGTTGCTTTCAAGTCGGCCTCTGCTGCCTCGATACTTCGCCTTGTCCCGCCGAATATATCCAGCTCCCATGCGGCGTCCAGTCCGGTTTGGAACAAATTGCTTTTATTTACATTAGGAGTACCGATTCGATTACGGGAGGCGCTGCCGGTAACGTTGGCTGTGGGCCAGAATCCCGAGCTGACGACACCGCCGGCAGCCCTGGCTTCGCGTATCCTTTCTTCGGCAAGCTTGAGGTCGAGATTGGATTTCATCGCGCGTTCGATTAGCGATGTCAGGTTCGCGTCGTTAAATTCCGTCCACCATGCAAGCAGTGTTGCGTCCGGTGATGCGGTATTGTTAGTTCCGACCCAGCCGGCCGGGGCATTCGGGTCCTGAGGTTTATAGTCGGGGCCTACCATACATCCGGCAACAAAAAGGAGACACAAGACAGATGTCAGAAGAGAGATCTCGGATTTCAGATTTCGGATTTCGGATTTTCTCATTCGTATCTTAGCGCCTCAATCGGGTCCAGACGAGATGCCTTCCATGCCGGATAATAACCGAAGACGATTCCTACGCTTGCCGATACAATTACCGATGCCACGATAGCTGCCATTGATGTTTCTGTTGGCCACCTTAAAAAATATGTAACAAGATACGAGCCACCGCAGCCCAGAAGAATCCCAAGCAATCCGCCTGCCAAACATAAAACTACAGCTTCTATAAGGAACTGACGCAGAATATCCTTTGCCCTTGCGCCGACCGCCATACGCAGACCAATTTCACGCGTCCGTTCTGTAACCGAAACCAGCATTATATTCATTATCCCAACGCCGCCGACAATTAAAGATATAAGAGCTACTGCAAGCAGAAGGTTAGTCATCATCTTCGTTGTCGAAGAAAACGCATTTGTCATTTCTGTCATATTGCGAACATTAAAATCATCCGCCTCGCTGCTGCCTATGCGATGCCGCTGTCGAAGAAGCTGGGTCACCTGCTCTATCGCCACAGGTATTTCGCCGGCAGTTTTCGCCGCGACTACGATACGATCGATATTCGTAAATCGCACAGGCTGCGGATTATTTTTTGCCTGAACTTCAGACGGCAGCGGATAAAGATTTACCTGTGTGTTGGGATATAACTGACTGGTTGTATTTGTCGTCGAAGTTGAAGAGGTGCTGCTTTGTGAAGACGTTGATGGTGTAGAGCCGACGCGGAATTTAATAGTCGTCCATGGG
>JBFZBL010000304.1:0-2586 GCA_041308485.1 Phycisphaerae bacterium | reverse complement strand
TAACAAAGGGCTTGTCGTTCGCGAGAAACGGCGCAAAAATAGCGAGCACAAACAGCAGGACTATAAAGCCAAGCCAGCAAAGCGTAAATTTGCTTTTAGCAAACTCACGCCAGACCATTTCACCGTATGATGTGCCCCATGTCTGTTGTTTATTTTCGCTCATAATTTTACGTTGCCGACTCGAAACTTATTCGCGGGTCAACCATCGCGTATGCAATGTCCGCCATCAGCAGCCCCAGCAGATTCAAAACGCCCGCGATTGTGGCGACTCCCATAACGACGTTGTAATCCCGCGTGGTAACCGCCTCGAAAGCAAGCAGCCCCATACCGGAGACACTGAAGATTCGCTCGATAATGACTGAACCGCCGAACATCGCCGGCAGCAGCGTCGCCATAATGGTTATGACCGGAATAACGCTGTTCCTGAAGGCGTGGTGGAATATAACGGTCCAGTTGGAAAGTCCTTTTGCCCTTGCGGTGCGGACGTAATCGGCGCGGAGATTATCGAGCATTCCCGCGCGGACCTGTTTGGTCAGATACGCCAGCCCGGCGTAGGTAAGGCAAAAGACAGGAAGCACAAGATGCCAGAGGCGGTCGGCAAGCCACTGGAAAAACGGGAACTGGTCGGCATCATTGCTGGACAGTCCCGCGGGCGAAAACCAGTTGAGAGGCGGCCCGCAGAGATAGCCGATGAGCATCTGACCAACCCACATCGAGGGCAGCGACCAGAGCATCAGCAGCACCACGGAGCCGGCACGGTCGAGGAACCTTTTGCGCCCTACTGCCGAGAGAATCCCCATCGGAATAGAAACAGCGTAAATAATGACGAAAGATATCAAATTCAGGGTAAGTGTAACGGGAAGGCGTTCTTTGATAAGGTCGATGACGGGACGATGATGCTTGATTGAGTCGGCGAAATCGAGTCGCGCCACCCTGCCCAGCCAGATAGCGTATTGAACGTAAACCGGCTTATCGAGACCATAGAGCTTCATCCTCGCCGCGCGAACATCCGCTGCCCGCTGGGCGTCCATCATCCCGCCAGGCCCCATAGACAAGCTCACTGGGTCGCCCGGTGCCATTCGGCTTATGGCGAACACAACAATCGTGATACCCAGAAGAGTAGGTATCATCAACAGAAGTCGTCTAATGATATAAGTCGTCATTTATATTTCTGGAACTGTGCGGGAACATACCATTCCCGCTCATCAATGCCGAGCTTGTGCACTATCACATTCTGAAAACGCTTGTCGAGAAAACGCTGTTCGGGCCGGGTATAAATAAAGGTATACGGCTGCTCCTCGTGCAGGATTCGGTGAAACCGGTGATACAGGGCGTTCCGCTTGTCCGGGTCGAGCGTCTGGCGGGCCTGTTCGATTAACGCGTCGGCTTCAGCGTTATTAAAACCGACGTAATTCGAGCCGCGATTTTTTATCTGCGACGAATGCCATATCTGGTAAGGGTCTTCTTCGACATTGCCGCCCCAGGCCATACTTACTGCGTCAAATTCCCTGTTGTGAACTTTCTGGGTAAAAACCGACCATTCATAAGGGTCAAGCAAAACCTCGATACCGGCACTTGCGGCGGCGTCCTTGACTAACTTGGCAATCTGCTCGTGTATGGCCAAATCAGCAGCAATCATATATTTGAAGCGAAACGGGACGCCGTTTTTGTCGCGTATGCCGTCGCCATCGTGGTCAATCCAGCCCGCTCCGTCGAGAAGTTGTTTTGCTTTTTGCGGATCGTATGGCCAGGGCTTGATATTCGGGTCGGTCTGTTTGCCGTATATGAAAAAATTTCCTGTGGGAATCCTGGCTTCTGGATTTCGCAGGATATGTTTGATGATTGATTCCCTGTCAACCAGATGGGTCATCGCAAGGCGAACTTTTCTGTCTGCGAAAAACGGCCTCGCCTCATTCCAGCCAATCCAGAAATAGCCGGTGTTGCCGGCGTCCCAGTACGACAGGCAATAAAAATCTTTCTTGAAATTTTCGTCGTTGCTTTTCTCGGCAAACTGGTCAGGCACAGGCCTTATGTAATCCGTCTTGCCTGCCAGAAGAGCCTGAAGTTCGGCTGTGCTGTTAGTAATAAACGGAAATACAAGCTTCTTGATTTTGGGTTTTGGTCCCCAGTAATTTTCGTTGCGTCGCAGTACAATCTGCTGTCCCACGTCCCATTTTTCAAAAATATATGGCCCTGTCCCCACTGGATTACTTCTTCGCTCATTGAATTCGCGGGCATCCTTGTATTTATATATGTGTTCCGGGTGGATTGGCATGCCGCCAAGATAACCAAGCGAGAGGAAATAAACTTTCTTCATATAAAACTTAATTTCCTTGTCGTTGATTTTCTCGTAGTGGTCAACGTCGCGGAAATAATTGGCGTAACTGGCGGCGTCAATATTGGGGTCCGTGATTGTATTGTAAGTGAAAATTACGTCGTCTGTAGTAACCGGATGCCCGTCTGAAAACCAGATATTGTCCCTTAGCTTGAAATAAATGACTAAGCCGTCATCGGAGATGGAAAATTTTTCCGCGAGAATCCCTCTGTATTTGAATTCATCCATCTCGTAATCAACCATAGTTTCAA
>JBFZBL010000303.1:0-2584 GCA_041308485.1 Phycisphaerae bacterium | reverse complement strand
AACATAGTACAAACATAGTACAAACATAGTACAAACATAGTACAAACATAGTACAAACATAGTACAAACTGGGTATAAACCACATCACTTTTCATCAGAATTCATCCAAATTTCGCCGAATTTCGCACTTTTTTCTTACCCATCTTACCTAATCGTTATAATCGTTACGCAAAAATAAGCACTTACAGCAATTCCAACAACGTAAAATAAGCACTTACATCAATATCATTTGTCACTTGCATTCACCCTTTGTCTCACGTCTCTCGCCACTCATCCTTTGTCATTTCTCATCCATATCTTCGTCTTTTATCCGGACATCTGGTCTTTGGGAACACCTTGTTTTTCCTCTTGACAAAACTGTCTTTATGTGTAATAATATTATGTAAGTTATTTATATACAATAGATAATGGCAGCATACCATGGCCCGCGTTAAGTCCCTACAGTTGCGACAGTTGCTTTTGCAAGCCAAATTTGCCCCAGAAAGTAAACGCCTTGCTCAGATCGACGCTTGCGAAGCCCTTATCAGGCTGATTCAGCCCAACAGACGCTATCCATTCGAGTTTATCTGCTTTCACCTCACCGGCTATCGACCACACCCCAGCACAGTCGTCGATTCCGATAACTCCTTGGCTTACAACGACTTACTGACAGATATACCCGCCTATGCCGTCCAGCTCAGTAAAACACTGCAAATCCACGCAACCTCTTTAACCCAAAAGGTTTATACCACCCAATCCCTCGCCCGTCGCTTCCGTGTCTGCCCAAAAACCATTACCCGCTGGCGACACAACGGCTTAATGGGCCGATACCTGGTCTTTGCCGATGGCCGTTTACGTCTGGGATTCCCTGCTTCCAGCGTCGATTATTACATCAGGAAGAATCGTCGTAAAGTATTGCAGAGTAAGAACTTCTCTCAAATATCCGATGCCGAACGACAGGGCATCCTGCATCGCCTTGCTCGTTGGGCCAGGCGTTGTCCCAATCACCGCCAGGAAGCCATCCATCGCACCGCCCGGCGGTTCGGCCGATCGGTCGAGTCAGTCCGTTCTTTGCTAAGCCAAGCAGAAACAAACAGTTATGCCGATATCAATATTCAATTTGCCCGTCGGCCCTATTCCATCGAACCGCAACAATGCCGTGAAATATTCGACCTGCATCAGCAGGGCGTTGCGGTAACGGACCTTATGAAGCAATTCGGCCGCAGCAAGTCCAACATCTACAGAGCCATAAACCTCGCTCAGGTTACGCAACTGCTTGATACGACAATAGCTTACATTCCCAGCGATGAGTTTACCGGCCGTGGCTCTAAGGACTATATTCTGCATCCTGACCCGGAACTATTTAACGCGGATACCGCCAATGGTTGGGATCGCGGCTCACCGCCAAAACTAAAACATAAAGGCCCGATAGAATCGCTAACTGCTTATGTACAAGATATATACAGAACCGGCCTGCTCGATGCCAGACAGGAAAAATTCCTGTTTCGCAAATATAATTATTTGAAATTCCTTGCCGCCCAGTCCCATCGGCGTTTGGACCGCGGTAATCCATCGGGGCGTCTGATCCGTCAGATACGCTTGTATCTACTTCAGGCACAGGAAGTTAAGGACCGCCTGATCCGCAGCAATCTTCGCCTGGTCGTAAGTGTCGCCCGTCGGCACACGCGAAACGATGCGGAAATGCTCGAGTTGATCAGTGAGGGCAACCTGGTTCTTATCAACGCTGTCGAAAAGTTTGATTTTACTCGCGGCACCAAGTTATCCACCTACGTAACCTGGTCTATCGTAAAGAGATACGCGACTTTACGGGCCACGCAGAGCAGAAAACCGGTTTATCAGGCCGGCGAAGATATGCTGGAAGTTGCCCAGGATTTGCGTCTGGAAGACAGCCGGGTCCTGGCCGTCGAGTCGGCCCGCAAAAGCCTCGATCAGGTCATGAGCGAGACCCTCGACCAGCGTGAACGAACCATCGTACGTGAACACTACGGCCTAATCAGACAAACCGAAATCTCCGGCCAGCGTAACCCCATGAGTCTCAGTCAGATAGCCAAGCTAATTGGTTTGAGCAAGGAACGCGTCCGCCAGATAGAGCTATTCGCTCTGCAAAAACTCCGCCGCGTATTGACCCAGGAGCAATTCGATCTGCTAACCGGATAACGCACAAAAAAGGCCGATCCCACCGAACCGGCCTTGAGTAATTGCAGTATCTTTGGTTTCATCTATTGGGGCAATTTGTCCGGATCAAATATCCCTTCCGGGAAATCAGGATTTTCTTCAAGATATATCTTTCGGCAAGTGCTGTAACTAGATGTTCGCCTTTGAAACGCACCATACGTATCCAAGGCATTTGCTCAACATTCTTTGTCATCGCGGCAAGGACAGAGGTTGATTCACCAAATGGCTTTATACCGATCATTACCGCTACAACTATTACTGCCGCGGCAGCAGCCACCAGATTTTCATCGCAGCGTTCGTTCAATAGAAGCTCCTGTATCCGCTACTATTATAATGACAAACCAGAGGCAACGGATTTACAAAAAAAACCGTTTTTTCATTATAAAATTTGTCAATTTCTTGATCTCTA
>JBFZBL010000302.1:0-2853 GCA_041308485.1 Phycisphaerae bacterium | reverse complement strand
CGCTCGGATCCACGTAGGAAAAGACAGCAGGATCGTAAAAGATGATCGCGTTAATGGCCGTAATAGTGATGCCGGGCGAGTCAGTCATATAAACCGACACGTCCACCGTCGAGCCCGCAGTTACGTCCAGCGTATCAGGCACCAAAGTTACCATCGTCGCCAATGCGGGCGAGGAAACCGCCAACACCATTCCTAATACTGCACAAATTGTAATTAACTTTTGTCGAGTAGACATATTATAGTCCTTTCATTTAGGTTTAGTTTGTTTTCTCTGTTTCTCTTGCCTTTCGGTATCAAGAGTGCCACACTATCAAACCTTGTGAAGAACATCAACGTCCCTCACGGAACCGGACTTGTAGATTTCCCACATCCGGCTCTTCAGTAAATCTCACATCACAGGCGATGGCGTATAAGGGTTATGCACTATTTTCGGTTTCGGCAGCGGATACCGCTTCAAATACGTTGCGAACCCTTCCCAACTGAACGATTTACGCTGACTGCGGCGGTTGAGCCATTTGAACGCCATACAGACTGTTCGGGCATAAAAACGCCCTATTGACCGCATGTTGCCGCAAACCCCGTAATACTGGTAATGGCCTCGCAGTTTGGCCTGCAATACCGACCACCATTGCCCGGCCTTGACGCTATTCCGTATTTCCTTAAGCCAGATGTTCATCTCTTTGCATTTGGCTCGGAATTTCTTTGGGCTGGTCTTTTGGCCTACCTTATAGCTTCCTTTGCGACTGGTGTCGCAATAATGGGTAAATCCAAGGAAGTTAAACGTGTTGGCCTTACGGTTCTGCCTGTCCGCGTTTTCTCGTTCGTATCTGCCAAAACTGATTGTGCGGGTCTTTTCAGGATGCAACTCAAGGTTGAATTGGGTAAATCTTTCCCGCAGTGCACGCTCTATGTACTCGGCATCCTCGATATACTGCACCATGCAGACAAAATCATCCGCATAGCGAACCAGATGGGCCTGCCCCCGGACGTGCGGTTTTATTTTCTTCTCAAACCACAAATCCAGCACATAGTGCAGGAATATATTCGCAAGCATCGGACTTAGATTACCACCCTGCGGCGTTCCCTGTTCAGTCTGAACCCATGTACCCGATTCACAATACCCGGCCTTTAAGAATCTGCGTATGAGCAGAAGCAGGCTGGGGTCGTTGATGCGAATGGCCAGAAACTTCATCATCCAGTCATGTGAAACATGGTCAAAGAATCCTTTGATGTCTGCCTCTATCACATGATTGATGGGGCCATTCGTAATCGTCGTGTACACCACATTTAACGCCTGATGGCAGTTCCTGCCCGGACGAAACCCATAGGAGCACTTCTGAAAATCCACTTCGTATATCGCCTCCAGTAGGCAGGCAATACCTTTCTGCACAATCTTATCTTCCAGCGCAGGCAGGCCTAACGGTCGCTTCTCATGCTCATTCTTGGGAATATAGACACGCCGAGCCGGAAGCGGCTTATACCGCTTGGTCTTCATGCGTGCCACTAAATCGCCAAGGTTTCTATCCAATTGCTCACCATATTCCTTCCAACTTACTCCATCTATGCCACTGGCTCGGTCCCTGCCGAGACGGTTGTAGCATTCATTCAGGAATCCAACGTTTAGCAGATGAGCTAAACAGGTAAATTGATACTTCGGTTCCTTCCTGGCCCGTTCAGATACGAGGGCTAATTTTGCTGGCGTTATGTGTTCCATCTCACTGTATGGCATACACCACCTCATCCCTCTGCGTTTTACTGCTAACCCCTTCGAGTGTCCCGTGAATTCGGAACGCGGCGGGCATTACCCCGCCTACACCTCTACTACGAGTTAGTCCGACTGCCGTATCGCCATACATCCGCCTTGCTTCTTCGGCTTGTTGGACGCTTCTTTCGGGAGCAATACGGCTCTCCCAAGTTCCAATGTGAACCGTTGGTTGACCTGCCACGGACTTAGACCCCGGCACGTCGTCTATGCACTCACCTTGAGCGCGCATAGCGATGCTGGCTTCCAGAAAATGAAACCCTTGGCCGCGTGCGATAAGGAGAATTTCGGGGCTCAATACCTTCACTTGCGTTGTGGCCGACAAACCGCCTTCCCTTTGGCTTCGCATAATTCGTTACCTCGTTATACGCAAAGTTCCGTTCTGGTCTGGTGGTTAGCCTTTGACCAGACTGGATTGTCCAGCTTGCTCACATTAGCTTTACTTGGCACACTCATTTCTGCCTCCTTTTTCTCCGGTCCTTCTGTTTGCGAATCTTTTCGATCCTTTTGGCCTGCGGGCTATCCTTGCCCAGCCGTTGATTCTCCAGCAGCTCGCATAACTGTCTTCGTGCATAAAATCGATTCAGCCCCTGGCTGCGGCTTTGCTGCATTTTGACAGTCAATCCGGTCGGGAGATGTTTCAATTGAACACACGTGGAAGTCTTATTTACCTTTTGCCCACCCGCACCGCCGCTGCGGACAAACGTTTCTTCAATCTCTTTCTCCAGCAGGCCGCAGTTCTGCATGCGCCGCTGCAGCTCCTGGTTTTTCTGCTCTGTCACGTTGAAATGAATCATGGGTTACCGCGCGACCTTTTCTGACTTTAAATCCGTGATTGTTTAATCACCAGTGCCTTAATACTACAGCGCAAGTTGGTTCAAGAAAATTTCATATCAATCTCTATTTAATAGATGTTTATATCAAATAGCAAAAAGTAAATATCAAAATGACAATGCAAAAATCAAAGAGGCCGGCGGCGGACGTGTTCTACCGGTTAACCGATTCTGTCGGTTTTAGTCGCCGAATCCAGCTTTTTGAGATGGAAAGGCTCTTTTTGAATTTTAATATGTCGTTTTGCATTTTAATTTTTA
>JBFZBL010000301.1:0-9592 GCA_041308485.1 Phycisphaerae bacterium | reverse complement strand
AGACCAGGCGAGCGACCAGGCGCGAACGGTGTTCTCGACGTTGTAGCCGCCGCCTCCGGTCATAAGGATGGGTTTTCCGAAGGCGAGCAACTGATGAATTATGTCCGAGTAAACGTTGTTTGTCAGGCGAAGATTCGCCAGTGGGTCACCAGCGAGGGCATCAGCGCCAAGCTCAAAGACAAAAACGTCGGGATTGAACGCGTGGATTAGCGGCATGACGACGGTTTTGATTGCGAGCATATAGGCCTCGTCGTATGTACCGACAGGCAGCGGGACATTTACGCAGTAGCCCCTGCCTTTACCTTTGCCTATTTCGTTTTCGAAGCCGGTGCCCGGAAAGAGTGTTCTTGGGTTCTGATGGAGCGAAATTGTCATAACGTCGGAGCGTTCGTAGAAAAAGGCGGCAACGCCGTCGCCGCAATGAACATCGACGTCCAGGTAAAGGACTTTTTTGCCCTTCTCAGCGAGGACCTCGCAGCCAAGAGCAACGTCGTTAATGTAGCAAAAGCCCGAGGCAAGCTCGGGATGGGCATGGTGAAAGCCGCCCGAGGGATTGAACGCGACATCAACTTTGCCGTCGAGGATAAGCTGGGCGGCTGTAATAGTGGCCCCTACCGCCAGAACCGCGTATTCATATACTCCCTTGAAGACGGGGCAATCAGACGTACCCAGTCCCATACCGAGGGCCTCATGGTCCCACTGCCCCTTTGAGGCGTTCTGAAGACAGTGGAGGTAGCGGGCGGTATGAAATTTTTTGAGGGCTATCCGACTGGCGTTTTTTGGGGGGACCTCGATGCGGTCCGGGGTCGAAAGGAGCCCCATAGAATTAATTACTTCGCGTGTTTTTTTTGCGCGTGTTGTATTGAAAGGATGCTCCGGGGGATAAGAGATTTCCTCGAGCTTTGGGGAATAAATGAAGGCGGCGGGTTTTGTGGTCACAACGGCCTCTCTTTATTTCTCGGTAAGGTCATAAGATATGTTATAAACCTCTCCGTCGAAGGTGGTGTTGACCTTGAAGCCGGAGTTGTGGAATATGGAGAGCATCGCTTTGTTTCCCGGCAGAACCTTGGCGAAAAAGTGTTTAACGCCCCGCTGTTTGGCAATTTTGGTGATATAATCCAGAAGATATGTACCCATGCCTTTCTGCTGCCATTCATCGTGGACAACGAAGGCTACTTCGGCTGACTGTGTTTTGGGGTCGAGGAAATACTGCGCCATAGCGACAAGGTGCTCGTCGCCGGAAGGTCCGGGGACTACGCCGACAATGGCGATATCCTGCTGATAGTTGATATTGGTGAGCTGCTGGACATCCTTGTGCGGAAATGTCATCGTATGGGTCATATATCTTGTCTGGACGGATTTTTCGCTCAGCGAGTAAAGCATTTCCGCCAGCTCGTGCTCATCGTTCGGCTTGACGGGTCTGAAGAATATTTCAGTGCCGTCGCGGAGGGTGTCGTATCGTTCAAGCTCAGCGGGATATCGAACCTTGTCCCAGTCAAGGTCAATCTGGTCGGCGTAGATATAGTTATTCGCCTTGGCGGCCTGCATAAGCCCGCTCCTGAATTTGGGATGCGCGATATTAATGAGGTCGAGAACTCTTTCGCGGATGGATTTGCCGTGGAGATAGGCGATGCCGTATTCGGTAACGACGTAATGGACGTCCCCGCGTGTAGTGACGACGCCGGCGCCTTCGGCGAGATGTGGGACGATTCTGCTGACCTCGCCGCCGCGGGCTGTTGAGGGCATAGCGATAATGGCTTTGCCTCCCCTGCTGCGGGCCGCGCCACGCACGAAGTCAATTTGTCCGCCGATACCGCTGTAAAAGCGATAGCCGAGGGAATCGGAGCAGACCTGTCCCGTTAGGTCGATTTCGAGACCGACGTTGATGGCAATCATTTTTTCGTGCTGGCTGATCAAATAAGAATCGTTGACATATTCGGTTGGGTAGAATTCAAAGAATGGGTTGTTGTTGATGTAATCGTAAAGGCGTTTAGTACCCATACAGAAACTGGCGACGACTTTGCCGTGATTGACGGTTTTTTTGGCACAGGTAATTGCGCCGCATTCAATGAGGTCGATAATCCAGTCGCTGAACATTTCGGTGTGTATGCCGAGATCTTTTTTGTCTTTGAGGTATTCGGCGAGCGTCTGAGGGATTCGGCCTATGCCGCATTCGATGGTTGAGCCGTCTTCGACGAGGCGTGCGATATTCTCGCCGATGCGACGCATAACGTCGTCTGTTTCGGGAACGACGATTTCAAAAACATCTTCATCAAAGGGGACGAGGCAGTCGATGTTGTTGACGTGGATAAAGGAGTCGCCGAATGTCCTGGGCATACGTGAATTGACCTGAGCGATAACGTATTTGGCATTTGCGGTGGCGGCCTTGACGATATCGACGGAAACGCCTAAGGAGCAGAGGCCGTTGATGTCGGGAGGCGTAACTGTAATAAGGGCGATGTCGAGAGGGATTCTGCCGCTTTCGAATTCGTTGGGGATTTCGGAAAGAAATATCGGGGTGTAGTCGCCGATGCCCTTGTTGAGAGCGTCGCGGACGTTGTCGGAGATGAAGAATGAGTTCATTTTGAATTTTTCACGATATTTCTCGGTTGCGTACGGCGCCGCACCCATAGTGAGCAGGTGAATTATATGAGCATCGTAGATGTGCGAGGAATGCTCAACCAGCGAGGCGACGAGATGCTGCGGCTGTGCGCAGGCGGAACCTATAAAGATATAATCACCGGACTTGATGACCTTCATGGCCTCGATGGCCGGGGCGATTTTTGATTTGTATTTTTCTTTCCAGTCGAAATCAACCATAATAATTTTCCCAAGTTATGCTTTTTCCACCCTTATCCTGGCATCGACGGCGACGGGGGTAGTACCCTGCGGGCCGACCATAAAGGGATTGATGTCCATTTCCTGTATTTCGGGGAATTCCGTAACGAGCTGCGAGAGACGCTGGAGCCCTTCGGCGACGGCGTCGATATCAACGCCCTTCTGTCCTCTGGCACCGATTAGCATTTTATAAGTTCGCGTGCCGACGAGCATTTTTTTCGCTTCTTCGGCTGTCAGCGGCGCAAGATAGAAGGAGACATCCTGCATGACCTCAACCATAGTGCCGCCCATTCCGAACATCATAAGCGGGCCGAAATGCGGGTCGCGATGCATACCGAGTATAAGCTCTTTGCCGCGAGAGCACATTGTCTGGACAAGAACACCGAGTATTTTGGCGTTTGGGACTTTTTTGGGGATTCTGAACATCATCAGGTCGAAGGCATCCATAACTTCCTGAGGCGTTTCAAGGCCAACGCGGACTCCGCCGACGTCTGATTTGTGGATGATGTCGGGCGACCATATTTTGAGGACCACCGGATAGCCGATCTGGTCGGCGATGTTGGCGGCCTGCTCAGCAGTATTAGCGACAGCGTCCTTTGGTGTTACAAAGCCGTATGCCTCGAGAATTTCCTTTGACTCGGCTTCGCCAATCTGGCTGACTCCCTGGCGGAGGTGCCTTTCGATAACGGTTTCGGCTTTGTGGCGATTGACGGAGAACATTTTGACGACGCGTTTGGGTGTTGCTTTCCAGCGGACATATTCATTCATTACTTTGATGGTCAGGGCCGCTGATTCCGGCGAGTCGTATTGCGGTATTTTGTTCTCCCTGAGAATGACGTTGCCTTTGGCGACTTTTCCAGCGCCGAGGAAACACGCGAAGACGGGTTTGTCCGATTTCTTTTTCACAATACGAACAATGGCTTCGGCGGTCCCCGCAGCATCTGTCATCACCTGAGGCGTGAGAAGTATAAGAACGGAATTGACATTCGGGTCATCGAGGGCAACATCGAGGGCGAATTCGTAGCGGTCGGGCAATGCGTCGCCGAGAACATCAATGGGGTTGTGGAAATTTGCAGCGGCGGGAAGTTTTTCGGCGAGACGCTGTTTTGTCTGGTCAGTGAGCTTCGCGAAGGTGAGGTTAAGCTTTTCAATAGCGTCGGCAGCCATAATGCCTGCGCCGCCCGCGTTGGTTATCACGGCGACGGAATTTCCTTTTGGGAGCGGCTGACAGCCAAAACCCTGCGCGAAGTCAAACTGCGCCTTGAGCGACAGGCAGCGAATGACGCCTGCCCTTGCGAAGACGGCTTCGTATGCGGTTTCACTGCCGGCCAGGGAGCCGGTATGAGAAGAAGCCGCTTTTGCACCCGCGGCGGTGACACCCGCTTTCATAAGCAGGATTGGTTTTTTCTGGGATATTCTTTCCGCGTGATTTACGAATGTGTTTCCGTCGGTGATGTTTTCGAGATAGCCGGCGATGACTTTGGTATCTTTGTCTTCGGCAAGAGCGTCGATAATATCCAGCTCATCGACGTCTGCCTTATTTCCGATGCTGACGAGTTTGCTGAAGCCGATGCCGTTAGAGTTGGCCATATCGAGGATAGCGGCCAAAAGTGCACCGGATTGAGACAGATAGCCGGTCGTGCCTACAGCTGGAAGCGTTCCGCCAAAGCTGGCATTGAGCTTTTTAGCTGGAACGATGATTCCGAGGCAGTTGGGGCCAATGACGCGTATGCCTGCCTGCTTGGCAATCTGGATGACCTGTTGTTCGAGCTTGCGGCCTTCCTCGCCGACTTCTTTGAAGCCGGCAGTGATTATAATCACGGCTTTGACGCCAAGATTGGCGCACTGCTGCATTACCTGTGCAACGAACTTTGCCGGGACGACTATTACGACAAGGTCCGGCTCCTGACCAATGGAAGGCAGGTCGGGATAACACTTGAGATTCTCGACTGAATCGGCCTGAGGATTGACTGGGAAGATTTTGCCTGGAAAACCGGCATCAAGCATCGATCTGAGAATTTCGTAGCCAACCTTGCCCTTTTGCCGTGAAGCGCCAACAATAGCAACTGATTTCGGATTAAAAAAATTATCAAGCATAATAACAGTCCAAACAGCCTTTCAAGACCCCATCCGCTGCTGCCGAGCAGGCGAAACGTTCAGCAGAGCAACATTCAAGAAGGCGGTAATTGTATCGGATTGGCATACTGATTGCAAAAGAAAAATGCGGTGATTTGTAAATGAGGAAGAGTATATAATAGGCATGATGAGAAAGGATGAACCGCTCAAATTCGTGATACAACGACACACAAGAGACGGCGAACAGCAGCACTGGGATTTGATGCTTGGGGGGGAAGGGATTCTGGAAACTTACCGGGTGGCTTTGCCTCCTGAAAGATGGGGAAAAGAGGCGATAGAGGCGGTGAAGATATTTGACCATCCGCTGAAATTCCTTACCTACGAAGGCCCAGTCAACAAGGGCAAAGGCCGGGTGGAAATAACCGATTGCGGCATATACCATCTAATCAAGAGCGGCGAAAATCAAAAGCAGATTTCGTTTGAGGGTAAATTGCTCAAATGTGTATATCAGCTTTGCCTGATTGAAGGTGACAGGTGGGAGCTACGTGGTATTTAGCCCTGATTTTGGGCGATTTTAAGTACGGCGTCGATGTACCTGGCCGCAGCGGATTTGTCTTTGCCTTCAGCGATGACGCGGACGATGGGTTCAGTGTTGCTTGAGCGGATATGAATCCAAGCGTCGTGGAAATCGAATCTAAAACCATCTGAGGAATCAATTTTCGCATCAGGAAAAAGTTTTTTAACAGCATCGAGAATGAGTTTCACTTTAGCCTTGTCAGCGGGGAATTTTTGCTTGGTCATATGGTAGCGAGGAATTTCGCCGACGAGCTGACTAATGGTTTTGCCTGTTTCGGCGAGCAATTGAAGAACAAACGCCATAGAGACGAGTGAATCGCGGATGGGACCGATTCGCAGGTCGATGACGCCGCCGTTGCCTTCGCCGCCGATGATGCAGTTATTTTTTATCATCGCGGAGGCAACGTTTGCTTCGCCGACTGGTGTGCGGATGACTCGCCCTCCCGCCGCTTTTGCGATGTCGTCAATCATACGGGAAGTTGAGAGATTGGCTGCGGCTTTACCTGTTTGCTTACTGAAGATGAGTTTTGCGGCCAGCGCGAGGGTATATTCCTCGCCAATGTATGTGCCTGCCTCATCGACAATCGCGAGGCGGTCGGCGTCGGGGTCCTGAGCGAAACCAATATCGGCATGCGCATTTTTTACGACATCACAAAGCGATATAAGGTTTTCGGCGGTTGGTTCAGGCGGATGCGCGAATAATCCGGTTGGCTCGGTATTCACGGGAGTAATTTTACAGCCGAGAGCGGTGAGAAGTTTTACTCCCGGTCGCCCCCCTGCCCCATTTACACTGTCGAGAACGACTTTGAATTGTTTTTTTGCGATTGCCTTTTGGTCAATAATACGAAGGACTTTGGCAATATGAATATCATCAGCTTTGTCATCGGTGGAAATTTTGCCTGGTTTGAATGAACCGGATGAGACAAAATTTTTGTTAAGAAAACGGCTTTTAATCTGTTCGGCAACATCGGAAGGCGGGGCCATAGCATTATCGAGCAGTAGCTTAATACCGTTATACGGGAGTGGATTGTGCGATGCGGTGATGATTACGCCGCCGGCACAGGTCAGATGACTGACCATAATGCCAACGGTAGGTGTGGTGACAATGCCTATGTCGATGACGTCAATGCCAGCGGCTGTCAGGCCGGATGTAACGGCGGAAGCCAGCGATTGCCCGGTTGGGCGTGAATCCCTGCCCATACAAACAGTCAATTTATCCGCATTGGGAGATTTTGAGCGGAGGAATGAGCCGAAAGCACGGCCATAATCGGCAGCGACTTGCGGGGTTAGATTTTCGCCGACAATACCCCGAAGACCGCTAACGGTAATAATAAGTTCACCGGCCATTAAACACAGCCCTGACGAGTCGCTGCCGATTCGTATTTCATTTCCATATCTGTAAAATCAGTCAAGCTTGCAAAGATGGATTTCATTAACAAAATCGAGCTTGCCGAGGTCTTTGATTGTATCTTCATCGGGTGTCTTATCGAGCGATACAGCGAGCACGGCTTTCTGCTGGTCGAGTTTTTGTCCGACACCCATAGTGGCGATA
Organism: Phycisphaerae bacterium; assembly: GCA_041308485.1. GTDB lineage: Bacteria > Planctomycetota > Phycisphaerae > Sedimentisphaerales > Anaerobacaceae > Fen-1362. The sequence goes on along the minus strand of JBFZBL010000301.1, from coordinate 2,550 downwards.
TTGATTTTGTGCTTGCCCAACACCGTGCCAAGATGTCCGATAACGCCGGGACGGTCTTCGTTGAAGATAATGACGACCGCTCCCTGAGGAGTTATCTCGGCGTTGAAGCCGTCGATTTCGATGATACGCAGCAGTTTTTCGCCAAAAACCGAGCCGGTAATGGTGCGAGTAACCTTGTCGGTGACAACTTTCGCGGAAAAACTGGAAGCGACATCTTTGGGCGTCGGGTTTTTGGTTTCGTCGATACTTATTCCTCGCTCTTTGGCCAGAACCGGTGTATTTACCAGATTCAGCGGCATCTCAAAATGTTTCTGGAGCAGGCCGATTGCGAAATTGAGCGTTACAGCCTGAAGAGGCATCTCCGCGATAGCGCCGCGATATTCGACCTGAACCTGTTTGATAACGCCGGGAGCAAGAGTGCTTAGAACAGAGCCTATGCGTCGGGCAAGCTCGGCATACTTCAAAACCAACGGCGGGACGGCCCCGGCAGTAGAAGGAGCATTTAGGGCGTTCCTGATGGAATCACCTCGCAAAGCGTTGACGAGGATTTGAGCGGCTTCGACCGCAACCTCAATCTGGGCCTCTTCGGTGCTTGCGCCGAGGTGAGGTGTGACAAGGCAGTTAGGATAATCCTTGAACTTCGTATTTTCCGGCGGCTCTTTGGGGAATACGTCGAGGGCAGCACCGGCGATTCGTTTTTCCGCCAGGGCGGTGTAAAGAGCGTCTTCATTGATGATGCCGCCGCGAGAACAGTTGACCAAGCGGACCGTCGGCTTCATCATTTTAATCTGGTCGGTGTTAATCATGTTGAGCGTCTGCTCGTTCTTTGGGACGTGGACGGTGATGTAATCCGCCTCTTTGAAGATTCTTTCGAGATTGTCTGTGATTTCGACGCCCAGCTTTTCGGCCTCAGGTGGGACAGCAAGCGGGTCATAGCCGAGAATCTTCATATCGAAACCTGTGGCCATTTTTGCAACGGCCATACCGATTCTGCCCAGGCCTATTACGCCGAGCGTTTTATTATTGAGCTGATTACCCTCGTACTGTTTTCTGTCCCAGGCGCCGCCTTTGAGGGAGTTACAGGCGGGGACAACGTGCCGGCTCATGGCGAGCATCAGCGCCATCGTGTGCTCAGCTGCGCTGAGGGTGTTGCCACCGGGGGTATTCATAACAAGAACACCCTTGCGTGTCGCTTCTTTTACGTCAACGTTATCGATACCAACGCCTGCGCGGGCAACGGCCTTGAATCTGCCGGGATTGGCAATGACCTTTGCGGTAACTTTTGTTGCGCTGCGGATAATCAGGCCGTCGTAGCCGCCGATTATGCTTGCCAACTCGTCTTCGCTTATACCGGTCTTGACGGTTACTTCGACGTCGGACATTGCTTTAAGCAGATTGATGCCTTCCTGTGCGAGTTTGTCTGTAATCAGAACTTTTATCATTGAATTTCCCCTAACAAAAAAGTTTCAGGTAAAAATTAGTTTATGAGTTTCACCACCCTGAGGCGGTTCGTTCATCCGATATTTGGAAACCGGTCTTTGGACAATTATAAAGATATCTTGTAATACAGTGAGCGGCGGCGGCAGAGAGACGAATAACGGCGGCATCCCGACCCCGCCGCTCTGACTCGAAACCGACTCCAATCAGTTTTGATTGTTCGGTTGTCGGCCAGAGCTTTTCGCCTGATGAGACGCTGAAAAGAGACGCCTGAGCATCGAGCGAACCGGTGACGTATCCGCCTTCGGACATGTCGCGAATCATACAATCGACTATTGTAACGGCCAGAACGAGGTCAGCGTCGAGCCGACGTCCGACCTGTGTCGGCGAAAGAGTATAAAAATCGGGTGTATTTGCCCGCAAATCGGCGAGCAATTTATAATCGATTATCTGGGCGGGCTTAATCTTGGCCTTTTCACGAAGCATTTTTCCAATTATATCGGTCATGTAAAACCGGAGGTTGGCATATGCACTGAAAGAAGCCGGCTGATCAACCAGAACGAGAATTTTCTTGTCCTTGTTTTTGGAGAGATTATATTCAGCCGCGTCCTCTTTTTCGGCGTTAGTGGGGGTACCGAGGACGGCAATTATCTGCGGAGAACAGCCGGTATAAAACAGTATCACCGGCAGGCCCGCGCACACTAATACGGCCGGCCAAAACGGGCGTATCGTGATACCAGATTTTGCCTTTTTCGGTTTCACTTTACCTCAATATTTTAATTGCCGCTGTTCTGTACTATTGCCCTGGCGAGGGTAAAAGCCCAGCCGGCGGCAAAAATCAACAATAAGGCGGCGAAAATGTATCGCAGTTTCAGCGATGCAAGCCGCCGTTCAATTGCAGGTGAATATACCCCAAACACGGCAACAAGAAAAGCAAAAAATGCGATTACAGCGGCAAAACAGCACAATAATCCCGCGGCGGGCTGGATATAGAAAGCGTCGACGATATGCCCGTGAGAAAAAGCGATGACGGCTGTAGTCATACCACAGGTCGGGCAAGGCAGGTTGTAACGCTGCTTGAAACCGCAGGGGAATGGATAGATCGGAAGAGCG
>JBFZBL010000300.1:0-2858 GCA_041308485.1 Phycisphaerae bacterium | reverse complement strand
GACAAACCGTCAACTTATTTGCAAAAAATCACGGAAATTCGCCTAATCTGTCAATAACAGCCCCTCAATCGCTAATATATCGTCAAGAAATGATCATTTTATGCCGGTTTTGGTCGCTTTTTTGCCGGAATTTCACCGAATATACCCATATTTTTATAGCCAACCCGCCGCATCGGCAGCATGATAGCTTATAATTACATCCGCCCCAGCCCGTCTCAAACAGGTGAGTATCTCCAGCACCGCGGCCTTCTCATCAATATAACCCTTTTCAGCAGCAGCTTTTACCATCGCATAACTGCCCGAAACATCATACCCCGCCACAGGCACCCCAAACGCGTCTTTTACCTGTCGAATTATATCCATATACGCCAGTGCCGGCTTAACTATAGTGATATCAACACCTTCTGCCAAATCCTCCGCAACTTCACGCAGTGCCTCGGTCGCATTGCCAATATCCATCTGATGCCCGCAGCGATCGCCAAATCGCGCCCCGCCCTCAGCCGCCTGGCGAAAAGGACCATAAAACGACGAGGCGTATTTTACGGAATAGCCCATGATAGGAATATGGCTAAAGTCTTCTGCGTCAAGGGCTTGGCGGATTGCTCCGACTGCTCCGTCTATCATCCCCGACGGTGCCACCATATCCGCCCCGGCTCGGGCGTGCGAGCTTACCTGCAGCGCCAGCTTTTCCAGCGTCGCGTCGTGGTCAAGTACTTGTTGCCCGCGACGTTCGGTCAGTATCCCGCAATGGCCATGGTCGGTGTATTCACAAAAACAGGCATCGGTAATCAACAGCATCTCTGGTACCGCTTTGCGTAAACTACGCAGGGCCTTCTGGATAACACCGTTTTTGTCGTCCCAGCTATCGGAACCGGCGGCGTCCTTTTTGGCTGGGATGCCAAACAGCAGTACTGCCCTGATGCCCTTATCGAAAATGCGCCGGGCATGCTCAGCCAAATTGTCAATCGACAACTGGAACTGGCCCGGCATTGAAGGGATTTCATTTTTAACATTATCACCATGGTGAACAAAAAGCGGCTGAATCAAATTATCTACGCTGAGCGTCGTCTGCCGCACCATGTTACGCAGGGTTTTATTGGCACGCAGGCGACTGAGTCTTGTTTCTGGAAAGGCCATAACTTGCTCCCTGGCTATGTTTTGCACTTACCTGATGCGGTTATCTTACTTGATTATTGTCGATATTTCACGAAAGGCCGGGTGCTTACTGGAAGCGGTCATCTCCATAATGGCTGCCTCGGTAGTTGTCAAAACCACATTGTCGCTGCCCAGCCGGTCAAAGGCAATTTGCATATCTTCCGGGCGGCGCGAACTGACGGCATCGACCGCTACGTATGGCTGTAAGTCCAACGCCATCAAATCGTAACATGTTTGCAAAATACAGACATGGGCCTCTATCCCAATCAACAGCACCTGATTACGGCCAGTAGCCAGCAGGGCCTCTTTGACGGCTTTATCCTGACAGCAGCTAAAAGTCACCTTGCCATAACGTGTGCATTGGCCTAGTACTTGGGCCACTTTTGGTACGGTTTCGCCTAACCCCTGAGGATACTGTTCAGTTACGATTACAGGCAGTTGCAACGCCTGGGCCGCCTTTATCATAACGCAACTGCGAGTGATGACACGGTCCATCTCGTGGATGTGTTTGACAAAGGCATCCTGGATATCGACTACCAGCAAAACACACCTGTCAACCGATAACAACTTATTATGACGCACTATAACTCACTCCCAAATATTGTTTTATGATATTATAACCAGGGCGATATTTTCGGGCAAGTGGGGAATTTCAGTTAGCAGTAAACAGTTATCAGTGAGCAGTTATCGGTGAGCAGTTATCGGTTAAGGAAAAAGATTTTTTTGACGGGATGGACGGAATTTTTGATAAATAAGGCCCCTTGGTTGTGGCTTGCTCCCGGACAAAGGTTTGATACAATAAATCCAAAATCCAAATATTACATTCTCTTTCATCCAAAATTCAACATTCAAATCCAGATATTCCATCTTCTCTTATTTCTCAAATCTCAAATCTGATATCTGAGATTCTGATATCTGAAATCAAAGGTACCCCGTCCATCTAGTCCATTCCGTCTATACAGTCCATTTCGTCCGTGTTCGTCCTTCCTGTCCATCTTAACTGCTAACTGCCAACTGTAAAAAAAGCCCCCAACCAAAAAGGCCAGGGGCCTACAAACGAACCAAACTTAAAATATTAACGCTGCCATTACGGCACCGCGGCAGGTTCCTCTGTCCCTATTACATATTCTCAATGTTTTGTCTCATCTGTCATATCCAGAACTCTTGTCCCTTGAGCTATTCACCATAAATTTTCTCAATCGCCTCTTTAATATAAACAAAGATATCTTTTCTGCTATCTTTAAAACCATATGTGGACGAAAGCGACAAGTTACCCTGGCTTCCCTCATTGATTGCAACTGTTTCAACGGAGGCTTTGTCTTTATAATATACAATTGTTCCCAGATCACACCTTAGCAAAGCTATAACCTTCCACTCCGGCAGCCCAAACCCGAGACTACCTCTTGGCCACTCGCCAGAGTGTTTTTCGGATTCTATCTGCCTTTCAATTTTCTTTCTGGAACCATCACTTTCATTCCAATATGACAAAATTTTACCATCTTCTTCACCGGACCAATATGCTATCTCCGCCGATTTAATAAATGCAAGCTCTTTGGATAGTTTATCCTCACTCGCACCAATTATCTCAATATTAACCGGCTCGCAACCCAAATATATCAACAGGCGATTATCATATGTATTTGGGTCTATATCGCCATACTCCCATGTGAATTTTTTCTCTTTCGCAGTATCGCTTTTATCTA
>JBFZBL010000299.1:0-2512 GCA_041308485.1 Phycisphaerae bacterium | reverse complement strand
CCGAGGCCAAAGGCGCAAGGACCGTCATGGGCAATTCCGCACAGGATTGCGTCAAATCTCTCACTGAAGCCGGTGCCGACGTCATCGGCACAAACTGCGGCTCTATCGATCCGCAGCAGATGGCTGTTATCGTCTCGATGATTCGCGCAATGACGGATTTGCCGATTATCGCACAACCCAACGCCGGCAAGCCCATGCTCGTCGGAGATAAAACGGTATTTGATATGTCGCCCGAGGCCTTCGCGGAAGGGATTGAAAAATGTGTTAATGCTGGTGCAAACCTTGTAGGCGGATGCTGCGGGACGACGCCCGAACATATCCGAAAAACAGCGGAAATAATCAGAGAAAAGAAATAAAAAAACTCGCACGTTTTTTTCCCGAATATTGTATAATAGAGTTAAGCGATTAAAAAACAGCCACACCGAAAGTTAAAAAGTGGGATAAAGTTATGTCGCACAAGATGACTCGTCGAGGTCTTATGGCAGGTTCCCTCGTTGGAGCCGCCGGCTTAATGGGGCTGGAAGAAAGAATCCTTTTGGCGGCGATGCAGGACGCCAACGACCCGAACAAAACAAAAGCCCCTTCGACACAAACCGCGAAAGTGCCTACCGGCAAAATAGGCAAGCTCGAAATCAGCCGGCTCATCATCGGCGGCAATCTTATCGGCGGCTGGGCGCATTCCCGCGACCTTATCTACGTATCGAAACTCTTCAAGGCATACAACACAAAAGAGAAAATCTTCGAGACGCTCGCCCTGTCGGAACAGCACGGCATCAACACCATTCTGCTTGCCGAAAGTCTGCTGGACATCGTTAACAAATATAAAAAGGAAACCGGCGGCAAAATCCAGACCATAATCGACTTTAAACCCAACGAAAACAATCCCGCTGCGGGCATCGACAAGGTCATCGATAATGGCGCTGACACGATATATATCCACGGCGCATCCGGCGACAACCTCGTTAAGCGCAACCGAATAGAGGTTATACAGAAAACCGTCGAATACATACAGAAAAAAGGCATGCCTGCCGGCATCGGCTGTCACTCCTATTATGTCCTCGAGCAGTGCAGGGACGCCAAAATTGAGCCCGATTACTGGGTCAAGACCTTCCACCACGACAAATACTGGTCGGCCCATCCGAAGGATAAGCGCGAGCCGTTCAGCGTGGACGTCAAACAATCCGACGACCACAATGAAATTCACGACAATATGTTCTGCCTCGAGCCGCAGGAAACAATCGACTTTTTCAAAACCGAGAAAAAACCCTGGATTGCCTTCAAGACACTTGCCGCCGGCGCGATACCGCCCAAGAACGGCTTCGCATACGCCTTTGAAAACGGCGCGGATTTCATCACCGTGGGAATGTTCGATTTCCAGATTGCCGAAGACGCACGCATTGTATCTGACGTCCTCGATAAAACAAAAGAACGCCCGCGTCAGTGGTACGCCTGAGTATCCTGATTACGATTGTTTTTGGCCGGGCTTGTCGTCAGAAGAGCCAACACCGAGCTTTTTCATTAACCTGTCCAGAGCTGCTTTCTGCTTGTCACTCAGAAACTTCTTAAAAAACAGCATACGTACGCCTAACAGCTCCAAACCGATTAAAGCAAGCCACGAGCCGGGCGTAAGAGGCGTGAACAGCGCTATGAGCCCAACGATGATAAGAATTACACCGATTACCTTTTTAATAATTACCTTCATTTTTCCCGGCGATTATAAGCGAGCCGCCGCGAACCGTCAAAGTTATTGCCAAACGGCATTACTGTCACTATAAAAAGGGAAATGAACCATCACCTGGCCATTTTGAAAAAACAGTATCTCGACGCGATACTGGCGGGACGCAAGACCATCGAGTCGCGTCTCTATCAGACAAAGCAGAAATGGCTCTCGCAGATAAGTGCGGGCGACAAAATCTTCCTCAAGGCAAGCTCAGGCCCCGTTATGGCGACTGCGATAGTTGACAAGGTGAAATATTTTGAGAATCTGACCGCCGCGCAGATTTTAGAAATGAAAAAACAATACAATCAGCAAATCCTCGGCGATGAGCACTACTGGCGGGAGAAAACAAACTCGCGATTCGGAATCCTCGTCTGGCTAAAAAATGTGCAGCCGATTCCACATCAATCCATAAAAAAATTCGACTGGCGCGCTTGGGTAGTCCTGACGCCAAAAGAAAATTTCGGATTGTTTGCATCAGACATGTCAAGCCGTTCACACAAGCTGCTCAAAGGAACGTTTTAGTGAACGAATCGCGTTGCCGCGGTGGGAAATCGCATTCTTTTCCTCGGAGGTCATCTGGGCAACCGTTTTATTCAATTCCGGCACAAAAAATATGGGGTCATAGCCGAAACCGTTTTCGCCCGCCTGCTCAGTTGCAATTATGCCTTCCAGTTTTCCTTCTGTTTCAATCAAAACCTTTTCGGGAGACGCCAAACACAGACGGCACATAAACCGGGCGGCTCTTTTTTCCTTTGGCACACCTTTCAGAAGTTTTAAGACCTTGGCCATATT
>JBFZBL010000298.1:0-5891 GCA_041308485.1 Phycisphaerae bacterium | reverse complement strand
TTGAAGTCCTTTTGCATATAACCGGCACTCAATAAAAACGGGAGGAAAAAGGCGGCTATCCCCTTTTCCTCCCGGCAGTTAACCAAACAATCAGTTCTGCTGTTGTTTAGGGGCAGGTTTGCTGGCCGCCATTTTTATCTTAATTAACAATATCGGCACGGAAATGGCAACCGATGAATATGTTCCGAGGATAATGCCGAAGAGCATCGTGAAGTTAAAGCCCCGCAATCCCTTTCCGCTGAAGACATACATAATGAACAAAACCAGAAGCGTGGTAGTCCCGGTGAGCAGGGTTCTCGACATACACTCGTTGATACTGTTATTGATAATCTGCGGTGTAAGCGCGCCCTTTCGCAGGTTCTCACGGATACGGTCGTAAATAACGATTGAGTCGTTAATGGAATAACCGAGCAGGGTAAGGAATGCGGCAATCATCGTCATATCGATTTTGAAGTCGCCTATGAGAAGCATTTGGCCGATGGATGTCGCACTGATATAAACAGTTATGCAGACCATTCCGAGGGTAGAACAGGTATCGTGAGCGAGTTTAACTATAGCGCCGATACCGTAACGCAGGTCGCCGAACCGAAGCGCCAGGTAAATAAGCATGGCAATCAAAGAAAGCACCGTCGCGACAAGGGCCTGCGTCTTGGCTTCTTTGCCGACGAACGGGCTAATCTGCGTGACCTGCGGAAGCGAAGAGGCGATTTGCATCGCATTTGTTATCTTGAATTTTTCGGCATCGACAAACTGCGTCCAGACATCTGTGTCTGTGCCGGCTGATGCCAATTCAGGTTCTGGAGCAAGATAAACGAAAGATTTAACCGACAGATTCGGGTCCATTGTGTTGAGGTTTGAATCAAGTATCTTGTAACTGGACCAGGCAACACCTCTCATATCGGGTTTGAATTTCAGGGCTTCAAGCCGCTGCCTTATTTCGTAGGCCGTGGCGCCTGTTCCAAGCTCGCAGCGGATTACGATACCGCCGATGAAATCCGAGAGGTCGGGAGAATTTTCGAGCATTGATTCCGTTATTTTTTCCGCAGAAACAATTTTGGGCTGCAGATTTTCGCGGATCTCGAGCTGGCCTTCAAAGGCGGCAAGGATTACATTGGTAACGACCTCATCGACCTGGGGGTCGGATATATTGGCATCCGGGAAGGCTGCCTGGAGGACATCGGCGACTGTGTTTTTATTTAACTGACTTGTCCTGACGGCGAATGCCTGGCCGGTCTTTTCGGGAGTAACGACGAGATTTGGCAGTTCCGTCTGCTGAGTAGTTTCGGCTTTTCTTACAGCGGCGGCGACCGACTCGGCGGTCCACTGACCCGTTGAAAAATTGATTAAGGCCCTTGTTTTGTTGGTCTCGGTGGTATTAAGCTCATACTGCCTGCCGGTATTTCCGACGGCGTAAACGGAGGCCGAGGCGATGGCTTTGTTATTAAGCTCTTCGCCTTTTTTATGGATTTTATCTTCGACCTGCTGCCTGTCGAGTGAAACGCCCTGCCTGAAATCTATCTGGGCGCTGGTTCCGCCAGTAAATTCGATGTCATATTTGCTTTCGCCCCTTGACAGGAAAATAGTAAGGCCGCCTATTGCCATTATTCCTGAAATAACAAAGAACACAGCGCGGTATTTCATCCAGTCGATGTTGGGTTTCCGTATAAGCCGAAGCATCACGATGTGGTCTTTTATGATTTTTTTTCTGAGCAAAAACTCGAATATTGTCCTTGTTACGAACAGGGCGGTGAACATACTGGCTGCGAGACCGAGGATAAGGGTGATAGCGAATCCCTTAATTTCCTCTGAGGCGACCCAGTAAAGAATGGCAGCTGTCATAACAGTGGTAAGGTTGGAATCGAAGATAGCACTGAAGGCCTTGTCGTAGCCGTTTTTGATGGCTATGGCGAGCGATGCGCCTTTTTCCTGTTCTTCGCGCATTCTTTCAGATATGAGCACGTTGGCATCAACGGCCATACCTATGGTGAGGATGACGCCCGCAATGCCGGGAAGTGTGAAGGTGGCGTCTATGCCGGCCATAATCGAAAGCAGAAACAGGATGTTTAAAAGCAGCGCGACATCCGCGACTGCGCCTGCTATTGTATAGTAAATCATCATACACAGGACTACGCCCGCAAGACCTATGATACCCGCTTTGATGCCCTTTGCGGTATTGTCGGCGCCGATAGCCGGGCCGATAGTTTTGACTGCGATGGGCTGTTCGATGAGCCGGGCGGGCAGTGAGCCGGCGTTGAGCTTGCTGACCATATCATCGATTTCCGTCTGTTTGAATGTTCCTGTAATCTGGCAGCGGGTGAAAATTCTGTTCATTATGTTAGGCGCGGAAATTGCCATACCATCGAGGACGATACACAGCGGCCTGTCGATATTGTTGCCTGTTATATCGGAGAAGAGTTTTCCGCCGCGGTCATCAAGCTGAAAATCTATGGCGCGTTTGCCCTGCTGGTCCTGACCGGGAGAGGCATTTACGAGCTTCCAGTCCTTCACGCCCGTGTGGAGCATAACCTCGTTTTTAACTTTTCTGTTGCTGGCCAGGACATAGTACTTGTTTCCGAACTGGGCAGTGACGACGGGTCGGTTCGCTCTATCAGCAGCGTGCCATTCAGCGGGTTTTTCGATTTCGAGCCAGATATACTGGTCGTCGAGGGGATACTTGGGGCCTTTTGCTTTGAGGGTTTCGACGTAGGCCTTCATCTGTGCCGAATCGACTTCCGGGTGACCTTGTGTGGGGAGAATTCTGAATTCAAGAATGCCTGCGCCTTTGAGCATTCGCTGGAGGTCGCTGGGGTCGTCGAGTCGGCCTTTATCCGGATAGTAAGCTTTGTAGGTTTCGGCGACTTTGTTGATTTTGTCTTTCAACTCAGGGAATTCTGTTTTGAGTACCGCAATCGCACTATTGGCCTTGGCGGAACCAGGCGCTCCGGCCTCGAGCGCGGCGGTTACCTGCTCATTAGACAGGTTCAGTTTGTGCAGGGCCTGGGTGGCCTGGGCAAAGCGGGCGTTTGCGCCCTTTTCGGGTTCGGTCAGGCGGTCCGCCACTTCGGCCCATTTGGCATACATCTCCGTATAGCGGGTAAGCAGGTCAAGATTGCCCTCGGAGCCGAGGTAGGCAAGAATGGCTTCTTTGCGTTTATCGGCGTCGAGTTTGGCCCAGTCGATGACTTCAAGCTTGATATCATCGAGTTTAAGCCCCGCGAGCTTTATTAAGCTTTCGGGGGCGGCCATCTGGTTAGCGAAGTCGTCTCTTTGCTGCTGGAGCGCTTTTCGCTCATCATAGATTTTTGCGAAGTCTTCGAGGATGCGTGCTCGTTCATTGGAATCACGAGCGAATCTTTCGAAGTCCTTAGCCCGCTGGTCCTGTGGTTTTGCGACGGAGCGCATTATGGCGGCCTGGGTGACATTGTTGGCCAGAAGGTCGCTCATGGCCGCTTCGTATTGCGTTCTTTTATCCCTGGCCTCGGCGCTGGCCAGCGGCATTTGTATTTCGAACCTTGTGCTGCCCTGTGGTTTCCAGATGAGGTTTTGTATGTTGGCCGGGTCGATACGCCGTCTGAGAACGGTGATGACTCTTTCAGAGAGACCTCTTTTTTCGTCAGAGCTTAGGCCTCTTGCGTCAACTTCGTAAATCAAGCTTGTTCCGCCGCCGAGGTCGATGCCCGGTTTGAGGGTTTTGCTCGGCGGATACAGCGTCCAGGCCGCCAAGATGACCAAAGCAACAATCAACACAATTTTCCACGAGAGATTCTTGTCCATATCAAATCCTTAGTTATATCCGGCCTTTATTTTTTTTCTTCGTTAGAGAGGTTTTTTCCGATGGCAGAAGCCATAATCCTGATTTTTGTATTGTTTGACTCATCGACTTTCAGCACAATCTCGTCGTCTTTGACGTCAACGACGATTCCGATAATTCCGCCGACAGTCCTGACTTTATCGTTCTTTTTGATTGACTGAATCATCTGCTGCTGCTGTCTCTGGCGTTTTCGCGGTTCGCGGAAGAGGATAAAGTACATAATCACGAAAATTCCGCCGATGAAAAGCAGCTGCATATAGTTTGACGACGGAGAGCTGGTGGGGGCGGGAGCGTGTGAGGTGTTTGAGTCGGCGATTGTCATTGTCCCGGTTGCGCCCTGGTTTTGGCTCACGGGTTCCGCGGGCACCTCCGACTGGGCTGCCTGTGCTATTATCCACAAATTTTCCATATTCACATTCCTTTCCGGCTGCCGCCCGGCACAGCAAACCCGGCGGGCACAGCCCGCCCTGCCCGCGCTGCGGCAGATATTTGCCTTCGCCGAGACGAAATAAAGAATTCCACTACTTAACAGGTAAACGGAAGATACTAAAGTATTTGCGGGCAATAATCAATATCGAAGATTGGGCATCAATGAAATGAATTTGCAAATGGTGGTTGGGGGTGAATACGGGGGAAAGCGAAAGGTTTTGACAGATTTGGTTATCACGATATAATTTCAGGGTTTACAGCGTATTTTGACGATATTGTTTAGGTAAGGTTTGTTTTTTAACTCGGTTTTAGATGGGGTAAACAGGGTGTCCGAAAGAATGGGCGTTCGATTATTGGTTCTGGTAGCGATGGGGTGTATCGTACTGCAGATGGCGGGGGGCTGCGCAGGCCGGCGGCAGGCTGTGGAATTATACGTTGACGCGGTGTCGTTAAAGGAGCTTAACGAGAACGACAAGGCCATCGTGAAACTTGACCAGTCGACGAAAGCCGACAATAAGTTCTCGCTGGCGTACTCGCTGCTGGGGGAGATTTACGAGCAGAAGGGGGACTATCAGAAGAGCGTGGCATCATACAACGCGGCGACCCGGCTTAATCGGTGGTCGTTCAGGGACTATTTCAGTTTGGGTCGCGTATATCAGACGATGAAAGAGTTTGCGCTGGCGGTCAGGGCGTATCGCAGGGCGTGCGATCTGAAGCCCGGCCACTTTGAGGCGAACCTGAATGCCGCCAAGTGTCTTTACGAGATAAAAGATTACAACCAGGCAATTGCTTATGGGAAAAGGGCGGAGCGGATAGACCCGAATATCGGCGAGATTCACCAGCTTTTGGGCAACATATACGACTCGCAGAAGGATTACGAGCAGTCGGTGCGGTCATACAAGCGTGCGCTGGAGACCGACAGCGACAACACCGAGGTGATGATGTCGCTTGCGGTGGCGTACCTTCGTACGAAGCGCATAGAGCCGGCGAGGGAATTGTTTGTGACGGTAATCCGGCTGCAGCCGGCGAACAGTTCGGCGTATCAGTATTTAGGTTACTGTTATCTGCAATTAAACGACGTGAACGAGGCCGTTAATAATTACAGGCAGGCCATTAAAGTAAACAATATGGACTGGGAGGCGTACCGGGGGCTTGGCGTGGCGTATATGACTAAGGCGCTCGCGGAAGAAGACGCGGGCCTGAAGGCGCAGGCGGTGGAATTGTGGCGACAGTCATTGAGCATCAAACCCGACCAGCCGAGGAGTGACCGGCTTATCAAACTGGTAGAAAAATACTCGAAGTAACTGCTGAGGGCAGAGGACAGATGACAGATGACAGAGAACTGAACAAACCGTCTTCAGTCATCAGTCCTCCGTCATCCGCCATCCGCCATTTAATCTTCTGGCCGATTTTTATATGCGGCCTGACATTTGATTTGTGGACGAAAAGCGCGGTGTTCACCTGGCTTGTAAATGTGCAGGGGCATGGGGTTGCAATCATAGACGGTTTTCTGCGGCTGCAATTAGCGATGAACAGGGGGGCGGCGTTCGGGATTGCCGAAGGTCATCGGGTTATGCTTGTGTCGATATCCGTGGTTGCGCTGGCGGTGATTCTGGTGATATTTTTGTTCGCGCGGCAGGAACGCAAGATT
>JBFZBL010000297.1:0-10573 GCA_041308485.1 Phycisphaerae bacterium | reverse complement strand
TAGCAACTTCCGAGCCAGTGTCGATTTTCTTTTGTACCTTTTTGCCCTGAAGGTGTGCCACAAGCGTCTTGACCCCGAGGCATCCCATATTTATCGGATCCTGCAAAACAAGCCCGTGGATATAACCCTTATTTAATCCCTGCACCAGGCGATCCGAACTGTCAAACCCGACATATTTAACCTTACCTGCTATTTTGCTGTCTTCCAAAGCTCTGAGCATTGCAAATGTCGTTGACTCATTGGGAGTAAATATTCCGTCTATTGTTAAACTGCCGTCGGGTTTTCGCAATGGTGCAAGCAGGTTCTCGCTTGCCTGGTATGCGCTTTCGGTTGTAGCCCCGCCGTATTGATTTGTGCTTACGATTTCAATTTCCGGGAACTTTTCTTTAAGCACGTCCAAAAATCCCTGCTCGCGGTTCATAGTGCTGGCCGATCCTTCCTGATAACGCAGCATTATCACTTTGCCTTTGCCGCCCAGAATTTTCGCCAAATGCTCTCCGGCTTTTCTTCCCCCGATGTAATTGTCTGTTGCCACAAAGCTGGTATAGTCATCGCTTTTAAGATCGCTGTCGATAATGACGACAGGTATGCCGTTATTCACTGCGTCCTTCACCGGCACCCTAAGGGCCGTATCATCCAGCGGCGCAAGCACTATTCCCGTTACGCCAGCTGTAACAAAATCTTCAACCACCCGTATCTGTGATTCCCTATCGTCTTCTTTTAGAGGCCCTTTCCAGATGATTTCTACTTCTACTCCTGCTTCCTTCAATTCCTGCTCAGCCTTTAAAGCACCGGCGTGTATCGACTTCCAGAATACGTGTGTTGTTCCTTTTGGTATCACCGCAATTCTGTATTTTTTTGTTTTGTCCAGCTCTTTCTGTTTGCAATTAAGCCCCGCGCACAAAAACAGCCCGATTACAAGAATCACAAGTATCCTCAATATTCCCTTCATATTCTATTCTCCTTCAATTTTTTAACTACTGCCCTTTCGATGGGTAGTGCCCGTCTATTTTTCACCTAATTCGTCGATTGTAAAGCATTTTTACGTAGCAAAACGTAGTTCCTGCGTAGCTTTAGCCAAGCAGGATTGTTTGTTCCGGCAATGCAAGGATGGGTTGTTGTATTAAATAAGCAATTAGCGAATCTTTATTAGGCAATCGCCTTATTTTGTTGCAACCATACCTTTGGTATAAATACACCCAAATAAACTATTGAGTAAAATTGTAGGAGCGGAAATATGGAAATACAAAGACGGACATTTCTCAAAAAAACGGGGTCAACCTTGACCTGCTTATGTCTGGCGGGCAGCGAGGCTCTTGAGGCCGCTGAAAAAAATATTTCCAGGTATGATGCGGTCGAGGATTCGAAATTGGTTATCGACCTGAACAAGCATCCGAAATTAAAAGAGGTCGGCGGATTCGAAACTGTGCAGGCAGACAGGAGAAAAATTATCGTTATTCACCCGGATGAAAAAGGCTACAAAGCATTTGAAAATAAATGCACCCATCTGGGCGGGCAGGTTGCCTACAGGCACAAAGACGGCTTTATGCAGTGCGCCCTGCACGGCAGCCGTTTCGATACCGAAGGCCGTGTAGTCAAAGGCCCCGCGGAAAAGCCCCTAACCGAATTAAGGACTTCTCTCGACAAAGACCTGCTAACCGTTTATTTGTCCTGACAGCAGCGACAGGGGGGCTGTGGCGTGATACCGTTGCAGCCGCAGAACAAAAGCGGCTCGATGTAAAATCATATTGTAATCCGCCGTTATAAGGCGGTTTTAGTTTATGCCCCGCATTTTACTGCGGGGCTTTTTTGTTCGCCGAAAACTGGTCGCCGCCTGTTTTTTACCAATCGGCTGATTGTAAAGTATTGTTACATATATTACAGTGCTTCCAAAGGCAGATGACAGAATCTTTATAGCTTGAATGGGGCTGATTTATCTTATGATTACGAAAAAGAAACGAAATGAACTGATTGTTAAATCGTTAAAACTGCTCAAAAAGGCGCACATCGTCATCACGCACAAAGAAGTAAAGAATATTGAAACGGCGGATTTCGGTCTTGGCTGCTCCGAAAGTACCGGTCTGCAGCTGATTGTTTACCTCAATACCGAACGCTGCTGCGCAAAAGAATTGATATTGCTCCCTAAACAGACCTGCCCTCAGCATAGACATCCGCCTGTCGCCGGAGAAGCGGGTAAGGAAGAGACCTTTCGCTGCCGATGGGGCAGGATATATCTCTATGTCGAAGGCAGGCCCGCAGCCAGGCCAAGATGCAAACCGCCTGAAGGCAGCATTGAACATTATACCGTCTGGCGGGAAATCGTTCTAAATCCCGGCCAGCAGTACACTCTTGCCCCTGATACATGGCACTGGTTTCAGGCAGGCATCAGAGGTGCCATTGTCTCTGAGTTTTCCACCAAATCCCGCGACGAATCCGATGTTTTCTCAGATCCGCGCATTCAGCGTCAAACCATTGTCGCGAAATAAAGGTATTTTGCCTATCCGCTCTTTATAAATATTCCCACAAATTTTAGCTTGCCTGTATTGACATCGGCTGGCGATGCTGATATTATACTGTAGCTGTAGTTTGGAAAAAAAACTACCGGCAATGGCAAAACAAAAAATCATAGTTTGTATCCCGGCCCGTTACGGTTCGATTAGGTTCCCAGCTAAAGTTCTCGCCAAAGATACCGGCAAATTCCTCATCCAGCACGTTTACGAGCAGGCCTGTATGGCCGAATTGCCCGACAGAGTTATCATCGCCGCGGACGATAAGCGAATCGCGGACGCTGCCAAATCCTTCGACGCCGAATGTATTATGACTAACCCTGACTGCCCCTCCGGCACAGACCGTATCGCCGAAGCGGTGGGGGGGATGGATTTTGATATTGTTGTAAACCTGCAGGGCGACGAACCCGAAATCGACCCAGCGAATATCGATACTGTCGCAAAGCTTCTTGTTGATAATCACAAAAACAGTATGTCAACTCTGGTTGCTGAATTTGAAAATAAAGAACAGGTTAACGACCCTAATATCGTCAAAGTTGTTCTTGATGAAAATAACCGGGCGATATACTTCTCCCGTTCTGTAATTCCCTACGACAGAGAGCAGGGGGGCATCGGCTCCGTTAAAAATTATTTTCGTCATCTTGGAATATATGCTTATCGGAAAGATTTCCTGCTGAAGATTACAAAACTGCCGCAGACGTCTCTGGAAAAACTGGAAAAACTCGAACAACTGCGTGCCGTAGAGAACGGCTTCGGTATACTTGTCGCCAAAGTGAAGCACACCTGTGCCGGCATCGACACGCCCGAACAATACGCGGAATTTGTCAAACGATACGCCAAGAAATGCATGGATGGTGATTTATGAAGGAAAGTGAATTGTTGACATCGGTAAGCAAGACATCAACTGACAGTGAATTTTTCTCGCCCATACCGCCGGGGTATAAACCGGGGAAAACGAAATACCTTTTTGTAATGGGCACCGTAATGAGCGGCTTAGGCAAAGGCATATTCTCATCCTGTCTTGCCAAACTGATGCAGGACAAAGGCCTCAGGGTTACTCCCATCAAGCTCGAAGGTTATCTTAATATAGATTCAGGCACGCTCAATCCGTTCCGACACGGCGAGGTCTTTGTCCTCGATGATGGTATGGAATGCGATATGGATTTGGGCACATACGAACGTATGTTAGACCAGGATTTGAGCAGGGCGAACTTTTGCACCTCGGGCCAAATCTTTAACGATGTTCTCAACAAAGAACGCCGTGGCGATTACCTGGGGCGCGACGTCCAGATGATTCCGCACGTTACGGGCGAGGTGAAATTGCGCCTGCGAAATCTCGCGATGAAATCGGATGCCGATATTGTATTCGTCGAAATAGGCGGCACCGTCGGCGACCTCGAGAACGCGTACTTCATCGAGGCAATGCGAGAACTGGCCTACGAAGAGGGCCCTGGCAGCTCCTGCTTTGTGGCTTTGACATATATCCTCGAACCGCAAACCTTAGGCGAACAGAAATCGAAGGCCGCACAGTTAGGTATCAAGCAGTTGATGCAATTAGGAGTGCAGCCCGACATAATCGCGTGCCGGTGTGCAAGCCCTGTAACTGATACCGTCCGCCAGAAAATCAGCGTTTATAGTAATGTCCCCGTGGAACGAGTAGTTTCTCTCCAGGATTCGGCGAGTGTTTATACTATTCCTGCTATGCTGCGCGACAGGGGGCTTGACTTCGAGGTGGCTCGGCTTTTGAAAATCGAAGACCGCCTCAATCTTCGCCAGGAGCGCAAAAGCTGGGCACAGTGGTGCGATTTTACCGACAAAATCGACGCCGCACATAAACCCGTAACAATCGCCATCACGGGCAAATATACTTCCGTCCGCGACAGTTACGCCTCAATCATCAATTCCCTCGAACACGCGGGTATCGCGCTGGGGGCAAAAGTAAGTATTAAATGGATTGAAACAACAAACCTAACCGATGCCAACGTATCGACTTACCTTGCCGACGCTGATGGTATAATTGTCCCCGGCGGTTTCGGCACGCGCGGTGCGGAGGGCAAAATATGCTGTGTCAAACACGCCCGTGAAAAAAACCTTCCATATCTCGGTATATGTTTCGGCTTCCAGATGGCAGTAATCGAATTCGCCCGAAACGTTTGCGGATTAGCCGGTGCCAACAGCACCGAGATTGAGCCAGCTTGCAAAGAACCCGTTATCGATTATCTTCCTGAACAATTAAAAATCGAGGGTCTCGGCGGAAATATGCGTCTCGGCGGCTTCGATATCGAACTAAAACCAGATACCTTTGCCTGGCAGCTTTTTGCGAAGGCACGCTCTGTCAGGATGCGTTTCAGACACCGTTACGAGGTTTCCCCACGTTATATCGACTCGCTCGAAAAAGGAGGCCTTGTTTTCTCAGGCAAGGCCCCGAATCAGCCCATTATGCAAATTCTCGAAATTCCCTCGCATTCCTATTTCGTAGGCACTCAGGCTCATCCCTGCCTGACTTCCCGCCCATTGCGTCCGCAGCCGATGTTCGTGGGGCTCGTTGCCGCCGCGATGCAGAAACGCTACCCGAAAAATGATTCCCCGGATTGCGTCACCGCGGTGCGAAATCTCTGTTCGTAAAAGCTGATGTCGAGTTTCGATTTTACGTGAACAGTATCGCGACTTTCTTTTTTTCCGCAGCGGATATATGTTTTCTGTCCGTCCAGACCGCCAAATTCAAACTACGCCTGCAGTCGCAATCCTCGCAAACAATCTCGTGCCTGTTTGCCAGAATTGCCTTAATCAGTTCGAGGCAGTTGCCGCTTGCCCGATTCAGGTTCCCGATTATCTCCCGCAAAAGCTCCTGCTTGTCTCTTTTTTTCTTCTGCGGCTTCCAGCAGTCATAATCGCTCACCAGCGCAACCAGCGAATAACACATTTGCGCTTCCCTCGCCAGTTTTACTTCCGGCATCGCCGTCATCCCAATCAGGTCTCCCCCCCAAATCCTGTGCATAAGCGATTCTGCTCTGGTTGAGAACATCGGTCCCTCTATCCCTACGTATGTTCCTTTGCGATGTGTCTTGACGTCCAGTTTTTTTGCCGCCTCGGCGATAATATCTCCCAGCCTATTGCATGTCGGCTGCGCCATTTCGGTATGTACGGCCCCGTATCCATCGAAGAAAGTGTTCTGCCGGCGGAATGTGCGGTCGATAAACTGGTCGACAATCACAAGCTCACCGGGGCGGATTTTGGCCCGAAGCGAACCAACCGCACAGGTCGCAATCACCGCAGTAGCGCCCAGTTTTTTCAAGGCGAAAATGTTCGCCGCGTAAGGCACCTTGCTTGGAGATAATTTGTGGCCCGGGCCGTGGCGGTTTATGAAGGCAACCCGCCTTTTGCCGATCCTGCCAATCATAATTCTGTCGCTGGGTTTTCCGAAAGGTGTCGTCACTTCGCAAAACTTCGCTTCTTCAATTTTGTCGGCCAGCACATCACCAAGCCCCGACCCGCCAATCAATCCTGTCAGCCCTTGCTCCATCTTTTGTCTCCATGTTAACCTAAATTAGCAGCTTATCCTGTTATATCGTCGCTTAGAATGTATTTTCTCTAATCAGCTTTTATGTTAAGTTGTATAGTGGTATATTATTAATTCGCATTCGTATTATTATTCACAAACAATGATGCTTACTGAAAAGATAAAACAAACGGCTTTGGAACTCGGTTTCGACCTTGTCGGTATAACCGATGCCTCGCCGGTGCACAGTGAGCATGTCAATCGTCTTCTTAGCTGGCTCGATTCCGGCTATGCTGGCCAGATGACATGGCTGCACTCAAATCTGGAAAAACGCACCGACCCTGCCAAACTAATGCCCGGCGCCAAATCTGTAATCGTTGTCGGCCTGGGTTATAAACCGCCTGGAGATAAGACGGAGGCCAACACAGCCCCGACTGGGCGAGTTGCCGCCTTTGCGCAATACGATGACTATCACCCGTTTATCAAAAAATTGCTGCGTCAGCTCGCCGATTTTATCGCTTCAATGACCTGTCCGAGCATACAGTTTAAAATTTGTGTTGATTCCACGCCTTTGCTCGAACGGGCGCTGGCCTTCAGAGCGGGGCTTGGCATCATCGGCAAAAATCGAATGCTCGTTAATCCTCGCTTTGGCCCGCAAATTTTCCTGGGAGAAATAATAACCAATATCGAGCTTGGGCCGGATAAGCCGTTGAAAGGTTCCTGCCCCGGTTGCGGCAAGTGTGTCGCCGCATGTCCGACGGGGGCGTTAAAATCGGATGGCTCATTCGACGCCACAAAATGTATCAGCTATCTGACTATTGAGGCCAATACCGATGTTCCTGCCGACCTTGCCCCTAAAATCGGCAATCACCTCTTCGGCTGCGGCGAATGTCTGCTTGCCTGTCCTTACCAGAAAAAATCGCCGACTTACGCCAACAAGGAATTTGTCCATCACGCCGAGCGGGCTGAATTGGATTTGAATGAGTTTCTGGAACTAACTGAAGTGCAGTACAAGATTAAGTTCACTAATTCGCCGATTCTCCGCCCAGGCCTTGCCCATCTCAAAAAAATCGCAAGGATATGCCTGCAAAACGAACTTGCCGCTCGTGACTAACTATCTTTCCAGCCAATGAAATGCGAACTCGGCAAAGTCAAGGAAGTTAACCGAGCCATCGCCTTGAGGCAATGGGGCAATATCGGCCGACGGAGTTTCCGGAGGTTGCCGCCATTGGTTGGCCAATACTGCGAAGTCGTACCAGTCCACATCACAGTCCGGTTCAAAATCGCCAGGTATAACCTGGATAGAAGATTCAATGTTGGACCAGTAGCTTTCCATTCCTGCCGGGTCGGTGTAAGTAACTGACCAATCGTGAAGAGCAGGCGTGCTATTCGAATAATTTGTGGACAAATTCGCACGCAGCCGGATGGTTGGGTCGCTGATTTCACCCAAATCGGCGCCGATGGGGACATTTTCATAGCCGGTGATTGGTGTCGAGCCGGTGGCGGGCAATATATCAACGGTCAGCTCTGTATTGGGTGGTGTTGTCGTATTAAAGTCCACTACGTCCCAACTGCTGCCGGCAGGCAAATTGATTGGCGTGGAAACAACACTGCCGGAACCGGTGGCCTGTGCGGTAGTGTACCTGTGGTAAAATGTAATGGGGTCGTTACCAATATCAGTCAAGATGTTAGAGGACGGAAAGCCGGTATATCCCCAGCCGATGTGGTCAGCGAAGGTGAGCGAACTATGGATTTCATCGTAGTATGTTGTTACCGAACCGCTCGATACGGCCCCAATCATGTAGTGCCTGCCTGCTTGAAGGGGAACCGAAATGGGACCCGATGCGTAGAATTTAGTGCCGGTGCCGGAACTGGCCAGAGTCGATGAGTGAATCCGGTTATACTGGTCATAGAACGACGCGCCGCCTTCATAAACCGCAAACTCAATCGAACATGAATTCAGGATATCGAGGTAAACCTCAATTTGCGCAAGGGTCGTCCCGGTTGTAACGAGGAAGCCATTGAAATAGCCGTCATTGTCCACACCGAAAGAATGGGTTGTGCCTCCTGCTGCATCCGTTATGTTTGCAAACAGTGTCACATCTCCGCCGCTGGTTGTTGTGGTATCTATCAAATTATCACTTTGGAATTCGGCCTGACTGGTTTGAGACCAGGCAGATAAACCTGATTTTACTCTGTACCAATATTCCTGACAGGTGTTAAGACCACAGAATTGATGAGATGTTCTTGTTATCCAGCCGCTGTTGTAATCGACGACAAGGAAACACGGGTCGCTGGAACACTCGGCATAGAACGCATTAGTCTCAGATGCCGCACTCCACGAAATAATATTGCACAATCCTGGTGTTATATTGGGTTCCGGATGAAGCATCGGCGTTATAGAGATAAAGTTGGCCGTGACGTTCATGTCTCCATATACCGTGAACGCGATTGTCTTATTGCTATCTGTGACGTCGCTTGTCCAGCCTGTGAATGTTGCATCGCCGGACGCAGCTGGGGCAGTTAGAGTAACGTTGGTGCGCATTGCTACCATCTGTATATAGTCTGTTGTCCCGCTGTGCCCTGTGCTGCTGCTGATATTAACGTCCGAGGCCCCGGAGGAGTTTACTGACAGGGTATAATTTCTTGGTATTCTATAAATAACTGGAACTAAACCAAAGTTCACATCGCCCGCAAACCTCATACAGCCAGAACTTCCGCACCCCGGATACGAGGCATTGGCCTTGTCGAATGCAGCTTTAACCGTCCACCCCTGAATTATATAATTAAAGAGCGTGTCCTGCCACGGAACTGTATAGCCGGCATACCAGCAGGAGTCGGCGCAGGGCGAATTACTCATACCGCAGTAGCCAACCGTAGCTGTATTTTCATTAGAGCCTTTTCTGAATTCGTAGGACAGTGTATTGTCGGTTGTATCACACATCCCATCACAGCTTCCTATAAAAGTAAATGGCATCTTCTCATAATCGGCAATCCACGTTTCAATATCTCCCGCGGTAGTCGAGTCCAGATAGCAGCTGCTATAATCAAACCCGGCCGCAAAACTGCCGGACCCGCCATGTGCCAACTCATAAAACACGGCGGTGGAATCGGATTGAATATGGCTCTTGACCTTCTGTTCAGTTGGCCATATTGCACCCTCAGTGCTATATCCCATAGCATTGAAGCAGCTTATGGCATTTTCGTACCATGCATACCAGCCATCGCTGCAAGAACATGTTTGGTAGCTATACTGGATAGGCCCGGTGCAGGAGAATCCTGTAGATGGCGGCGGGACACCATGTCCCAAAATTTTACCTTTCACCGCGTCGATAACCAGCACATCAGTCCTGTTGTTAATGAGGGTTTCCACTACCCAGCAGGGATTTGAGGGGGTCGTCTCAACCGGAAAAACAGGGGAATTAGGGCATATGTAAAACAGCCCGGAATATCGAACCTGACCTCCAACCATCATATTTGCCTGCTCTTTAGAAATTATCTTAGGCAGCCGTTCCGGCAGGTCTTCCCTCCAATGCACTTTCACATCCTGCAGTTTTTGCGTCTGTTTGTCAAAATGATAAAGGATATAGTCCATTTGAACGATTGCCTCTTCTATCTTTCTCTGCTGGAAGTAAACAATTTTATCGGCAATCTCCAATCCTTTGAAGTTCTGATAGTCCGAATCGTACTGCTTAAGCAAATCGGTTGAAGCGGCCGGATAAGGTTTATATGCAATCCCGTTGTCATCCTTATTTAATTCAGCCCCAGGCGCAAAGGATGCAAACCCGAGCGTAATCACAGCCAAGGTGGCAGTTAATCCAAAGAAACTCCATTTTGCGCATTTGTTATCCATTTCTTCCTTCCGAAACTACGAACATTTCATAATACCAAATTTTACTTGAATTACCTTTTGTTTTTTTAATATTTCCTTTCTGCCGCTATCTGCCATGGTCCCGTTTGCCCCGTGTTTTCCTTTGCATCGCTACTTGGGAAGTCCGAAATTTTGCAGATAAAAGGATTTTAAATTGCCCGCAAAATGTTATAATACCGCCCTTTATCCTTGATTGTCTGAATAAACAGATAGAAATACTATGGCAACCGATTTCACAAAACTGAGTGATGGCGAACTGCTTGACCGCTCCGCGGCAGGCGAGGAAGGTGCGTTTCAGGAAATCGTTGGCCGTTACAAAAACGGCCTATACGCCTTTTTGCGGAATTTCCTTAACCGTACCGACCTTATCGATGACGTCTTCCAGGAGACCTTTTTGCAGCTATTCACCAGCAAGGCCAGTTTTGACCCCGAAAGACCTCTTCGCCCATGGTTATACACTATAGCCGCTAATAAGGCCAAAGACGCCCTGAGAAAAATGCAAAGAACCGCGACTGTGTCTATCGGCACTATGAGCGATTCTGAGGAAATGTCGTTTGACGATATGCTCAACGTCCTAACATCCGAGGAGGAAAGACCTTACGACGACCTCGAAAAAGGTGAAATTGCCGCTAACGTAAGACAGGTTATATCGAATATGCCGGATAATCTGAGAGAAATTTTGGTTATGGCGTATTT
>JBFZBL010000296.1:0-16702 GCA_041308485.1 Phycisphaerae bacterium | reverse complement strand
TTGACAAAAAAATTCGCCTTCCCTTTTAACCAGTCGCCGGTTTTGCTGACGACGCTGCTCCTGCATATAGGCATATCGATATAGGGTGACTCAAGCTGCCCGCAGATACCTAACGTATGATGCTCTATGGTGGCCGTGCCGGCAATCCGGTCGGTTATTTGAACCGCGCTTGCGTTTTCAGCAAGCCACGTAAGCCCCATCATCGCCAATGATTCACCCATCACCGGCTCTGATGTGTCGCTGCCGCCTGCGTATACATTCTGTTTTAGAATCTTGCGATGTTCTTCGACTACCTTTATGCCCGTGCCGGCCCATCCGTTGACTATCAGATATGCTCCGCCCGCGGTTATGTATGCTTTCCGGCTGTCATCACAATACGTCCCGTTGTTTGCCGCGTATGGGTGGTCCACCGTTAAAGTAATGGATTGACTTGTGCCTGGTGTCGTGGCGGTGCCAGTTGCCAATGTGTTCCCATCCAAAGCGAGCACCGGCTGGTTGGATGCGTTATAAAAAATAGTCAGCCGCTTGCCGTAAATCTGCTCTGAATATCTAGTAATGTCAATCCCACGATGCTGTATTCGCAGCGAAACCTTGTAAGCATTTGGAATATCCGTCCATGTATATGTGACCGACTGCTGATATGGCAGCGTTGTCTGTCGTGGAACCGACGAAGCGGGTATAATGGTTCGACCGCCGATTACCTCTTTCATTGTGGCCGCTGGTAAGTTGGTCCTGATATAATTTATCAGGTTTGCGCTGTATGAATTCATATCTGCGGTTATGTTTGGCCTGTTGATATTCTGAACATAAGTCGGCTGAATAGTTGCCCCCGCGCTGGCTCTGGCCAAAAACGTATTGACATCATAGCCCATCGCCGATTGCAGATTGATTCCTGCTATCGAAGAATATTCCTTGAAGCTAGGGTCGAAATTACAATCAACGCCGCCTATGTTCACCTTTACCCATACGTGGGCCAAATCAACGTATGCCAAACTGCCGCCGTCTAACCATATCTTGCCGGGGACACCCGCTGAACCTACCAATCTGCTGATGACGTTAATATCATTTGCAATCCCCAGCCAGTCGGTTATTTGCGATGGATTCAACCGGATAGTACCATAGACATAATTTGCCGTAAATCCAGCCTGTCGAAACAGGGCCACAAGCAGAGATGACTGGTCGAAGTCGTTGCCGCAACCGTCCAGTAGCGTCATCTCCGGCCCTTTTATATAGCCATAAATAGATGTGTACTCAACATTGTCTCGAACGAATTTATAAATCAGGTTTGGGTCGTTTTTCAATCCGCGTGCCAGCTCTGCAATCCTGTCCCCTGAGCCGACTCCGCTCAGTCCAAGCGTTTCAATCTGGTATTCTTCATCGCCGCGACTTTCGATAATCTTATGTGCCTCTTCCGGCTCGACCGGCTCGGCGTAAACGTTTTGAAAGCTCGGAACCTCCGCAAAACAAACCGAAGCCCCAAAAGCAATTAATATTACCGATGTGAATAGCATTTTCTTAACCATTGCCCTGACCTCCTTAAATTGAGAAAATATGCGCAGATAGTTTGTTTTCCGGGGATTTGCTGAATTGCAGACCCTGCTCCTGATAGAGTGTGTTCTCAAGTGTGTTGCCTTTCATAAAAACGGGTGTTATTTCCGCCTGCGGCGGACGAGTTTAAGAAAGAGCCATTAATGCCTACCTAACTAAACAACTCTTTACAGATTGTCAAAATAAATTTTATTAAATTTTGGGAAATATTTTATTTTTTTATCGTCAACATTTTGGGGCGGAGGACGCCTTTAATTGTGGGGATTAAGCTGCGGAGATTTTTTGCGCCTGACCGGCTGGGGCGCAGAAGGACTTTTCCTCCTGTCTTTCTGTGCCTTGGTCCGTTTTATAAAATTAAGCCAAGGCAAATATGAATAAAGAAGAAGGAAAGAATCTGTCACTGTGTAGCATTTTGTAAACAGCATGATATACAAAACACATAAGCAACTCAAATATAATCATTTACGATTTTTTGAGTGATACTTATGGAATATTGTAGATACGAACCATACGAGGAATTAATTCTTGCGATAGTGCTGAAGTCCAGCTCACATACAAAACTATACTGCTCTCGTCAGCTATCGACTCCCAAAAGGAATCTCTGGCTTCCACAATCACCGGAAATATGACAATATTATTTCCGACAAAGCAATCCAATGATAAACCCGTCTTTGGTTTTGATTGTGGATGCATTGGAACTGCACGGAAATTAATAAATATTGGTTATCAGGGCAAACAAAAGGGATTGCTCACTGCTTTGATTGAAAGTACAGAAAAACTTACAAATGAATCCCAGATAGAAACATTTCTGAAACGTCTGCCAGAAGGAAATCAAGGAGACCAAATATTAACCGTGCGATCTATTCATATATTGGCCGGTATGAACAGAGTGCCAGAGCAAATCATTTGGAATTGTTTGATTGACAAAGAATGGGTTAAAAAAGTATTTTCTCAATTAAAAGATTTATATGCCGAGAACCTATTCGATGGCCTTCACGAAATACAAATACGCACTAAAGGCAAATGGGATGAACAACTTCCGCATGTTTATGCATTCCTTTGCGAAGAACTGCATGATAATAAAGAAAAACAGAAATTATATTTTTCCTTTACTGTTATTAGTTCGCTGGCAGCAGATTCGATAAGCGCTATTGATAGATTATTAAATGGGAAAAATCGATTTGACTATCAAGACGAAGTGATTCATTGGCGAAAAAAAAATGAAATAGCAATCCCACGCGTATCTGAGTTGAACCATGCTCGATTTAGAGGCATGTTGGCTAATCTATATATTTAAATTCGTAGTGCTCCTTGCTAAGTTTTGTGTCAAAAAAGTGTCAGTCGCCAGTGGTTTGCCACTGTAAGTTCACTTGTTAACGATTAGTTAGTCACTTGTAATCCTCATTTTGACACTAAAAAACAGCCATAAGCTGTGACATAGGAAGGGGTTACGAGCAGGCGACGGGCTTATGAACCCCATGCTCTAGCCAACTGAGCTACACCGCCATTTAGCGATAATTTACAGGACATATTCGATACTTGCAAGCATTTCTTTAACCGCCCCGTGATTTTCGAACGCAAAATGTTTTGCTTTGACGCCGGCGGCAAATCCGGCTATCCTTTTCGCGACGGGAAGTTTGGTAAGGAGCTTGAAAGTGAAATACAAACCGGCGGACAAACGATACGAGAAAATTAAATACAATCGCTGCGGACAAAGCGGCTTACTGCTGCCCGCGGTCTCACTGGGCCTGTGGCATAATTTCGGCGACGTTGACGATTTCGAGACAGGCCGGGCAATTGTCCGCCGGGCATTCGACCTCGGCGTGACCCATTTCGACCTCGCCAACAACTACGGCCCCCCGCCCGGCTCAGCAGAGAAAAACTTTGGCAAAATTCTCAAGCAGGATTTCAAGGCATACCGCGACGAGCTGATTATCTCCACCAAGGCGGGCTACCTGATGTGGCCCGGCCCTTACGGCGAATGGGGCACAAGAAAATACCTGCTCGCCAGTCTGGACCAGTCCCTCAAACGCCTCGGCCTCGATTACGTTGATATCTTCTATTCGCACAGGTTCGACCCCAATACGCCCCTCGATGAAACTATGTCCGCCCTTGATACGGCCGTCAAACAGGGTAAGGCAATTTACGCAGGCATCTCGAATTACAATCCCCAGCAAACCGCCGAGGCGGCGAAAATCCTGCGCCACTTAGGCACGCCCTGCCTGATTCACCAGCCGAAATATTCGATGTTCGTGCGATGGATTGAGGATGGCCTTCTCGACGTTCTTGAAAAGGAAGGCATCGGCTGTATATGCTTTTCGCCCCTGGCGCAGGGATTGTTAACGGACAAGTATCTCAAGGGTATCCCCAAAGATAGCCGTGCGGCAAAGCCGTGGGGATTTCTCAAGCGTGAACAGATTACAGAAGCAGTACTCAAAAAAATCAGCGTCCTCAACGAGATCGCAAAAGAGCGCAGCCAGTCGCTTGCCCAGATGGCCCTTGCCTGGGTATTGCGGGATAAAAGGGTAACTACGGTCCTCATCGGCGCAAGCAAAGTAAAGCAGCTCGAGCAAAACGTCACCGCTCTCGATAATCTTTCATTCGAAGATGAAGAGCTTAAGCAAATCGAAAAGATTTTATCTTAGTAATGCTGTCCCCATTTAGCAGCAAAGACGGCATAATCGTAGAAATCGACGATGCCGAGGGGGTCATCATACAGATTCGCCCTCGAATCATAGCCGGCATCAGCGGGAACTTTCAGCCAGGAATCGCAAAAGGCCTGCAAATCCATCGTATCTACATCGCCGTCATTGTCCATGTCGGGCCGGGTCGCCAATCCATAGCCGAAGGGGTAAAGCGGGTTGTAATTGGAATCGCCGATATTAATGGGAAGCTGGCTCATATCCCTCGGCCAGGAAAAAGAGAGCCTGCCGGTAAAGTCATAGTCGCCGAAGAGGACGTCGGCAACGCCCTGCCCTTCGGTTCCCGGCAGCCACGCGGCTACAAATGCGTTAGCATCCGCAATCTGGGTAGTCATAGTCATCGGCCGCCCTGAAACCAGGACAATAACATAAGGGGTTCCGGAGTTACGCACCGTATTAATGATATTGATGTCCGCCGAAGACAGGGACAAATCAGTTCTATCGCCTGACCCCTCCGCATATGGCGTCTCACCAACTACTACTATGGCGACACCGTGCCCGGCCGCACCGGTGCCATTGGCACTGAAAGTGACGCTGCCCGGGGCCGTGACAGTATTTTGAATGGCCGCCAGAATAGTTGTGCCGGTTGTGTCGCTTTCGCTGGGCATCCCCTGCCAACTGATGGTCCAGCCGCCGCATTGTCTTACCAGACTGTTTGCGTTGCTGCCGGCTACAAATACGTCGGCGTTTTTCGCAATTGGCAGGATATGGTTCTTATTTTTGAGCAATACGAGCGATTTTCTCACTGCCTCGCGTGCGACCGTCTTATGCGCAGCAGAGCCAAATGAGGTCAGCAAGCTCCTGTCGGTGTATGGATGCTCGAACAGCCCCGCCCTGAATTTAATCCTGAGTATTCTTCTTACGGCGTCGTCGATACGTGACTGGGGGACCTGGCCTGGAACCTGACTTTTTAAGTTAGTGATAAATGATTGCCATGTATAGGGCGCCATCGACATATCTATACCGGCGTTTATGGCATTGCGGATATTGGTTGAGCTGCTTCCGATATCCTCCCAGTCGGAAATGACGAAACCATCGAAGCCAAGCTCGTTTTTGAGCAGGTCCGTGACAAGCCAGGTGTAGAAAACGCACCTGGTCCCGTTCCAAGAGCTGAAAGAGGTCATAAATGTCCCCACGTTGGCCTCGATTGCCCTTTCGTAAGGGGGCAGATGAACGGCCCTGAGGAACGCCTCATTACATTCCATATTGCCGGCGTTTGTCCCGTTGGTGGT
This sequence comes from Phycisphaerae bacterium, assembly GCA_041308485.1. Taxonomy (GTDB): domain Bacteria; phylum Planctomycetota; class Phycisphaerae; order Sedimentisphaerales; family Anaerobacaceae; genus Fen-1362. The sequence continues at coordinate 11,220 of JBFZBL010000296.1, read as the reverse complement.
GCCGCCGTCGCCGATATAGTGCTTGGCGCAGGCGACGATTTTTTCGCCGCCCATATTGTTGATGTCTGTCCCCTGAAAGCCGCGGACGTAAGCGGCCGTGATATTGTCGTGTATTTGCGGGTCCTCGGCGAATGACTCGTAAGTCCTGCCCCACCGCTCGTTACGCGCCACCGCCAGGCAAGGCCCGAAGGTCCAGTCGATTCCGGTAGCCGCTACTTCGATGGCGGTAACCTCGCCGATTCTTTCCATAAGGTTCGGGTCATTGGCTGCGCCGAGGCCGATATTGTGCGGGAAGACAACGGCGTCACGGACCTTGTTGTGGCCGTGAACGGCATCGATGCCGAAGATAAGAGGGATACCCAGCCGGGTCGCTAAAGCCCTGGCCTGAAGGGTATCGTACAAATCCGCCCAGTCAGTCGCGGTATTAGTCCCCGGGGGAGCATCGCCCCCGCCGCTCAAGAGAGAGCCGATAAAGTAAGTTGTTATATTCGCAGGGGTTATAGAAAATTGGGTCTGAGTCATTTGGCCGACTTTTTCATCGAGAGTCATCCGCGACAGAAGGTCCTCGACCCTTGTTTCAATGGGCAAATTGGCGTCCTGATAGGGATACGCCTGCGCTATTGTGGGCGCAAAAACCCCAATAATAAGGGTAATAACGACGATAAGGGTGTGCGTTCTTATCAATACGCCCATTTACTCCTCCAACGGAATAGCGTTAAATCCTGATTCTATCAAATCTTGGTGGTTTTGTCAAAAAAACCCCTTTGCTACAGGCACAGGCGAAAAAATAGTATTAGGGAAAAACTTGTGATTTTTGAGAATTTGCGGATTTTTGGAATTGGGGGTTTTGGGGGGAAATTCAGGGGGAGCAATTGGCTTATACGCGGTTGATACGGCCTACGGATATGTTATAAGCGAAAGTTGCGAAAAGTATGGAAAAGTATAAATTTTCGTAAAAATTAATAAAAAGCAAGAAAAAGTGGGGGGCTTTGAATGAGTAGAGAGTAGAAACGAGTGAATTTTTGGGAAATTTTACCGCGCGGCTCGGCCATCCCTGTTTGGGAGAGAACGCAGAGACCGCAGAGAAAATTTTGGCAAAAACTGAAGACAGAGGAGTAAGGGAATAAGGACATCAGAGTATCAGGTTACCAGGAATAAAAAGCGGATTGCAGATTTAACTTTGGATCCCTGACAGAAGACCAGAAAAGCACCCACCTTGGGATCTGCGATTGGACATTATTTTCCGCGATATGACCGACCTGCCTGGTAAAGCTCCAGCCGATTCTGAATTTCCCGAGCCAAGTCTTCCAGCCCCGCAGCTTTGGCAGCGTTCAAAGCTTTTTCGGCGGTCGCCACCGCATCAGGGAATTTGCCAGCGGCAGCATAAGTGACCGCCAAAGTATCCAGTTTTTCCGCCTCCTTGTAATCCGTCAACTCGCAAGCACGTCGGGCAAACTCTATTGCTCTGTTCGTGTCTTGAGCAGATACGTCGCCGATGGCGGCCAATATCCAAGCCAGATTATTGAGAACATAAGCATTGTTGGGCTCTATCTGAACCGCCCTAGTCCAGTTCTGAATTGCTAATTCATACTGACCCAGTTGAGTATAAGCTGTCCCGAGATTTACATACACCTCCGCTCGCTCAGGATTTTTTCGCAGAGATTCGTTGAGGTACGGGATTGCCTCATTCATCTTCCCTGTTTCCATCAGCGCAACTCCAATTTTGTTGTGAACATCCGCATAATTGGGTTCCAGTTCCAGCGCCTTGGCAAAGTATTTTATAGCGTCGTCATATTTCTTTTGTATGCTAAAAGATGCCGCTAAAAGGTAGAATACTTCTGCATCATTCTTCTTCGTCTTCAGGATTTCATTAAAGCACTGGATGGCTTCGCTTATCTTTTCCTGTTTTAGGTAAACCTTACCCAGGTTTTTGCGGGCTGTGGAATATCCCGGCTGTATCTGCAGCGAATTGTTAAGGTGTTCTGCCGCCTCGTCGAGGAGGCCTTGTTCAAACAAGGCGTCTCCGTATCCTGCTTCAGCCAGATTATTATTTTCGGTAACCTTCAGGGCGTGCTCAAACAGCGTCCTGGAATTCTGCCAGTGTTTCACCTGCATTCGGGTAAATACGATGGAAGTCAATAACACGGCGGTTGCTAATGCCGTTGCGATAATTTTTAAGTAGAATTTATTAGCGATGATGTCCTTGACGGACCATGCAGCAACGATAAGCAGGCCTAACATAGAAATATACATATACCTGTCGGCCATTGACTGCATACCTACCTGAACCAGCCCCAGGACTGGAACAAGGGTCCCTGCGTACCATAAACATCCTACGGTTATGTATCTCCTTCGACGGCTGATATAGATGCTCAATCCCATTGTCAGGACAAATAAAAATGCACAAGCAACCCCCGTGGCTTTTAAAAAATTTGTTTCAGGAAGTGGATAGAACACGGCCAGATGGGTCGGCCATAACATTTTAGCAACATATCTTATATATGAGATGAATGCATTAGATATGCGGTAGTCAAACGGTATGCTCTCTAATTTTACTACCGCTCCTCCTCGTTGTTGGGCGACGAAGGTCATCACGCTCAAAAACCCCGATAGCGCCAGTAGCGGGATTTTTTCTATAATCAATCGTCCCGCCGATATTTTATGCCCCTGTACCTTTTTTGGGGTGGTTTTTATCGATTGTCCCCATTGGAAACGTTCAAGGGGCCAGTAGTCCAGCAGAAGCAGGACAAATGGAAGTGTAACAACCATCGGCTTGGTCATAATACACAGGCCATAAACCAGAAAAAGCAATATATATCGCCAGGTGCCCGGCCGTTTTACATACGAAATGTAGGTGGCCATCGTCAGCAGCCAGAACAGGCCGCTCAGGACCGTCTTTCTTTCCGCTGCCCACGCCACCGACTCCACCTGCAAGGTGTGTAGCGCAAATACGGCCGCCACAAATGCACTTGGCCAGGTTGTTGCGGTCATTTCTGTGAGAATCCAAAAGAGCAGAAGCGCATTGACAACGTGAAACAACAGGCTGATAAGATGATGCCCAGGAGGATTTAGCCCGAAGAGTTGGCAATCTAATATATGGCTGAACCACGTCAGCGGATGCCAGTTACCAGAGTGCGATTTCGTGAATGCCCAGATTGCCGACTTTAATGTTAGCCCACAGGATACATTGGGGTTTTTTGTTATATATGCATTATCGTCATAGTTGACAAACCCATTGTGTCGTATCGGCTCATAGGCAACAAACACACCTGCTGCAAGCCCGATGTATATGAGCAGCTTTATCAGCTTCTTGCGATATTCTGCTTCCACAACAGATAACCCATATTCGGTCAAATTTGTTTTTACCAAAAAATGCGATTATTATTATACCCTTTTTGCGGGAACAGTCAAAGCGACGAAATCCGGGGCAGGAAATCCGGGGACACCATATTTCTTCCTATTACAATACCAAAGTTGCATCTTCCGGCCATAAGGTAAAAGTATAACGCTAAACAGCAAAAGAGGACAAGGATTTTCACCACGATGCAGCGTACAGCGGACAGATAGGTGAGTAAGCTTCTGAGGAAATAAAAAGAGGGCTGTCGGCCCACACCCTAAGCCGGCAGCCCGGACGAGTATCACCCGTCCTCCGCTTATATATACGTATCCCTCCGAAGTTACGTGCCTATAAAAAAAAAGCAGTTTTGCTTTTTCGGGTGACAGTCAAGAGAAAAGGTGGAAACGGGCTCCCAAACCAGCGATGGCGTTTAATTTGGCCCCGGTTTAAATTGGTTAGTCGGCTATCTTGATTTTGCAGGTGAAAAACTGTTCGCCGACGTCCGGCACGATGGTTTCGCGTTGACCCTTCGGCCCTACAAGACCGGAACTGGCATTAGTCTTCTCGTTTTCATTTTTGCCGGCGGCATTTACCTCGACAACATAAATGCCAAGCGATTTAGCCCAGAGATTTACGCTTGATTCCTGAAAGGCCCGATACTCCTGGTCGGTCCCGGAATTGATATGATGAAATATCAATTGAGCGCCCATTTGCTTTAGCTGCCATGGTAAATACGGGTTAGGCATTGTTGTATAACCCGGCGTGGCCCAGAAGTCATTACAAATCAAAATACCGAAGCGGATTCCGTTCCATTCAAATGTTCGCAGGGGATTCTGGGCATAATCAGTCATCTCACCGCTTCCGGGCGAATCCAGCTTGCTGCATCGAAGTATCTTGGTATGATAACCCATGTACTCGCCCTGCGTCGTATAAACCCTGACCTCATTGTAGCATTGAACGTTACCTTCTGTTAATTCCTTGAAACAAGTCCCAAGCAGCAAACCAACCTTGTGCTCTTTGGCTGCGGCCGCCAGTCTCTCCACTGCCCCGGCAACCTGCAGGCGGTCAAAATTCGGCGTATAGCCGGACACCGAGCCTTCCGGTGTAACAAGAAAATCAGCCCCTGCCTTTGAGGCTTTTTTAATCGCTTCGAGTATGCGTTTCTCATTGCGAGCCACATCGCTGGTTACAGGCATTTGCAGCCCTGAGATGGTTAAAGTTTTCATGCTGTCATTACTATCGTCTTTGCTCTTGCCCAAAGTCGTCTCCGTCGAACTTAAAAAGCACACTAAAAAAACCAAAACCGCAACGGTCAATCTTTTTAATATTATATTCATTTCGTCGCCTCTTACACACACTTCGCCTTCTTCATCTTCTTCTTTGCCTTTTGCTCCTCAGTCAAAGGCGATTATCATACCTTTTTGCAGGTAGTAGTCAAGGATTTCGTACATCAGACCAAAGACACAAGGCAACGGACAGGCAGACAAATGAGGATGTCTTCGCTACGCTACGAGAGGGAAGCAGGACTAAGCATTTAAGAGCAGCAATGTTGGTTAATACTTAGCAGGTATTGCCGCATCGAGGCTATATAATGATAAAGAATAAAATGGTTAGGAATAGAACAGTTGTGATGTGAGTATAAAAAGAAAGGTAGTGTGTTTATGGGTCTGTTGCTTTTAGTTTTGTTAGTATTGATTCTGGTGGGCGGTTTGCCCAGATGGAATTACAGCCGTAACTGGGGTTATGGCCCAAGCGGTGTATTGAGCGTAGTGGTGGTAACAGTGATTATCCTGCTACTGCTTGGTTACATACCACGCGGCTTCTGAAAGCCGGATTTTCTTCGCCCGATATGGCGCATGGCTGCAAAAAGGAACGAGGTTTAGATTATTAAAGGAGTGCCCTATGAATAAATATATAAATGAATCTTCGAAAGCGAAGCAAGCGTTCGCATCTCAGCAAACGCATAAGGGTTCACAAACCGCGACGGCGGCCGTTACGCCTACGCACAAAGAAATTGCCAGGCGGGCGTATGAAATTTATCTCGAGAATGGTCGCCGAGAAGGCCAAAATGAACAGTACTGGCTGCAAGCCGAACAGGAGCTGAAGAATCGAAAGCACTGGCGGCAAGCCGAAGAGGAATAAGAACAGCTGCGTAATACGCGGTTAGATGATTATTTCGCCGTGTCGATGGCTGTGGCACTCAATATTCACAGCAACGGGAAGCGACGCTATATGACACGGTGCGGTCTCAATCAGGACAGCCAGGGCGGTCGTGTCGCCGCCAAGACCCTGCGGGCCGACACCAAGCTTATTGATTTGTGTGAGTAAGTCCTTCTCTAATCCGGCGTAAAACGAATCAGTATTCGATTTGTCGATACTGCGAACAAGTGCCTTCTTGCTTAATACAGCACTCAATTCGAAATTGCCGCCGATACCCACGCCGACAACAAAAGGCGGGCAGGCATCAGCGCCGGCGTTTTTAACGACATCCACTATCCAGTCGGTTATTTCCTCGGCTGCCGCTGTCGGTTTGAACATTCGAAACGCACTTTTGTTTTCACAGCCGCCGCCTTTGGCCATAAAGGTTATCTTGAGCTTATCACCCGGCACAATCGACCAGTGAATGACTGCCGGGCAATTGCTGCCCGTGTTTTTGCGGTGCTGCATCGGCTCGGCTACGACACTTTTACGCAGGAACCCTTTTTCGTAACCCTGCGTAACGCCTGAGTTAATCGCATCGGCCGCGGTTTTGCCCGCGGGACATTCGATAACAACGTCTGCCCCCTGCTCGATGAAAACCACCGCAAGTCCCGTGTCCTGGCAAAGCGGTATCCGCTCCTGCGAAGCCAAGCGTGCATTTTCAATTAATTGCTGGAGAATTTTTGCCGCTAAAGGATTCGATTCCTTTTTGGCCGCTGTGGTAATAGCCGACAGCACATCGGCAGGCAGCTCGTAAGCCGACTTTACGCAAAGCGTTTTAACTTCCTCAACAATCTTTGTATACTCTATGTGTCTCACGGGGAAACCGGCGGGGCAAGCCCCGCCCTACCTATTCGATATTTACCTCGTAGGTCTTGTATGCCGTATTGCCGACAGCGTCGGCAAGTTTCAGCGAAATAATGTGCTGAGCCGGGGACAATTTTTCCACAAGAATCGTAAAGTCCTCGCTGGTCGTATCATAAATCAGGTCATCCGGCACAATCCCAATCCAGTTTGCGTCGCTATCGACGGTGTACTCGACTTTGCCTATCGCGCTTAGCACGTCACTGACGGTAAACCTGATTGTAACTTTTTTGCCTGCCTTTTCGAGCTTGTATTTCACAACTACCGGCCCAGTATTATCAACCACAACCGCATCACTGACTCGGCTGCCGGTTAGTTTTGTTTCAGGCGTATTGCTTCTCTCGTCGCTTGCCGTAACTCTTACTTCGTATCTGCCGTCCTCGACGGTTCTTGAGTCCCATTCAAAACTGCTCGCCTCGACCTCATCCTTGAGCTCAATCCAGCCGGTTCTGCCGACCTTTCTGAAGTCTATCTTGTAAATCAGCTTGTCGCTGTTATCGTCTTTTGTTTCGTAACTGATTTTGAATTTGCCATTTTTGCCCGCCCCTTCCATCCGGGCAACATTGACGGATTCAACTCTCGGCGTCAGATTGGGGACAGCCGAGGCCACCGCGACTTCTCGCACTACCGGTGTTACCTTGCCGTCGCCGCCTTTAAACACAAGTTTATACTGACAGAACCTGTTCACGGGACAATCAAGCTGCACAGGGCCGCTAATCTCCACGGCTTGAGTCCATTTTGAAAAACTCTTGTCGTTTACGTCTTTAACGTTGCCGCTGCGGCAGGCCATCAGCACTTTGCATCCCTGCGGCACGTCGGCTTCAATCTGAAGCTTGCCCCATTTTGCCGGCTGGCCCGCATCAACAAGGTCCGACGTATATACACCCTCGCGAGCGAAAGTTTTTCCGAGCTTTACCAGGCGGGCGGGATTCGCCATCCCGATATAGGCGTTATCACCGACCACAGCGACCGCCGTAATCTGGGACGCCTGCTTGTCTTCAAAAACAACCGCCGTTTCCTCTGAATCCGGCTCCACGGCAAAAAGCTGGGCGTTATTGCCTGTTCCGACCAAAAGCTCTTTACCCTGCGCCGCCAGACAGAAAAATACCGCCGCCTCATTGAATATATCCGTAACAAAGCCATCCTTAGTCACTTTATAAATGTAGCTCGCCCGTGCAGGTCTTGGCGGCCTCGGCGCAGGCATCTTGCGTTCCGCCTGCTGCTCGTCCGCCGGCTCTTTGGTATTGGCAATCTGAAGTTTTGTCCCGCCTTCGGCTTGCTTAGTCGAACCACCGTCACCTTCGCCGTCCGAATCCCCGTCCCCGTCTTCTTCCCCTTCTTCTTCATTTTGTTCAGGACGACCCGCCTGCGGGGCCTGGGCGGCAAATTTTGCCTCGGCCCCAATCGCGTTGGCCGAGGTAGCCGCGGCGTATAACTCCTCACCCATGAACACGAGGGCCGATATTTCCTGCTGCTCACTGTCATACAAAATCACGGCATCTTTTGTTTTCGGGTTTATCCTGTAAACAAGGCCCCGGCTGTCGGAGCCCGCATAAATGAAGCCATCGGGTCCCTGGGCAAGTGAAAGTATGTTCTTGTCAGGGCTGTCATACAGAACTTCGCCGCGTTTTCGTGAAGAATCGACACGGTAGATTTTACCTTTCGGCCCCGTTCCAAGATAAATATCCCCGCCCTTGTCGACGGAAATCGCAAATATGTAATTCGCGTCGTTCGGCTCAAAAATGGTTTTCAGCTCGCCGCTTTCGAGCCGGCACAGTGCGCATCTCTGGCCGCTTATGCCAACCAAGAGCCGACCCGACGGGTCGGCCGCCATCGCGAAAATATGCTCATTTGCGAGGTGCTTGTCCTGCGCAACTGCATTTGAGTCGTTCGGCTCATTGGGGTCGCGGTTTTTACTGTCCCCGGGCCGCTGCTTCTCAGTCAATTTCGCCGCGTAAATCTTTTTAAGCCCGGACGCAGCGAAGGAATAAACCCCTCCGTTGGGACTTGTCCCTATGTACAGCGTGTCGCCTATTGAAACGATGCTATTGATTGACCAGACATCTTCAAACTGCTTAACAAGAACCTCCGAACGCCTGCCCAATTGTATGGTCCCGCGTGAGCCGATTACGACGTCGTTGGTCTCGCCTTTTTGAAATTCCCTGCTGCTGTCATGACGGACAACCCTGCTTGTTACCGCAGGACAAAGGGGCGCCGACAGGATGACAAAAAACAACGCCACAAAAACAGAAACTGATTTTATTTTTTTAATCACTGTTCCACCGTAACATTCATAATTTTTTTGTCCACCGTTATCGTTTGAGTCCGGACGCTTTTGTCGAGCCAGCCGGGAAACGCCTGCATTGTATTGGCCCTCCTGGCGTCGCCGAGGACCATCGCTTTTGTCGCCGGCAGCCCGGGCAGCTCCGCCTGCTCCAGCGCGACCCCTGCCGCGGGCAAAACCAGAACACAATGAAGCTGGTCCCTGCCGACCGCCAAAATCCTGTTAATCACCTCAACCAGCGTATCCATATTCTCGGGAGCAAACCTGTGCGGGACCGCCTTTCTCAAAAAGTCCTCATATTCCAAACCGCCGCAGATAATCAGCTGATATGTACCCACAGGGGTATTATCCGGCACGGTAAAACTGAAATTATATTTTTGTTTCTGCGACCGCACCGACTCCGTAACAACCTCCACATCCAGATTATCGCCCCGTTTGACACGGGAGCCTGACAACCCGACGGACCATACGGCGGAAGAAATATCCTTTCCGCGTATGTCCAAATCCACGTTAATTGATTTTATCCGAACCTGCCTGTAGGGATTATTCATGAGCAAACCCAGCGGGCTCATAGTGTCACGCACCACCTCGTTGAGACCCTCACCCGTCGAGACATTATCAAACACAATAGTTCCCTCGCCTTCTGTTTCGATAGTGCCCTTATAGGAAACCGTATTATCAGGCGGCATCTCTCCCTGCAAAAGCCCCGCGCTTGATACGACCGCCCGGAGCAGCCGCGGCGTCAGCATACGATTATCGGCAATCATGCAGTTATATTTCCTCGGCTGACTGTCGTTATAGCGGCTCACGGTCACCGTCAGGGGAATCATCCTCGCCGAAGCGCCGATTCTGCCCCGAACGGCAGTTGACTCATCCGCTCTAAACGCACCTATTACGTTCAACGATGTCCCCACCTTAAAGGACCGCACCAAGCTTGACGACACCGTATGCACCTGGCCCATGGCCATCGGTAAATCTACCGGGCCATAACCAAGGAAGGAATGCCCGAAGGCGTAAATATCGTCGCCCCTCACCTCGGTAAGAGTCCCGACAACATCAATCGTAATATCACCCGTAACCAGCGGCACTGTCAGGCATGCGCCGGGAACCGGCTTAATATCGCAGACGTCCGCCGCTTTGCCCCCGCCTGCGCCCGGCACAACCATAAATCCCAAAGGCCTCAGCGACTCATCCAAATCACCAGCTACGGACTCCGGCATCCCCGAAACAACTACGGGGGAGGGTAAAGCCGATGCGCCCGCTAATTCTCTACGCGATGAAGACACAGGCGACAAAATCTTCTTTTCGACCTGCGCGAAATCAATCGGTCTGGAGAAATCCAATGCAAGACCGAGCCCATCGTTCAAAGATTCTCCGCCAGCCTTATCAGCAACGCTGCCCACACGAAGCATATCCGCAATCGTCGTAACACCATACAGGGGGTCTTTGCTGAATTGCCACCCAGTCGCCAGCGCCCCGGCCAGCCGGCCATCGATATAAACAGGCGAACCGCTGCATCCCGCGACAGGCCCAGAGTGAATAAACCGCTCGTCGGTCCCGCGAACCAATATGGCATCCCTGCCGGGCATAAAATCGCGAACAACACTCAGCACCTCGAGGCCAAATTTCTCTACCGCCGTTCCTTTATAGACCGTTAGACAATATGCCTCCATACCCGGTTTAATCTCATCGACGCTGATATATCTGGCAGGGTCCCAAACCCCCTCTAATCCCTGCGGGACGGCTGCTTTGCCTGCCCCTGCACGTTCCTGGCCTGGAGCCGTGTTCTCACGGGCTTGAAGCCCGCTGCTCGCCCCCCAAACGACAACAGCGCACATGACTGCGCAAACCAAAACACCTTTTCCCGGCCACGGAAACCTATGGACCATTGTCATCCTTGAAGTCCTATTCAGCATAAAGATTTGATTTTACACCCGCCGCACAACCATTGCAACATAAAACGAACTTTGGTAGAATGCCTGCTCTACTTAACCGACAGTGGTAATCACTTGTTGAAAAATTGTTTGAACGGAGAATAAAATGAAGGCCGAACATCGCCATGAACTGAAAACCAACGCGCTGGCCCTGTGGCTTGCCAACCTGCCGACATGGGCCCACCAGAACCTCAGAATGATAATCTATGTTACAGTTGTTGTCGTTCTCGTACTCGCCTCGTTTTTCTACCAACGCTATCAAAAGACGGTGGTGGTTACGCGCGAACAAGGTGATTTGACCACGCTGCTGTCGCAACTGCCGCAGCAAAAGGCGTATATCGCCCAGAGACAAACGAAGGGCGAAGACAACGCCTTCACCCTTTTAAATCTTACGGACGGACTTGACGGTATAGCCAAAACCGCCACCAATGACGCCGTCGCCGCGTTGGCCCTCATCAAGAGCGCTGAAATCATGCGAACGGAAATCCAGTTCCGTTTCGGCACTGTCAGTCAGCAGGACATAGCCACCCAGATAGGCAAAGCAAAAGACGTCTACAACAAGGCGCTCGATAAGCTCAAACAAAATCCCAACCCTTCACTCG
>JBFZBL010000295.1:0-5021 GCA_041308485.1 Phycisphaerae bacterium | reverse complement strand
TGCATAGGCCAGGTGGTAGAGATGCTCAGCAGGGATTCTTTTTACCGGGTTGAGCACCAGCTTATTTACGACGCGGTAATTGCCCTTTACGAAAAAAACAGGGGCGTTGGTATAGACGGTGTCCTGCTGCGTAATGAGCTTGAAGGCCGCAAACAACTCGAACAGGTTGGCGGCGTGGAATACTTAGGCAAACTCGCCAATTCGGTTCCAAGTTCTGCCAATGTCGCCTATTACGCGGGAATCATAAAAGACAAGCAATTGCAGCGAGAGCTGATTCAAACCGCGACTGAAATTCTGAATGACGCCTACGACCCGACCGGCGAATCGAACCAGAAATTAGACGAGGCAGAGAGCCGAATCTTCGCTATTACCGACAAACGCACCACAGGCCAGGCGATAAATATAAAAGACCTTGTTACTCACGCCTACGAGCTTATCGAAAAACGCGATGGCAAGCACATAACGGGACTGGCTACGGGTTTTATGGCGCTGGATCAAATGACCTGCGGTCTGCAAAACGGCGAAATGATTATAATCGCCGGCAGACCGAGTATGGGCAAAACCGCCCTTGCGCTTAACATCGCGGAAAATATAGGTGTAGTCGAGAAGACGCCTGTTGCCATTTTCTCATTGGAAATGGGTCAGCAGCAGCTGGCCGAGCGGTTCCTGTGCAGTGTGAGCCAGGTTGAATCACAACTTGTGCGAAAGGGAATGTTGTCCACGGAGCATTATCGCCGGCTTGTCGATGCCTGCGGCATACTTTCCGCCGCCCCTATATTTATTGATGACACCTCGACGCTGACGCCTCTGGAACTGCGGGCCAAGGCAAGACGTCTGAAAAGTCAGTATGACATAAAATGCATATTCGTCGATTACCTGCAGCTGATGCAGCTTGGCAGTTCTCGTGTCGAGTCCCGCCAGCAGGAAATCACGACCATATCCCGTTATCTCAAGGCCCTTGCCCGCGAATTGAATATACCCGTTGTGGTGCTTAGTCAGCTGAACCGTTCACCCGAGGGGCGCGAGGGGCATCTGCCGAAAATGAGCGACCTGCGTGAAAGCGGGAGTATCGAGCAGGACGCCGACGTTGTTATGCTGCTGCATCGCGAGGATTATTATCACAGCGGAGAAAAGGAGTACGAGCCGAACAATATCGCCAATGTGATAATCGCCAAGCAGAGAAATGGTCCGACGGGGACAGCTGACCTTACGTTCCTGGATAAATTCACGCGGTTTGGAAATGCAGCTTCGTTTGTGGATGAGCCGTCCACGGCTTTGCAGCAGGGGCCATCCAGCGAAGAAACGCCGTTTTGATTCAGCCCGTGAGATAAAACGGGCAATTAAAGGCAAGTCCGTGAGCTGGTTATCTCACGGGCTAAAATTGAAAGGCAAAAGTGAAAGCAAGCCGGTGTAATGTTTTTGTGTTTGCGGCCTGTCTGTCTGTTTTCGCGCAGCAGGCGTTCTCGGTTGCCCCGCCTAATGGAAATGTTTCGCCTCCTGTTAGGGATGGCCAAGCCATTACGGCGGACGTTAATGATTCCAATCGGGTCGTTTCTTCCATTCGTGTGGAAGGCAGCGTCAGCGTAAAGATCTCCGAGGTCCTCGCGAAAGTCCGCACAAGGCAGGGCGACATATTCAATGCGGTCGTCGTAGCGGAGGATGTGAAGCGAATAGCCGAAATCAAAGGCGTCGAATACTGCTATTACAACACAAAAACGGTTGACGGCGGTATCGAACTGACCTTTGTCGTGGTCGAAAGAAATCTCATAAGGTCAATTGATTTCGTCGGAAATAAGACGTTCAAGAGTAAAAAGCTGCAGGAAAAGCTCGGCTTTAAGGTCGGCGACTATCTTGACCCGGTCCTTGCCCATACCTACGCGACCACTATCATTGAGTTCTACCGTCAGAGCGGCTTCCCGTACGCCGATGTAACGCTTGATAACACTAAATTATCCGCCGGCAAAATGGTTTATATTGTCGAGGAAGGCCCGAGGGTAAAAATAGACGCGGTCAAGTTTGTCGGCAATAAATTCCTTAAATCGGGCGAGCTGAAAAAGACCATCAAGGCCCGCACGCGCAACTGGATATTGTTCAAGAAATACTACAACGAAGAGGAGCTTAACGAGGACGTTTCGAAGCTCCAGAAGACATATCAGAGAAAGGGTTTCCTTAACGCCAGAATCGAGGTCCGGCGGGAATTCAACGCCGACAAGAGCAAAATCCGCATCAGTTTTGTCATTGAGGAAGGCATAGCTTATTCGGTTGCAAACACCATTTTTGCCGGCAGCGAGCAGTACGACAGCAAGAAGCTGTATGAGCAATTGACGTTGCTGAACGGCCAGACCTATAACGAGCAAAAGGCCGAAACCGATACCAAGCAGATTCTCAAACTCTACAGAGAAACCGGCTTTATTGACGCGAAGGTCGAGCGTGGTATCAAGTTTGTTTCAGACAAAACGGTGGATATCGAATATACGGTCAAAGAAGGCGGCCGTTTTCGCATAGGCCAGGTAACAATCACCGGCAACGAGCAGACCAAGGACAAGGTTGTTCGGCGCATACTCGACGAGTATGATTTCCAGCCGGGCAAATGGTATAACGGTGATGTTGCCCGGGGGGACGGTAAAGGCGAACTTGAAAGAAACCTCCAGCAGACTCTGATTACCGAACGCGATGGCGCGACGATTACGCCGTCCGGTTCAACCCCCGGCCAAAAGGACGCCCAGGTCAGCATCATTGAGGGCAAAACGGGTATGGTTATGCTGGGCGCCGGCGTGTCCAGCGACAGCGGCGTTATGGGCCAGCTGACCTATGAACAGAGAAATTTGGACATTAGCGACAAACCCAAAAGTTTCGCAGATTTTATCACAGGAAAATCCTTGAAGGGGGGCGGGCAAACCCTGCGAATGGCTCTGCAGCCGGGTACTGAAGTGAGCTCATATTCCGTCAGTTTTACCGAGCCTTACCTCAACGACAAACCCGTCAGTTTGGATTTGGCCGGCTCCAGCTGGGAAAGATGGCGGGAATCATACGATGAGGACAGAACGAAAGGATTTATAGGTTTGGGGAGGCGTTTTAGGGACAAGTGGCGTCATAGTATCGGGTTACGCGTAGAAAACGTCGATGTCCAAAGTATTGACCACGATGCGCCAAAAGAAATCAAAGACGTTGCCGGCAATAATTTGCTTGCCGGTGTCCGGATTGGTGCCGGCAGGGACCTTACCGACAGCAGGTTTACTCCCACAAAAGGGCATAATTTCGATTTTTCTTATGAACAGGTTACAGGCGATCATACTTTTGGTATTCTAAGCGGTACTTATAGAAGATATTTCACTCTTTATGAGGATTTAGCCGAGCGGAAGACTGTTTTGGCGACTAAAATTTTAGGGGCGACCACTGTAAGCAGTGCGCCGCCCTTTGAGAAGTTCTACGCCGGCGGCAGCGGCACCTATGGTATCCGCGGTTTTGAGTATCGCGGAGTAAGCACAAGGGGCCTTCAGACCGACGTTAATAATCCAGAACGAGATGACCCGATCGGCAGCGACTGGATATTCATCGCAAACGCTGAAGCTACGGTTCCGCTCATAGGCGACAGCATATCGTTATTGTTATTCGTTGACAGCGGCGCAATCGATACCGGCGGCTACCGCGCTGGCGTGGGCACCGGTATTCAGATAATGATACCGCAGTGGTTCGGGCCTGTTCCTATGCGGTTTGAAATTGCGATGCCCCTTAAGAAGAACGACGGCGATGATACACAGGCCTTCAGTTTCTCCGCAGGGACCTTGTTCTGATGTTCAATTTATTGGGGCAGGGGGGTTTGCGGAATACTTTGTTTTTTCGTAGAATATCCGCCGCATAAGGATTGATAATCGATTGTTGATAATTGATAGTTTATCGGTATCGCCTGAAATGTTCGAACAGCGTAATAATCAATGAGAAAGGGAAAATTATGAAGCTTAAGTCAATCGTTGTTATGGTTCTTGTAATATTAATGTCAGGTTTCATTATCAACGCCGGGGCCGCTGATAATAAGTGTCTCAAAATAGGCGTCGTCAGTGTTCGCAAGATATTTCAGGACTGCAAGCGCAACGTGAAATACAAACAGGAAATGTCGGCTGAGCGGGATAAGCTCGAAGCGGAACTTGAGAGTTTGTCTAAAGATATAGACGCCAGCAAGAGCAGGCTGAAAATGCTGAAACCCGGCAGCGCGGATTATTTATCCGGTATGAAGGATTTGTTCGATAAACAGGGGAGTTTGCAGGCAAAGCAGGAGTACTTCAAGCGCCAGATGGATATGCGCGAGCAGGCCGTCATTGAGCAGCTTTTCAAAGATGTCGTCAAGGCCACCGCGGCAGTCGCCAAGGAGAAAGGATTTGACCTTGTGCTCGAAAAAAGTGATCCGGACCTTCCGGCTTCCAGCTCAAATGACCTGGCGCTGACTATAAGCACATACAAGGTCTTGTATAACGCCGGTTGCGAGGATATTACTGAAGCGGTTATGGCGAAGGTTGATTCGAATTCGATATGAGAATCACCGCAATAAGAAAACATTATGGAACTAACAGTCAAAGAGCTGGCTAATCGACTTGGGGCCGAGTTAATCGGCGACGGGGCAGGTGTTATTCGTTCGGTTGGGCCTGTCGGTTCCGCCGAGGAGGCCACGCTGACTTTTCTGGCGGACGAAAAACATCTCGTTGAGCTTAAAAAGTCCCGTTGCGGCGCCGCGATAGTCAATAAGGCAATAGAAGGGTTTTCGCAGCCCCAGTTGCTTGTGAAGAATGTCAATGCAGCCCTGATTGATGCGTTGAAGATTTTTGCACCGAAGCTTCGGCCTGTCGTGCCGGGCGTGGACTCGACCGCCAAGGTTGCCGCTGGCGTCAAAATGGGCAAAAACGTATCGATTGGCGCCTGTGTTGTTATTGAAGACGGTGTCGAAATCGGCGATGATACTATTATCGCCGCTGGATGCAAAATCGGCCAGAACACGAAAATAGGTCGCGGCACGCGACTCGACAGCA
>JBFZBL010000294.1:0-2467 GCA_041308485.1 Phycisphaerae bacterium | reverse complement strand
ATGTCATTGAGATAGACGGTCGTTTCGTTAGGTTCATCTGTGAGCCGGGGCCAGATTCTGATGATGACGCGGCCCATGAGTATTCCCTGTTTGGGTGTTGCTTTGCCTCCAGCCACTTCAACGGTGACCTTTGCCCGCTCGCCTGTTATCTCGCAGGTGAAGTTTCGGCGGTAGATATTCAAATATGGTTTTTCAATTTCCCAGTCGTTGCCGTCCTGGTGAAGAAGATCCTGGAATCCGAATTGTCCCTTGCCGTTGGGCAGGGCATAAAGGGCGTTTTTAACGGTGCTTACGCCCACCTCGCCCACTTTTCCGACGTTGCCGGTTGAATCGCAGACGTCGGCGAGCTGCGCGGCAGGTGTCGTAATTATATCCGCTGGTATAGGCTGGGTTCTGCTGAGCCGGTTGTAAATAAAATAGACGACCAGTACCGCCAGAAACGAAACAAGCCAGATTGTGAAACTTCGTGAATACAGCCTCATTTTATTTTTTATTCTTTCACGGGATTATATTTTTTTACTATTGCGTCCCAACGGCCGGTTTTTTTGAGAATATACTCTATAATTTCGCGTACGGCGCCTTGGCCGCCCTTTTTCCTGGTAACGTAATCGGCCGCACGCTTGATTTCATCGACAGCATTTGCGACCGCCGCAGAAAAACCCACGCAGCTAATCACGGGCAGGTCTGGCAAATCATCACCTACGTAAGCAATCTGTGAGGCGGGTGTTCTGCTCATTTTAATCAGCTCTTTTAATCCCTTCAATTTGTCTCGCCGGCCGTTAAGACAATAATCCACGGCCAGCTCCCGGGCCTGATACTTTGTTGCGGCTGAGGCCCGCCCGCTCAGAAACGCTATTTTGAGGCCCGCCCGTTTCCACATTTTGATTCCGTGCCCGTCGATGATGCTGAACGATTTAGTCTCATGGCCTCTGGAATCGACGAGTATTGTCCCGTTTGTAAGGACGCCGTCAACGTCGAGGGCAAGCATTTTTATCGCGTCGAGTTTTTTTGTCACGGCTCACCCCGTTAGAAATCTGCTGTTTATTGGAAAGTTCTTCATAACGATTTTTTCTAACTGGGCTCACCCGACCACTTTGATTGTCACAATATCCTGCACGTCGATAAGCCCGACCGGCTTGTCATCGGCGTCCACGACGGGCAGCTCGTCGATTCTGTGCTTGTGGAAAATAGCTGTCGCTTCCGCGGCGAGGTCGTCGAGCCGGACTTTTTTGCAGTTTTTAGTCATAACTTCGGAGGCCTTCATATCGAAGCCGGCGGGGCCTTCTTTTGTCAGCAGCCGGCGAATGTCCCCATCGGTGATTATCCCGGCGAGTTTGCCCTGCTTATCGACTATCATTATTGCGCCATGGCGTTTAACGTCGAAGGTTTTTTTGAGAATTGTCCCGATTGATTCCGAAGGAGAGGCCAGCGGCAGTTTTTCGCCGGGCTTGAAAATCATCGACTGCTCGACGGTCATTAATTTTGTGCCCAGTGAGCCGCCCGGGTGGAACCGCGCGAAATTCTCAACGCTGAAGTTGCGGGCCTTCATCACCGTAAGCGCAAGGGCATCACCCAGCGCGAGCATGCAGGTTGTTGAGACGCTCGGCGCGACGCCCAGCGGGCAGGCCTCGTTGAGCTTGCCCATGCTGAGGACGACGTCGCTGTATTTGGCGAGGGTGGAATCCTTTTCGCCGGTTATGGAGATGAGCGGGATTTGCGCCTGCTTGACGAGGTTAATCAGGCGGAGTATTTCGTCGGTTTCGCCGCCGTAGCTGAGGACCAGAACTATATCTTCTTTCCGCAGTCTTCCGAGGTCGCCGTGGACCGCTTCGGCAGGGTGCAGGAAATGGCTCGGCGTGCCCGTGGAGGCCAGCGTCGCGCTGATTTTCTGGCCTATTATGCCGGCCTTGCCGATTCCGCTGACTATCGCTGAGCCGGCGCAGCCGTAAATCATTTCCGCCGCACGCGCAAAATCCTTATCCAGCATCTGGGCCAGGCCTTTTATGGCCTTACTCTCGCTTTCAATTACCTGCTTTGCGTATTCAAGGTCAAATTTCATTTTATCCACCATTAAAAGTCCAGCCAGCCTATTAGTATCCCTGAAACGCCATCAGCCGTCAAGATTTACCGTAGTACCCCGTTATGTGGGAGCTTTACAGTTTGACGACGCTTCCCCTGTCGTTGTAGCAGACGATTTCGGAGCGTTCGCCTGCGTACTGTGGCGAGGAATGGATAATGACTTTCTTGCTGCTGGCCTGCTCGATATTTGCAATGGCGGTCCTTCTTTCGTTCTGCAGGTAATCCGCCACGTCCGGCGAGACGAAAAGCTCCACCTTTTTGACCAGCTCTTTAGAAGCGGCCAGATGAAGCAGCCGGATAAGCTCAATCGCGGAAGATTCGTGACTCTTAACGTAGCCGCTACCCGCGCAGTGCGGACAGGCCAGGTATGTGCTGGATTGAAGCGATG
>JBFZBL010000293.1:0-12605 GCA_041308485.1 Phycisphaerae bacterium | reverse complement strand
TGCACATTAGCTCGCAGATAGCGCACCGCCGCCTTGCAGTCCTCTATCTGGGCTGGAAATATCGCGTGCTGACTCAGGCGGTAATTAATCCTCGCCACTGCATAGCCGTTACGGATAAAATCGGCCGGCCCTTCACTCTCCTTACTGCCCCCAAGCCAGGCGCCGCCATGAATCCTGATAATCAGCGGCAGCTTTCCTTCCGCCTTCGGCAGATACAAATCCAGCTTTTGCCTCTCATGCCCGCCGGTAACATAAGGCAAATCACGATAGATCATCGGTCCTGTATTGACCTCCGGACTCGTTGAGTTCATATCCCCTTGCGCAACAGCAACGGCAGAAAATACTAATACACTATAAACAGCAAATACCGATACGGCCTTTTTTATTTGTTTATTCATTTTTGTCTCCTGCAATGATTATACACCTTAGAATGGACGGAGCAAGCCCCGCCCATCAAAATACGTCACCCCGACCGAAGCGGAGGGGCCTGTTAAAATAGATTCCTCCTCGTCAAACGGATTGCCGTTTGACGAGGTCTCGCAAAAGGCGGAGACTCCGCTCGGAATGACAGATTGTCTTTCTTTTAAAAAATTCCGTGAAATCTGTGTAATCTGTGGTTACAATAAGTGCAGTTAAAAATGAGGAATTTCGATAAGGCAAAACGTGTAGTAATCAAAATCGGCACCAACATCCTGTCGAAAGATGACAGTCTCGACGCCGGGTATGTGGGTTTAATGGCCGGGCAGGTAAATTCACTGCTGAAGATGGGTAAGCAAGTGGTAATTGTAACCAGCGGCGCTATCGGGATGGGTGCGGGACAATTGAAGCTCTCAAACAAACCCGGCGATGTCAGGATGCGTCAGGCCTGCGCTGCCATAGGGCAACCAATGTTAATGGCGGAATATCGAAAGGCATTCGAGCAGTTCGGCGTTACAGTCGCTCAGGTGCTTTTGACCGCCGAGGTGCTTAATAACCGAAAGACCTACCTGAACCTGCAAAACTCTATTGAGACGCTTTTAAAACTTGGCGTTGTGCCTGTCTTAAACGAAAACGACAGTATCTCAACCGCTGAAATTGGCACGGCGTTTGGCGATAATGACCGGCTAAGCGCGCTTGTCGCGAGCAAAATCGACGCGGACTTGCTTGTCATCCTCACCGACATCGACGCCCTGTATGACAAGGACCCGAAGAAATACGCAGATGCTAAGCCGATAGATACGGTCTTTGAAATCACTGATGAAATAATCAAAAGCGCAGGACAAAAGGGCAGCAAGTTCAGCACGGGCGGAATGAAGACCAAAATCGAGGCCGCAAAAGTCGCCGCAAACGCCGGATGCCGAATCGTCCTTGCCAACGGCAAAACCGAAAACGTCATCGAGAAAATAATCGCGGGCGAGACAATCGGCACATTATTCCTGCCCAAACGAAAACTAAGCAACCGCGAAAGATGGATATTGAACAGCTCACCAACCGGCGTGATTACTATCGACGACGGAGCAATCCGGGCGGTAAAAAATAAAAAGAGCCTGCTTCCCAGCGGCATAAAATCTGTCGAAGGGACATTCGAGGCGGGCGATTGCATCTGGCTCAACGACAAGGCGAAGGCCGTAACGAATTTCAGCAGCGCAGAGCTTGAAACATTAGCGGGCAAACACTCGACCGAGATAAGAAAGCTCTTAGGCCCCAAACGCAGGGACGTGGTTGCGATACCGGAAGATATTGTGTTTGTGGATTACTGATTAGCCACTAAGGCACAAAGACACGAAGAACAAAATAAGTAAAAAACTTAGCACCTTAGTGACTTCGTGGCAAAAAATTGTCGGGAGGCAAGATTAAGCCGTGATACGTTTCAAGTGCGTATATTGCGGGCAGAGGATACTGGCGAACGAGGATGGCCGGGGCAAGAAAGGTTATTGCCCGACGTGCCGGCATACCATCTATGTCCCGCAGGCATTCAAAGCCGACATCAATATACCGCCTCTGACACTTGAGCCCCTCACAGTTCCACATCCAAAGGTGCAAATTCCCGAAGACGGCAAGGCCCCTCCTGTCACAGTGGAGTTCCCGTCGCCCGATTCTGACTGGGATATGACGGACTTATACGAAGAGAAGCTCGGCTTTTTTATCCCCAACTATAACGAGCTTTCGCTGTTTTTGATGGCGGCGATATTCGCCATTCTCTATTTCACAAGCAGCAGGTTGCAAGACGATTTAATCGCCTTTACGATGCGCCTGGATATCTGGCGGCGATATATCTACGTGGGGCTCTTTATGCTCGCAATGTTCCTGTGCCTGTATCACGTTTTCACGCCGCGGAAAAAGACAGATATCGAAAAAGCGATTATGCTGCTGTTCGCCATAACGATAAACGCGGCCACCGGTTTCATCGCCGGCTTTTATATGATTAAAGAATGTCAGGGCTGGCTTCTCATCTTCCCCGCATGGAACATAATCAACAGCATCCTGATAATTATCATGCAATACGTTAACCTCTTCGATGAAAACCAAATCAGCGACCGCGACGCGACCATTCCGCAGGTCATCCTCGGATTGATTGCTACCCTTATAATTTTCTACATCTGCAATAACGTCTTCAAGCTGCACTGGGCCGTCACTTACTCGATTTGCATCATTTACACGACCAGCTTCGACAGGGGATTGCAGAGTGTCTTCCCCGGACTAACCGGCCAAAAATACGAACAATCGTCCGAGGTCCAACCGTGATAAAGTTCAAGTGCATATACTGCGGCCAGCGGATTCTGGCCAAAGACGATGGAGTGGGCAAAAAAGGCAAATGCCCAAAGTGCGCTCACCTCTTAACCGTTCCTGCTTCAACCAAAGGCAGGCCCGCAATCAGTCCAAACAAAGAGACAATGCCCGACCAGCCCGAAAAACCGTATACTCCGGCATGGGAGATGGGTTCCGGCTTTAGACAGGAGGATGCCGAAGAAGAGCTGACAAAGCTGTTTAAAGAGTGTTTTGGGTTTCTTGTCCCCATATACGATAAACTGTCAGTGTTTCTTATGGCTGTAACACTGATTATACTTTGCATAGCCGACAGCCGGATACGCAGCTCCATTGAAACCTTGGTTGCACAGGCCATTCAAACCAATGCATGGCCGGTTTTTATAATACTCGCATTGCCTGTCATAGTTCTATTCCTGTGCTGCCTGCCTGTATTTACTAGCAGACAGGAAACAGTATTCGAAAAGTGGGTAATGGTGGCCTTTGCTGTGATGACAAATCTGGCCACCGGCACTATCGCAGCCATATATACCTTAAAAAACACTCTTACGACCGACTGGCTGCTAATTTTCCCTATATGGAACATACTCAGCGCCGCATCGCTGCTCTTTGCCGTTTCCCTAAAGATTGTCGACGAAGAATGTCTCAGCGACCGCGAGGCAACACCTGCTCAGATTATATTCGGATTAATATCTGTTCTTGCTGTCTTCGTAATCAGCCACTACATTTTCAAACAGCACTGGGCCATTACCTATTCGATTTGCATTATTTACGCGACCAGTTTCGATAAGGCATTGCAGAATGTTTTCCCCGGCTTGACCGGCCAAAAATATGAACAATCCGAGGCTTGATTTCTCGATTCGAGCGAATTCTGAACAAAAGATCTCAAATGTCATTCCGAGCGACCCTGAGCTTTGCGAAGGGGAGTCGAGGAATCTATCCCTAAACAGTTTTCCGAATATAAAATCATAAATCACAAATTATAAATCATAAATGACTTATGTCCGGCCTCTGGAGTCCGGTGTCTGGGGTCTGGAGTCGTTTACATTCTCTTGTACCGCGGGCCGCCTGTGCCTTCGGGGACAGTCCAACGGATATTGTCGAAGGGACATTTTCTCTGGCAGGTCTTGCAGTGCAGGCAGTTCGATGGGTTCGCGGGCTTTACCTCGCCCTGAATCGATTCATATACCCCCGCAGGGCAAAACGTAACACAGGGAGCGACGAATTTCGGTATGCACTTTTCCTGGCATATATTGCTGTCAACAATCGTTAGATGCGACGGTTGCTCCTCGCGGTGATGGGTCGCTGCGACAGCTGTAAACGTGTCCTTATCAAAATGTTGACTTGGTTTAAGTCGATACGGCAAAACTGTCATCGCCTCATAATCCTTCTCGACATTGAACGCGGGCAGAAGTGTCCCCAAAACCGACAAAGGCATACCCTGCAGCGGCCCGAACCTCGCCACCGTCTGCCTGAAATTGGCGGCACGCTTCATTTCCCTGGCCACATTGGATTTCAAAAGCAAATCGGTATAAAGAACCGCCGACTCACGCGGATTATCGATTGTTTCTGTTATCGCCTTTGCCGCCATCATCCCCGAATCAATGGCGTTGTGCAGCCCCTTGATTTTGAGCATATTCACAAAACCCGCGGAATCGCCCAGTATAATCACGTTGCCCTTGCCGATAGCGCCGTTGATTGGGTCGCGAGGAATCGCGTTCCAGCCGCCTTCCGGAATCATCTTCGCCCCCGCCTCGACAACCGTGCCGCCCTCGATATATTTTTTCACCCTGCTGTGCTGCTTGAAAAGGGTCAACGCATCCTGCGGATTAAAATCATAATATTTCCAGTCGGCCCCGACAATCATCCCGACCGCCAGATGTTCGGTATGGAGCGAATAAACGATTCCGCCGCCGAACATCCCCGGCCCGATGACAGGCGTCCAAATCGGATAACCCATCGCATGAACAACTCTATTGGCGGTAAACGCCGCGTATTGCTCAGGCGAAACCTTAATAAGCTCTTTTACACCCACCGAGTAAAGCTGATTGGCCCTTCTTTTCAGCCCCGCCTTTTCGACGAACTTCTCCGTCAAAAGCCCGTCGCAGCCCTCCGCCAGCACGATGTATTCCGCCTCGATGGTTTCGCCTTCGAGATAATTGGGCTGTTTGTGTCTTTCTTTATTGAGTCCCTGGTCAACGAGTTTGACCGCCGATGCTCCGTTATCATCAACGATAATATCCGACGCGGCGAAACCGCAAAGCACCTCGACGCCGAGATTTTTCGCGATTTGCCCCAGCCATTTGGTGAGCTTGCTGATTGAAACCGTGTAATCG
The DNA here is from genome assembly GCA_041308485.1 of Phycisphaerae bacterium. GTDB lineage: Bacteria > Planctomycetota > Phycisphaerae > Sedimentisphaerales > Anaerobacaceae > Fen-1362. The sequence goes on along the minus strand of JBFZBL010000293.1, from coordinate 7,524 downwards.
CCCGTATGTGTCAACTGACCGAAGCCCAGCCCGAAAATCTTCGCTAAGGCAATCGCGAAATGTATATTGAAGCCGAATTTTTTACCAAGCAGGAAAAGGATATCATCCTTATCAATCTTATTTGCCAGCACATCCTTTGCTTGGCCGCTGTCCTGCCAGCCGGGCGATGCGGCATCGAGCAGCGTATGGAGCGGCTCTTTTTCGAGGACCGCGCCGGACAGATTATGATTGCCCAACTCCGCTCCCTTCTCGATAACGCAAATCTCAATCTGCGGCCTGAGAACCTTCAACTGAATCGCGCACGCCAATCCCGCTGGCCCGCCGCCGACTATCAAAACTTCAACCTTGCCAAAATCACTGTCGTTTGCCACTACGAACGCTCCTGTAATGCAGCGACCAGCTCGGGCACTATCTTTTCAGCCGTGCCCACGATGTAGTAATCGCATTGTCTGAAAATCGGGGCGTTATGGTCACTGTTAATCGCCACGATTGTCTCGGTATTCGCAACTCCAATCATATGCTGAATCGCGCCGGATATTCCTACCGCCACATAAAGCTTAGGCCCAACGGCCGTCCCGGTCTGGCCTACCTGGTGAATCCTTTCCGCAAAGCCCTGCTCCACCGCTGCGCGTGATGCGCCGCTTTCCACGGGGACATTCAATCTCGTCCCAATAGCGCCACAAAGCGAGTTGAGCAGTTGCTCATAATTGTCGCGATATTTCATTCCCTTACCCCCGCTGACAATTACCTCCGCGTCGAAATTGACCTTGCCCGCCCCAAGCTCCGTTTTAATGACTTCCAGCGAAATATCATCCCGCGTGACATTTACTTTATGATTGATGATGTTCCCTTTTCTGGTCTCATCGGCTGGCAATCGTTTCATCACGCCGGGCCTTGCGGTTGCCATTTGAGATTTTGAGTTCTTGGTGCAAATCGTCGCCATAACGTTGCCGCCCAGCGCGGGTCTCGTCTGAAACAGCGTCGCAATCTGCTCTTTGCGGGAGCTGTCGCGTATATCAAGCCCCGTGCAGTCTGCGGTCAGGCCGCAACCCACTCTGTATGAAATTAACGGCGCAAGCACCCTGCCCTGCGGGGTCGCCCCGTATAAAACAATCTGAGGCCAGTATTTGCTCACCGCGTCGGCTATTACCTTGCGATGCGCACTCGGGTCAAATTCCGCCAAAAGCGGGTCGTCTATCGCATATACGTTGTCCGCGCCTCCGGCAATGAGCTCGCCGGCCATTGACTGCAGGTTATGTCCCGCTATTACCACGCCCACGTTCGTCTCCACCGAGCCTGCCAGATCTCTGGCCTTGCCGATAAGCTCAAAAGTGGCGGGGTGAATCACGCCGTCGCGATGCTCCGCGACAACCCATACCTCACCTTTGTAGCTCGGCTCGACGGCACGCAAACCCAGCAGCATATCTTCAAGCGCATTCTTGTGAAAATGCTCGCCCGCCGATGCGATAATCTTTTCCTTCGTTTGTTCGTCAATACCAGCCGCGTCGCTTATACCAAGCTCGCGCAGCTTGTCGGTCAAAATTTTGTAATCCCCGTTCTCCTTGGCGGTCCCCTCGAAAGTTCTATCCAGCAGGCTTTTTCTCTTCGCTGGCAAAACGTATTTCGCCGCCTGCTTGTCGGCGCCCGCCGTACCCGCCGACAACTTGACACTTTCAACTATTACTTCCGCTAACTGTTTCGCGTCGGATAACTGTTTGCATTTCCTGTTTGTTTTGCCGGGCGGGAATACCCGTATCACCCACGTCTTGGAGCCCTTCGCCCCAATCAGTGTCGCGTTGTTGATATCCGAAGCACCCCACGTGATAACCTTTGTCCTGCTCGCGCATCTTGCAGCTGAAAAAGAAGCGAAAAGCGGGTATTCATATTTGGCGACAGTTATTACCACCGGCAGTCGTTTTGGAGCGACCGTCTGACTTCCGCCGCTTATAATTCGTGTAAACTCGAATCGCCCGTTGCGGTATTCACAGTTGGTCGCGTAAGCGATGCAGGAAATCCCCAGTTCCTCGGCAATCTGCGGCGGCACCTGCGCAGTGTCCCCATCCACTGACTGCATACCCGAAACAACAAAATAATTCTCGTCGCCGGCAAATATCTCTCTGGCAATTTTCTTTATGGAACAGGCAAGCGGGTTGGCGGTAGCAACCGTATCGGCCCCGCCCAGAGCGCGGTCGGTAAGCAAAACCACCGTATCTGCGCACCTGCTCAGTGAATACCGAAGCACCTCCTCAGCCATCGGCGGCCCCATCGTCAAAGCGATAATTTTCGCCCCCTCATCGCCCGAAAGCTGCCGCATACGATTCGCAAACGCAAGTGCCTGCGTATCAAGCTCATTGATGACGCTCGCCAGGCGCGTTCGTATCAGCGTCCCTGTTTCGGGGTCGAACGCATTGTCCGTGATTTGCGATACGTCCGGGACCTGTTTTACTAATACTATATAATTGCTCATAACCCCTTTACTCTGCGCTCGTTACAGAGCACTTTAATCGTGAAAACCGCCATCACTTGCCTCATTAAGCGGGTCATACTGACGAAAACAGTTATGATAGCCAAAAAGTCTTTCGCAGTCAATTAAAACACACTGCTGGGACTGGATTTGAAACGGCAAAATAGTATAATGCGCCAATCGGCTTACATGCCGGGAAAGGAAAGGTTGATATGCGCAATGCTATCGTACTAACAACAATTTTACTAATTTTGGCACCGGCCTGCGTAAAGGCCGTAGAACCCATCGGATGGTGGAAATTCGAGGAAAAAGACGGAACTACCGCGAAGGACTCAAGCGGCAACGGTTTTGACGCCACAGTGGAATTAGGCGGCGGCGCCGCGATATGGGCCCCGGGTGAGGGGTTCGATTCCAACGGCTGTGCCAAATTTACCGCACAGCAGACCGTAATGATACCTGATGCTATCTGGGAAAAAGTTAAAGACCAGATGTCAATCGCCTTCTGGGTCAATCAGGATGCCGCTAACCCGCCGGATGACAAATGGCCCGGCCCATGGGGTATCGCCCCGACAGAAGGAATATCGCACCCGGACCCCAACTGGCTCAAACTCCGGGCATTTGTACCTACCCCGGAAAAAGCTATTGACATTGGCAATGACGCGGAAAACATTTACTGGATGCCGCCTAACGCGGAGGATTATGCCGGAAAATGGAATCTCTTCGTCTTTGTCAAAGACGCCAACGAGTATTCGCTGAAACTGTATCACAACGGCACCAAAGTCGCTGAAAGATACGGCACTATGGAACCGATACCGAAAATTACCGGCTTTATGCTCGGAGGCAGGGTATCTCCAACGGCGGACTGGTCGGGCAAAATCGACGACTTCAGAATTTACAACAAGGCGCTCTCGCCGGACGATATTCTGAAAATGTACATGGCGAAATCTCAGCCGAAGGCCGAACCAAAACCAGAACCGAAGGCCGAGCCAAAGCCGGCACCGAAACCGGAACAAAAAGCTGAACCAAAAGCAGAACCAAAGCCGAAAGAAGAAAAGAAATAATTATTTGTTCTTTGAAAAGACACAGAGCAGCACTGTTTATTATTTAAATTCTCTGTGGAATCTGTGTCATCTGTGGCTGAATGTTTTTGTTAAGCGGAAAAATTTCACCAGGGATGGTGTCCTATGACCGCGATAATAAGCGCGCCGGATACCCAGCGTAAGCTGGAAATTCTAAGCGCCGATGCACAGTATGATTTGGCCTGCGCCTGCGGTACCCGTGATAACGAGCACCGCAGGCGAGGGCAACAGGGCAAGTGGATTTATCCTGTCACCCTGCCCAATGGCGGAACCAGCGTCCTCTTTAAAACCCTCGTCTCCAACGTTTGCTCCAACGACTGCAAATACTGCCCGCTGCGCGCCAATCAGGACGTCCGCCGATGCACACTTAACGAGGAAGAAACAGTAAACACCTTTCTCGATTACTTCAATCGCGGCGAGGTCTTCGGCTTATTTCTAAGCTCAGGCGTCCTCGGCACCCCCGACGCCACTATGGAACGTCTCAATCGAATCGCCAAAATCCTCCGCTATCGCCGAAGCTTCCGCGGCTATATCCACCTCAAGGTCATCCCCGGCGCAAGCGCAAACGCTATCGAGGAAGCCGTAAAACTCTCGTCCGCTGTCTCGCTCAATATCGAAACCCCCGGCGCAAAATATCTCGCGAAACTATCCGGCAAAAAACGATTTCTGGAAGATATCGTCGAACCCATTAAATTCATCAGCCGATTAACCGAACGAGGCAGCAAATACCATCGGGTCAAGCAGACCACGCAGTTTATCGTGGGCGCAGCAGACGAGACTGATTCCGAGATTATCAAATATATGTGGGGCCTTTATAAACGCCTCCACCTCCGCAGAATCTACTTCAGCGCATATCAGCAACTCGATAATCCCGATTCCAACCTGTTTACTCGCCATTCGACCGAAATACTAAATACGAACTACGATATACGAAATACTATTTTTATGCGTGAACATCGCTTATATCAGGTCGATTTTCTCCTGCGAAAATACGGCTTCTCAGAATCGGAAATCACATTCGACCAATCCGGTAACCTCCCTCTCGATACCGACCCGAAAGAGTCATGGGCCAAACGCAATCCGCAGTATTTCCCGGTCAATATAAATAACGCCTCGCGAGATGAGCTTTTGCGTGTCCCCGGCCTCGGCCAAATATCCGTTGACCACATCCTCGAACAAAGAAAATCCTCCAAAATCCAAACCATTGCTGACATTGGAAAACCAAACATTAGATTAAAAAAAGCAAACGAATATCTATCCTTCTGAAAAGCCGTTCCGGATTTTTCCTTTTTGTGCGTTTTTGTTCCATTTTGTTACCCTCTTGTGCCTTTTTAACCCGTTTGGTCCCGTTTCGTTACCTTTTTGTCCCTTTATGTGCTTTTTTGTTCCTTTTTCGCACCCATTTTTAAAGTAAAAACGGCCCTGCCACGAAGACGCGAAGGCACTAAGTATTTGTATCACAAGGAGTTGCAACGATTCTCGATACTTGATGCTCGCAGATCGAAAGTCGATCCTATGATTTCGATTTCAAAGAGCTGAATAAATGTCCAATATTAAATTTCCAATGTCCAATGTAAAAGTTACTACTGAGGGAAAACACCGCCCTCTATATATAGGGTGGATTTTGGGGAATAATAAGGAGTTAGGCGGCGGGAATTTTTAGGGGAAATGACGCAAGTCATTATTGAGTAAGGGATAAAAATATTTTAGAAAATGACGAGTTTTTTTTGGCAAGGTGGGCAATTTTAATTCGTCGCTCGTGACTCGTGACTCATCGCTCGAAAATAAAAACAGGGCCGGAGTTAATTAAAAGGATTTACGATTTGCGATTGCCGATTGTCGATTTGGGGATGAGGAAGCCGCCGGAGGCGGGGATTCAAATCAAAATGCAAAAGGCAAAAGGCAAAAGGCAAAAGGCAAAAATGTAGGCGGCTGTTCCTAGTTAATTTTTATTCACTGATGCGGGAATACTTCTGGATAAGCAAGGCACTCTCCAACCGATTTTGCAAAGCCTCCTAAGTCCGGGAACAAAGTTTCATTGGTAATGTTCATGTTTCGCAAATTCCTCATAATATTTTTTCTCTCATCAGTAGTGGGATTAATCTCGATTCTGTGAATATTATCTTTTAATGACATCTTAACTTTATCAAAATATTCTTTCAGATTTGCCTCAAAAGAATTTGCTATGTCACCCGTAATAAGAAACAATCCCTGCTGAACTGTTAATCGCTTATTAAGCTTGAAGGGGTTAATAGCATAAATCATAGATTCTCGCTTCTCTACAAGATAACAGGCAATAGCAAGATCTTCTAATTTATCTCCTAGACTACGTATTTGCAGGATATCATTCTTCTTTTTAAAGTAACCTACGAGTTCATGGTATCTATGTATGTCTTCAAATGTTATTTCTATTTTCTTGGGTTCGTCTACAGTTGCTGCATTGAATGACCACACTAGTCCTTTCTTGTTTTCAGCTAATGCGAAATAAACAGCGTTGAAAAAAGAATATGTCCAGTCTAGTAACCGTGTTGACGCACCGTGATGCTGCATCAGGGCGAGCCACTCAAGAATGTCATCTTTATCTGGCTCATGCTGTAAGTAGAGAGAAGCTTTTCGCTGAAACTCTCTTACGATATCTATTTCATATTTGTATTTTATAACTTTGGTTTTTATGCCGTTTAGTTTGAATTTTTTTTCTAATACGGTCTGTAGTTTATCCGATACTCTTTCTCCACGAAATATCCATCTGGTTTTTCCCCTTTTTTGTTTGCCATATTTTTGGGCATATAGATTTAGGATTTGCTTCCAAGTATTCACCTTACTGGATGTGTACCATTTAGAGTCACCCATCTAATTATCCTTTTCTTATAATGCTTCCCTTAAGATGAACAAGTGATTAAGTTATCTTTCCCCATTTCTCCTAAAAAAGAGAATTTGTTGAGATGCTAAGGCCGATTGTTGAGTTGCATTTGCTGTTGATGCCATTGCATCTGTTGGTTGAACTTAATCTGCTCCATTTCCCGCATCATCGCGCCAGTATTTCTGTCGATCGCTTCTGTTTGTTGAATAGATGCGCGATGTATTGTTTGTCGTTGTAACTCAGCTTCGTCTAGTACCACTTGAATCAATCTGCTTGGACGCAAACCTACAGCCGAATATAGATTAGCCACCTCGTTAGGATCAGTGATGTTGTTTTTAGCGACGATATATTGACACTGAATCTTTGTAATTTGTGGGTAAAGTTCGAAGGTCAACTTATAGGGGGATAAGGGGTATGTATCTTGCTCGCGACATATAGGACAGGGCCAAATCTTAACTTTTGTGCCATCGCTGAACCAGCCACGATATTGAGCTAAATCGTAACCTTGCCGAGATTCAAAAGCAATTGGAGTGAGGTCTTTATTGTGAATATCACGAACTTCAAATATCTGCATACCAAGCTTAATATCATTTACCATGGCTGTCTTTGTCGGCGTAGGTTGAGAGCAACCATAGATCATCGATAACAGTACCACAGTAATACTATTCATCACTATAGATGGCAGATTTTCCTGGGTCATAACGCTCTTTCATTGCCTTTTGCCCCACCCTGGAAAGGTGACCAACATTATATCCTTTTACTGGGAATAGTCAAGGAAAAGTGGAAAGGCCTTTCGATGGGTAAACCCCTTCGACAAGCTCAGGAAAAACAAGCTCGGTGCAGGCCCATTCGACTCCGCTCAGGGCAGGCAGGGGGACAAAATAACAGGTAAATTAGTTGAAGATGCTACGAGGTATATGTAAACTGTCAATCAACAAAACCCCCACCACAATGATACTTTTGCGGGTATAGTAGAGCAGTCGCGCGGTGTGTATAAACCGGCAGTTGATAGAATGTCTGACGATTTGAGGGCGGTTTCGAGGAATTTTGAATATAAAAAGAAACGCCCTTTTTCAAGGGCGTAAACCCGAAGATGCTATCTTCGGGGGAGTTCCAAAGCT
>JBFZBL010000292.1:0-8835 GCA_041308485.1 Phycisphaerae bacterium | reverse complement strand
CGCAAAAAGGCCCCCCAAACCAGCCCGGCTTCCTCGAAGGACTAGACTACGCCGAGGCAAGCGGGATGGTCTTTAATTCCGCCCCGCACCAGCGGAGAAATCCTGCCTTTCTAAAAAACAGGCGGCTGTTCCTTGTTTTCCCGACTCAGACAAGCAGGTTATGCCGTGGTTATATATCGAATCTTGTGCCCGAAAACGTGTGTCGCCTGCTGCGAGAACGATTCAAGAAACAATACTCAAAGTGACGAAAATGTTTAAATACTTCTATTAAAGCTTAATATGGCCTCACAAGCATGTTTTTGAGGTTTTGGGTTTTTGGAGGTATAGTTTTGTTTACGGTTGGCATAGAGATGCAATTCAAGGCCTTGCACAGTGTTCCTTTGCCGGATGGAACTAAAGGGCCCGAGCATGAGCATTTCTGGGCTGTTGAGGCTGAGGTCTGCGGTGATACGCCCGCAAAAGGCGAGGTAGTTATATATTTCGCTCAGCTCAAATCCCGGCTGACGAATGTTCTCTCGGCACTCAATGAAACCGTGTTGAATGAGTCGGAGTATTTTCGCGACAAAGGCTCCTCGGCGGAAACTGTCGCGGCGTATATTTTTGACCGCCTTGCGCCGACTTTGCCGAAAGAGGTTCAGTTAAAAAGCGTCAGTGTAAGCGAACAGGTGGGCTGCTGGGGGACTTACAGCAAAGAATAACAGGCAAGGAAAAACGGAGAGATTTACCACCTTTTGGCTGCAATCGCCGCACCAAGGCCGAGAAGTAAAAGCGAGGCGGGCTCGGGAACAAGTGAAAAGTTGTCGACAAACGCGTACATGTTAAACTGGGTTGCATTTCTTACTGTAAGAAATGACGCGTTGACAGGCGAGGAGATTCAGTCAGTGAGAGGCTGAAAGTTCAAAGCACCAAGCCACAGCGTAAAGCTTTGAGTATTGATGGGCTAAAATCCATCCTGCGTAACTAATTTATCAATTTACCGAGCCGACGAGCTGTTCACAGGCTTTGTTCTTTTGCTCACATTCTCTCTGGGCCTGCTTAATAAGACAATCGACTTTTTGCTCGAGTTTTATGATGTGCTGTGCTAATTCCATTCGCTGCTTCATCCCGCTGGCGCCGCCGATAAGGGCAAAACCGGCACATATGATAAACAGCAGATACGCCCACCCATGGGCCGAGGTCCAGCCCGCGTTAAGGGTAACGATATACGGCAGGACGAGTATCAAAAGCGAGAATCCTATGATGTATTCGATTACTACTACTATTTTTTTGTCCTTAAACATAACTGGTTCTACTTTTTTTAACATAACCAACCTCTCTTTCTGCGGTTTCATTTTTTTCGACGATTTTTCCCCTGCTAATAATCGATACGCATCGGGCGGAGGGTTAGAAGAGCCTCACCTTATTAAAAAATAGAAATAAGCGCTTTAATAAGCAAAAAAAAAATCAAAATAATAGTTAAAAAAGGTACGTGGTTTATCGGACTCAAGGGCGCTATAGCGAGAAATTGGAGAGTAGAGCAGTTGAGCAGGCGGGAACAATCAGCGTTCAGCCCGGCTCCGCTGCTCTTCGCCGAGGCAAGCGTTCAGCGTACAGGCCCTTCGATATTACTGTGGGCCGGTCACACGCTGCGCGAGAAAGTAGAACAGTTGAGCAGGACAACAATAGATAATAGTTACTGCGGACCTGTCCACAAATATAATGCCTGGGGGACGGCAACTTCGTAAAGCGTCCTGCGGTCAATCTTCAACGCTACATTTGTCTTTACGCCGAGGATATCCGCCAACGAAAGCGTCTTTTTGTATTCAACTACCTGTGCCTTTTTAATATCCGCAAGCGCTTTTACCTCGTCGATTGCGTCCGCGAGATAGCCGATGCCGTCTATGAGATTTTCCTCGAGGGCCTTGTCCGCCCAGTATATGGAGCCATCCGCGAGGCGATTTACGTCTTCGGAGGTCAGTTCGGTTCTGCCATCAGCCACTACCTGAACAAATCGTTTATAAGCCGGGTCAATAATCCTTTCCTGCATATACTGAAGCTGCTCCTCTGTGGGCTTCTGGAACATATTTGGCCAGTCCTTTTTGGAACCCGCCTTGACTACTACTGGGTTTATGCCCAGCTTATTTTCCAAAAGCTGCTGCAGGACGAGATATTCCATTATCACGCCGATTGAGCCGGTGATTGCGGTGGGTTCGGCGATAATTTCGTCACAGGCAACCGAAGAATAGTAGCCGCCCGAAGCCGCGACCCCCTGCATAAAAGCAACTATAGGGTGATTTGTCTCATCGCGGTATTTTATTATCTCGTTATGAATCTGGTCGCTGCCTGAAATCGTCCCGCCGGGCGAATTGACGCGGATAATCACTCCTTTGACAGTCCTATCGTCCCGGGCCTCTTTCAACTGCCAGTAAACGTCCTGCGCCTGCTGCTGGTCTATTATGCCATCAATCGACACTACCACAATCTTGGCTGTCCGAGGGCCATCCTGGATGACCTCCTCGCTAAACTTCTGTTCGCCTTTTCCGGTAAAAGCCACAATTGCCACTCCTATAAGCATAAGGAAGAGCATAACGTTTCCGAGCATTGATAGGCCGGTGATTATGCCCCAGAAGATTTTCCATCCGCCGCCCTTTTTTGCCGCCGGCACCGGCTGCGGCGAAGGAATACCGCCTAATTGCTGCTGTGAAGAACCGCCGATATTTTCAAAATCCATAATTTTTCCCCTTTATGAGGTTATCAATTGCGCTGTTAACGTTGATTACTGCCCGCTTAAGCGTTACAATTATCAGGAATCAATTATGAATAAGCAATAAGAAAATTACTTAGTCAAAAGGATTGAACGGTGGCCCAGAACAAAGGATTCACGCATCTTCATCTGCACAGCCAGTATTCGCTTCTCGATGGCGCTATAAGCTTCGAAAAGCTTCTTGCGCAGTGCAAAGAACTGGGGATGGACTCGGTCGCCGTAACCGACCACGGCAATATGTTCGGCGCAGTCGAGTTTTACACCAAGGCAACCGCCGCGGGCATCAAACCCATAATCGGTATCGAGGCATATATCGCACCCAACAGCCGGCTTGACCGCACAAAAACATCCATCAGCGACGCCGCTTACCACCTCGTCCTGCTGGCGCAGAACAACGTCGGCTATCAAAATCTCCTCAAACTCGCGTCGGCAGGCTACACCGAGGGATTTTATTACCGACCCAGAATAGACAAGCAAATTCTCGCGGAGCTTAACGAGGGGCTAATTGTGACTTCCGCCTGCCCGAAAGGTGAACTGGCGATGCAAATGGCGGGCGGAGATATAAAGGCGGCGCAGGCAGTCGCCGAGGGCTACCTTAAAATCTTCGGCCCTGACAGATACTTCGTCGAAATCCAGAGCCACGAGGGCGACGACCCGAATATCGCAAAATCGCTCATCGATTTGGCCAATAAAGTAGGCGCAGGCGTTATCGCTACAAATGACGTGCATTTTCTCACAGAAGACGACCACGAGGCACATAACTGTCTTTGCGCGTTAAGCACAGGCAAAAAAGCCGACGACCACGACAGGATGATTTACCCCAAGGACGTATTCCTGAAAAGCCCCGCCCAGATGCGCGAGCTTTTCCCGGATTGCCCGGAGGCATTCGACAATACGCTTGAAATCGCCAAAAGGTGCAGCGTCGAGATTGACCTTAAAAGCCGGCACGCCCCGCGCTTCAATCCCGAAGACGGCTCGACGCCCGAGAAATTTTTAACAAAACTCTGCTATGAAAAGGCAAACCAAATCTACGGCAAACTCGAAGACAAAATTAAAGAACGCCTTGAAAGAGAGCTGCACGTCATCGAGTCGAAAGGGTTCGCCAGCTACTTTTTAATCGTCTGGGATTTCTGCAACTACGCCCACAAAAACAACATTCCAGTCGGCGCAAGGGGAAGCGCGGTTGGGACTTTGGTCGGCTACTGCCTGGGCCTGTGCGATGTTGACCCGCTCAAGTACGATTTGCTCTTCGAGCGTTTTATGGACCCGCACCGAAACGAGATGCCCGATATCGATATAGATATGTGCCAGACGAGCCGGGGACAAATCATCGATTACGTGCGGCAGAAATACGGCCACGTCGCGCAAATCATCACTTTCGGGACAATGGGGGCGAAAGCGGTAATCCGCGATATTTGCCGGGTGCTCAATGTACCATTGGCGGAGGCGGACCGGCTGGCGAAGCTTGTACCCGAAACGCTGAATATGACCCTTGATGTGGCCCTTGAGACGGAGCCGCAACTAAAACAGGCATACGACAAAGACCCGCTGACAAAAAGGGTTATCGATATCAGCAAACGACTCGAAGGACTGGCGAGACACGCTTCGGTTCACGCGGCTGGAATTGTGATAGCGGATGAGCCGCTGACAAATTTCATACCTTTGTATAAACCGCCCGGCACAGAAGATATCGTTACGCAATTCGAAGGACCTATGGTTGAAAAGGTGGGTCTGCTGAAAATGGACTTCCTCGGCCTAAAGACCCTTAGTGTTCTCGAACGCGCAAGACAATTAGTCGAGCAGATTCACGGCAAAAAAATAGACCTTGAAAAAATAAATCTCGAAGACCCGAAGGTGTTAGCTCTTTTCGCCGCGGGAAAAACAAAGGGCATATTCCAGTTCGAATCGGGCGGTATGCAGGAACTGCTGATGAAGATGAGGCCCGACAGGATTCAGGACCTCATAGCAGCCAACGCGCTTTACCGCCCCGGCCCGATGACGCTCATCCCCGACTACAACGAACGCAAGCATGGCGGCAAATGGTCGCTGCCTCACCCGATTATGAAAGAAGTCCTCGACGAGACCTACGGGATTATGGTCTATCAGGAACAGGTGATGCAAATCTGCAACCGGCTCGGTGACATACCGCTGCGCGAGGCATACACGCTGATTAAGGCAATCAGCAAAAAGAAGGCCTCGACCATACAAAAGGAAAAGGAACGATTCGTCTCCGGCTCAGTTGCCAAAGGGCTTAAAAATCAGCAGGCAGAAGATATATTCGAGTTAATCGAGCGTTTCGCAGGCTACGGTTTCAATAAAAGCCATTCGACCCGTTATGCCTTTATCGCGTATCAAACCGCGTATATGAAGGTCTATTGGCCGGTGGAATATATGGCTGCCCTTTTGACTTTCGAAATGGGCAACACGGACAAGGTCGTGGAATACATCTCCGAATGCAGCAATATGGGTATCGAAGTCACCGCGCCGGACATAAATGAAAGCGGCGTTGACTTTACGCCTTTATATAAAAATGGAGACGGCCCCTCGACCTCGCTCGGGACAGGCAAAAAAGGGGTGATTCGCTTCGGTCTGGCGGCGGTCAAAGGTGTCGGCGAAAAAGCCGTTGAGCAAATCATCGCGGCGAGAAATAAGATTGGACGCTTCCAGAGCTTGTTCCACTTCTGCGAAAACGTCGATACGCGGGCAGCAAACAAACAGGTAATGGAATCACTGATAAAAGCGGGAGCATTCGACCGGCTGGGAGGCAATCGTGCTCAAATGATGGCGGGGCTTCAATCGGCCATGGAGCACGGGGCCGACACGCAGACGGACAAACTCAACGGCCAGATGCGTTTTTTCGCTCAGACGGCATCGCCGGATTACTCGCAGGACCATAAACGTCTGCCTTACGCGGACCCATGGCCCGAACAAATGATGCTGATGTATGAAAAGGAGGTGCTGGGCTTTTACGTTACGAGTAATCCGCTTAGTCACTGCGCCGAGACAATAAATATATTCTCAAATATCAATACCGCCCAGATAGCCGAGACCACACAGGAAAAAGAAGTAACGATAGGCGGTATGATAACTAAAATCCGCTACAACCTGACGAAATCCGGCAAGAACGCCGGCTCAAAAATGGCCGTTTTTACGCTGCTCGACCTGCAGGGCCAGGTAGAGGTCGTCCTGTTCCCCGACACGCTTAATAAATTCTTCAAGCTGGTGGCCAACGATAAAATTGTGTTCGTCAGGGGTCGGTTGGATTTCAGAAGAGAAAAGCCGAATATTATCGCCTCTGAACTAATCACTCTCGATGAGGCGACCGATAAACTGGCGGGCAAGGTGCGAATCAATCTCGACGCCGCAAGTGTCACCAAAGAAAAAGTCGCCGAGATAAAAAATATCTGTATGCACCACAGGGGTAAATCCAGCGTATATGTCGCAATCAGGACCGATAAGGGCAGGGTTTACGCTTCGGCCGACAGACAATTGAGTGTCAACCCCGACGCTGAATTCTGCCGTAAGATGCGCCACCTGATTGGCCCCGAAAATTTGCAACTGACCCGATAATGAGGTAAGATGCGGATTATGAACTATATTCCTCGTGATACGACGCTTGAAGCCCACAAAAAGCAAATGGAAATCCTGAAGAAATTATCTCCGGAGCAACGAGCACTAATTTCTTTTGAGTTAAGCGATAATGTCAGGCAGATTGCGATGGAAGGAATCAGGAGAATGCATCCTGAATTTACCGAAGCTCAGGTAAAAAGGGAGCTGCTTCGGAGAATTGCCGGAGAAGAGCTGTTCAGGGAAATAGTGGCTGCAAAGGAATTGAAATAATGCTCACACCAAACGAGTTTTTACGCAACATTATAGAAAAATTACAGCAGGCGGGGATAGATTATGTAATCTGCGGCTCAGTTGCTGCGAGTTTTTATGGCATAACCCGCTCGACCATTGACACCGATATAATCGTCGACCCAACCAGAGAGCAGCTAACGAAATTTATAGAGCTGCTCGGCAATGCGTATTATGTGAGCAGTGACGCCGCTTTCGACGCGCTCCAACAAACTGCTATGTTTAATGTCATCGATACAGAGAATTCCTTCAAAGCCGATTTGATAATCAGAAAGCAGACTGCATTCAGCGTTGAAGAATTCCGCAGAAGAAGAAAACAAAAGCTGCTCGGCAAAGAACTATATGTTCTTTCGCCTGAGGACAGCATTTTGAGCAAACTTGTCTGGGCCAAAGAAAGTCATTCTGAGCAGCAATATAACGATGTTATGAGAATCCTCGACGCCTGCGCAGAAAGTTTAGATATGAAATATTTAAACCAATGGGCAAAAACCCTTAAGGTCGAAAATGACTTGAAAAAATGTATCTCTAAAATTCAACAAAAGTAATACCGGCAACACTTTAAATAAACAAAGATGACCGAAATCAGAAAAACACTGGATATTTTAAAAGCCCGCTGGCCGGAGGTTACGCTCTTCATAGCTCTCGATGTCCTGTCATACTTTATCAATATGTCGCAGTCAATATTTTACCCAATAGGAAACCTGATCCGCATATTGATAACGCTCGTGTATATTTCATTCACCATAATAATTTTTATGCTTATAATCGGTTTCCAGCGAACTGTTTATCTGGAAGACCGGAGGCGGCAACCACCCCTTGTATTATTGCGAGAAGGCAAGCACTTTATTTTGCCGTTGATTGGTTTAGGCATAATTTACACTCTCGCCCTGGCATGTCTGCAAATCCTGGTTTTATGGGTCATAAATCATTCGACTCCAGGTCTTATGGAGAAACGCTGGGGCGTATCTTTAATTTATCGATTGCCTTCCACCTCGGTCAGTTTGATTCTAATGAAGCCGGTCCTTCTGATATTCCCATTAATAATAGTATTGGATTGCGACATACTTACGAGTTTCAAAATGCTTGGCCGATGCCGACTAAGAGACGCAAGAGAGCTTGTTATTTTATTTCTTGTTTCGTTAGGACTACCGTTTCTATGGACATTCATGCCCTCTATCTCTTTTCGACATAGCATACCAATTTCGTATTGCCTTATAACGGCATCGCTTATTATCGTAGGACGATTTATCGCCCTGATGATGGCGGTAATGGCAATAAGATTTGTCGCCGCTCAAAATTTAAGCTATGATAACGGCGTAAAACTTTTAGATTCACAGGATTTGCTTAGTCCTTCTATATAGTTGAGAATTGGCTTTGAAAACCAAATTATCAGGCAATTTTTTAGCCCTTGACGGGCCGGATGGGTGCGGGAAAAGCACGCAGGTCAAGCTATTGGTCGATTGGCTTGCCAAACAAGGCGTCGATGTAGTCAGTTTCCGTGAGCCGGGGGCGACCGCCATCGGCGAGAAAATCAGGGATATACTGCTCAATCCCGAACATAAGGCAATGGACACCGCAACCGAGGTGATGCTTTATATGGCGGCGAGGGTCCAGCTTTGGAATGAGAAAATCGCACCGGAGTTAAAACAGAAAAAATGCGTCGTCGTTGACCGCTGGTTATCGAGTACCTGCGCCTATCAGGGACACGCGGGCGGTTTCGGAATTGAAAAGGTCATTAAACTCGCAACTGACTGCCTTGAAAAACCCTGGCCCGATTTGACAATCATTCTCGACGTGGATTCGGCGACTGCGGCCACACGCCTCAAAAGCAATCTTGACCGAATGGAGCAAAAGGGCGATAACTATCACAAAAAAGTCCGCGAGGGCTTTTTGAAACTCGCCAAACAGCAGAAAAACTTTGTGGTAGTCAACGCCGGGGATAATATTGAGGCCGTACATAAAAAAGTAACCGAAACAATTGAAAGATTCGGGGCAAAATAAATGCCTCTTAAAGACATATTCTGCCAGGAGAGAGCCGTTTCCGCGATTCAAAGCGCATTTGCCTCTGATAAGGTGGCCCATGCTTATATTTTCGCGGGGCCTGACGGCGTGGGCAAATTCACAACCGCCAAGGAATTTGCCAAACTGCTCCTGTGTAAAAAGCCGGTTGAAAAAAGCAATTTCACCGACAGTTGCGGCAATTGCGAATCCTGCCGGCTGTTCGACGCCGGCTC
>JBFZBL010000291.1:0-15128 GCA_041308485.1 Phycisphaerae bacterium | reverse complement strand
GGCTGAGGTGTTGCAGGGCGTAGGCGACAAGATTGAGCTTGTAATCGCGACAATAAAAACGGTTAAACAGCTTGGTATGGGTGACCGCGCGTGTTTAGATACCTGCACGCAGATGTCGCCTGGAGAAGGGATGCTGGTGGGCAATACTGCATCGGGATTTTTCCTGGTTCATTCGGAGTCGATTGAGAACCCATACGTTGCGGCCAGGCCCTTCCGCGTTAATGCCGGGGCGGTTCACGCATATACGCTTGCCCCGGGCGGCGGGACGAAGTATCTTGCGGACCTCAAGGCGGGCGACGAGGTATTGATTGTCGATTTCAAAGGCAAAGGTCAGGTCGCGTACTTAGGCAGGAACAAGATTGAGAAGCGCCCGATGATGCTCATCGAGGCGGAGGCGGAAGGTATTTCGATAACGCTTGTTATGCAGAACGCCGAGACGATTCGTTTAGTTAATCCTGATGGTCAGCCCATATCTATTACATCACTGAAGGCGGGCGATAAGGTTTTTGCTCATATTGAAAAGGGCGGCAGGCATTTCGGTATGAAGGTCGATGAGACGCTCATAGAGAGGTAACTATGGAATGGACAGGCGAAATAGTTCCCGTGCTTTTGGCGGCGGGATGCGGGACAGTCATCGGTATTGAGCGTCAGATTATGCACAAGCCGGCGGGTTTGCGGACGAATGTTCTGATATGCCTTGGCGCAGCAGTATTCACGATAATATCTCGACAGATGGCCGGCGACCAGGAGCCAATAACACGTATTGCTGCCCAGATTGTTACAGGTGTCGGTTTTCTTGGTGCTGGTGCGGTGATTCAGGACAGAGGTGGGGTTCACGGCCTGACCACGGCTGCGACAATATGGCTGGTGGCGAGCATCGGTATGGCCTGCGGGGCACGATTTTATTATTTAGCGATTACTACCACTGTCCTGGCGATACTGGTGCTGGTAGGTCTTGGACAGGTTGACAAATATTTCTACCATAATGACGAGAAACAGCACAAGAGCTGAAAAGAAAACCGGCCTAATGAGCGGATGGTAGACATTGCGGCGGATAGCGTTGCCGATAGGTCGTTTCGATTTGAGGGAGTATGGTCATTGGCAGCCGAAGGGCGAATGTTATTGTAATCGGAGGGGGGGTTACGGGGCTGGCTGCTGGTTATGAATTGGCCCGATTGGGATTTCCGGTTACGGTGCTCGAAAAAGACGAGGCAGTAGGAGGAATCACCGGGAGTTTTGAGGTAAACGGGTCTCGTGTGGACAAATTTTATCATCATTTTTTCAACAGCGACGAGCACCTGATACGTCTTGCCGAGGAGATTGGTCTTGGCAATCAACTGCATTACGCCCCGACGAAGACGAGCATTTACATAAACAGGAGTTTTTGCAGGTTGTCGTCTCCGCTGGACGTGCTTCGCTTCAGGCCTTTAGGTTTGGTTGACCGTGTTCGGCTGGGGATGCTGGTATTGAAGGCGAGAGGTATTGCTGACTGGAGACCACTGGAATCAGAGACTGCTGAGCAGTGGCTGATTAGCCGGTGCGGGAGACGCGTTTACTCGGTGGTATGGGAGCCGCTTTTGCGTGCCAAGTTTGGTTCGTTTACTCACGAGGTGTCGGCGGTATGGTTTTGGAACAAATTAGTGCTGCGCGGCGGCAGCCGGAACGGTGTTGGGAATGAAGTGCTTGGGTATCTCAACGGCAGCTTCGGCGCAATGGCGGAGATGCTGGCGGACAAAATCAGGGCGTTTGGCGGCGAGGTACATGTGGGCGTATCGGCTAAATCGCTGGTTATTGATAACGGCTGTGTGCGGGGCGTGCGGACGCAAGATGGAATCATTGACACAAAAGCTGTTATTGCCACACCTGCGCTGCCGATTATTGCGGATATGCTCGATGGAAGCGCGGACCGGACGTATGTCGATGGTTTGAGGCGTATTAAGTATATGGCGAACATTTGCCTTGTGCTTGAATTGAGTAAGCCCCTTTCGGATGTTTACTGGCTAAATATAAACGACCCTGACATCCCTTTTACCGGCATAGTTGAGCATACGAATTTGCTGCCCATAGAGGCCTGCGGAGGCAGGCACATTGTGTATCTGTCGAAGTATATCGAGCAGAACAGTGACATATACAATATGAGCGAGGAGCAATTGCTGGAGTTTTCCGTGCCGCACGTCAGGCGGATATTCGCAGGGTTTGAGCGTGAGCAGATTTTAGGGTATCACGTTTTCAAAGCACCGTATGCGCAGCCGCTTATAAAGCGTAACTACAGCAAGATTATCTGTCCCACTGAAACGCCTGTAAAAGGTTTTTACATCGCCACGATGGCGCAGGTATATCCACAAGACCGCGGGGTTAATTATGCGGTATGGCAGGGTCGGAACGCGGCTAAAATAGTTACTGAATACTTGGTTGTTGCGGATAAGGACAAGAACAGGTGACGCGAAATAACATTACCATTGCGGTACTTGCTATTCTTATACTGTTTTTGTGCTGGCTTTGTCATATCGGTCGGCCGTTGTTTGAAGGCATATATATTCCTTCAATGGGTAAATTTCTGACGAGCCTGGACAGTACCGACATCGGGGACGAGGTATTAACTCATTACCTTCGTCGGATAGAGAGCGATACAAGGTACAACATAGGGCCGCATAGGGGGCTTACTGCTGAAAATAAAGAGAAGGTGTTTTTTCTGATTCTTAGACGGATGTTTGTTGCTTTGGTTGCGTTAGTTAGTTTTATTGCAAGCGCGGCATTATTTCTCATAAATTGGGTTGGCAGGCAGACGCCCGTTTCTAAAACCAGGGTCGTAATTACGGCGGCACTGATAATTCTTGCCGGCACAATTATCCGGCTGGTTCTGGCATCTGCCGCGTTCGGCAATTTTGATATGGATTCATACGAGATAGTCGTTGGCATAGACCATAGAGGCGGCAATGTCTATGCGGAGACCGAAAGATACAATTATTCGCCGGTTTGGCTTATGATTCTTATACCTTTGAAGCGAATGCAGATTGCGATTCGCGATGTGCCTTTTCATTTTATAGTCAGGTCGTTTCTCTGCTGCGTAGATTTGCTGACGCTTTGTGTTTTGCTTTTTATCGCCAACATCAGGAAGCTGCCCCCGGTAAGGACGGCGATATTATTTTACCTTAGTCCGGTGTCGTTTCTTGTGACCGGTTATCACGGGCAGTTCGAGAACTTCGCTGTACTGATGGTGCTGACTGGTATTTTGATGTATCTCGGTTTTGCGGCTAGGCCGGTTTTGGGAACGGCACTGCTGTGGCTGTTTGCCACGGCGGGAATGATTATCAAACATAACGTGTTTTACGAGCTTATTATTTGTCTTAATTCTTCTATAAAGCGATATTGGATAAAATTGTCCTTGTTCATAGTTTCAGTCATTGTTTTTCTTCTGCTGTTTATTCCGTACTGGGAGACGGGCAGCAAGGGGATAATCGAGAATGTGTTCAAGTATGGTTCGTTCTCCGGGGCTTATGGCGTAACTTCGCTGTTTGCGTTTCCTCATCTGAAGTATCTGTTTATAGCAGGGATGTTCATTTTTCCGCTTGTTTTGAAAAGCAAAGATATTATCGCACAGTGTCTGCTGGGTATGCTTTTCTTTCTGACTTTCACCACCGGGTTTGCGGCCCAGTATTTTGTATTACCTGTGGCGTTAGGGGCGATTCGGCCTTCCAGATTCTTACTGTTTTATACCCTTGCTGCCTCCATTTTGTTTCTCGGCAATGACAATATGACCGCCATCCCGGGTTTTCACTTGTTAAAATTGAACGTAGCGTGGGTTGCGGTTATATGCTGGTTTATCTCCGAGATGTGGTTTGACAGAAAAGCGGCCGGTAGCGATGTTGTGGTATCGAAGGAAGGCAAACAACACAAAACTCGGTGTCTATGAGCCGGAGGGGCATGTTACAATTGTTCGGGGTATTTCTATGACGAGGGGCTGTTTTGCCTACAGGTCCCAGTCGGCGGGCGGTTTTTCGGCACGACCGGTAAAGTGCAAACGCTGGATTTCACGAAGAAGATTGCCGCGACGGTTGTTTCGCAGGCAATCGGCGATTATTTTGGCGTTTTGCCTGAAGTAATACTGCATCAGGGCTGCCTGCAGCCGTTTTTCCGCCCGGCCGCGGGGAATATGGATTGACTGCCCTTTTGTATCCTGTCCGCTGACGAACATTGCTGTAGAAAGCGTTAAAGGAACCGGCACGAAATCCTGGACCTGTCTGGGTCGCCATCGCCGCCGCACGAGATATTCAGTAAGCTTAATAGCGTCAACGGTTTGACAGCCGGGGTGTGCGCTTATGAAGTATGGTACTAAATACTGCTCTTTTCCCGCCTTTCGGGTTGCCTCGTCGAAGCGTGCCTCGAACTGTTCAAAAACCTCGAAGCCGGGTTTACCCATCAGGCCAAGCACATGCGGGCAATAGTGTTCTGGGGCGACCTTGAGATGTCCGCCGACGAAATGGCGCGTCAGCGTATCTATGTAGTCGCTATTTTGCAGGGCTAAATCGTGGCGGATGCCTGAGGCGACATATACATTTGATTTTTTCGCTCCCGTGGTTTTCCATTTCAAGAAGGCGTCGAACATTTTGAGTTGTGAATTATAATCCGCTTTCATATTTTTGCAGATTGTCGGAAACAGGCAGCTTGGCTTGTTACAGGCGCCTGCTTTGTCGCATTTCATTCCGAACATATTCGCAGTGGGGCCGCCTATATCGAAAATCGTGCCGCGGAAATCGCAATGCGAGCGCAATCGGTCGGCTTCAGTAATGAGTGATTCGATTGAACGTGAGGATATATCTTTTCCCTGATGAAAATATATGGAGCAGAAAGAGCAGCCGCCGAAACAGCCGCGATGGGTGGTTATCGAGAATTGTACCGGTTTTAGCGCGGGGACGCCTCCCGACGAATCGTATTTAGGATGCCAGCAGCGCATAAACGGAAGCTCATACAGTGAATCAAGGGCAGCGCTGTTAATCGGCTCACTGGGCGGCAATACCACGATTTTGCCGGGTTCCTGTTCCTGAATAACAGCGGAGCCGGCGGGATGCGCCTGTTTTTGATATTGAAGCTGAGCTGACATAGCAAACGAATTATCTGCCTGCTGTTGCGAAAGCGATGGCAGAGATACGGCGTTTTCCGGCAGGGTAATTCCGCTTCTAACGGGATAGGCTGTTCCCGGGATATCGGTCAGACGGTCGATGGATTCGCCATTGTTTAATCGCTTTGCGATTTCGATAATCTGGAATTCGGCCATACCGTGAACAAGCAGGTGGGCTTTTGCATCGATAAGCACCGAGCGTTTCAGTTTGTCTTCGATGTAATCGTAATGCACAAGCCGGCGAAGAGATGCCTCAAGTCCGCCCAGAACGATTGGCACATCAGGAAATGCTTCGCGTGCCCTGGCCGAATAAACAAGCAGGGGGCGGTCGGGGCGCAAACCCAGTTTTCCACCTGGGCTGTAAACGTCTTCTTTTCGTTTATGCCCAAGCGAGGCGTAATCATTCAATCGCGAGTCGAGACAACCGCTGGTTATACCCCAGAACAGCCGGGGTTTGCCTAACGCCCTGAATGGCTCGACGCTCTTCCAATCCGGCTGCGCCAGTATCGCGACGCGGAAACCATTGTTTTCGAGAAACCGCCCAATCAGCGCAACACCGAATGACGGATGGTCAACATACGCATCGCCGGTAATCAGGATTACGTCCGCCTGGCGCCACCCGCGCTGCTGCATTTCCTCAGCCGTCGAAGGAAGAAAGCAACTTGTATTATGTGCTAACTTGCTCATGCATCTATCTTACCATGCTTTGTTTTTTGCTGTTCAAAATTTGGGTAAAAAAATGAGCAACCGTGCTTACGAAACATATACATTGTATCGGACTATCAAAGTTGTTATTGGACGCAAAGTGGTTGCCCAGATTACCCGCTTTTCGCGGTCAAGTTAACTGATACGGGTGTCTATTGCCCAGTTCAAAAAGTGTGTGAAAAAGTGATGCTATATTAAAGAGATGGCCGACTGTAATAACAGTGTTGAAAAGTGAAAAAGAGTGGCTCTGAAAAATGACCAAATCGGCCATAATTAGCCAGGCCTTATTGACCCGACACGCAAATTGCACACATGGCAGATGGTGATCCTGGGTACAACAAGCAACGGCTAAAAGCTAAAAGGCGAGAGCCACATGAACAATGGGAGAGCAGACGACGCTCTCCCATTCTTTTTTATGGCAATCACAAATATAATAAAAAGGGAGGCAAGGACTCAGCTTTTCATCATTGACCCTATCGTCGGTCTCGATTTATTTTTTATCTGACCCGCCTCCCTTGCGATAACAGATTCATCAGCCCACGATGAGAAAGAACTACAATATCTCTCATCTGATTATAAGTGATGATTTCCGGGTAGCCAATAAAAAAAGAATAAAAATGTATTTTTTGGCAATTGGCCTGTTTTTTTGCGTTAAACCGGCCTTTTTTCCGCAAATAAGTTCTTTGCGAGCTAATAATATTTTCAATGTATGCCGACAAACATAATAGGTCGTTGGCAAGTGTGGAATTGAAATACAGATGAAGGTGTGTTGTGAAAATCGCAAGTTTGTCCGGTGATATAACTGTTTTTTCAGTACGCGGGGAACCCGACCTTGGAGATGAACTGCAGGCGATAGCTGAGATGGTTGCCGGCGACGTTGGCAGTAATGTTATCGTTAGTTTTGTATGCGTCGATATCGTCAGGAGCTCCAGCCTGACTAAACTGCTCGAACTCAGGCGGGCGCTAGTTATGTGCGGGCGCCAGCTGGTGCTTTGTAATATTCATCCTTTAACTCAAAGCATAATGGAAGTCACGGGTCTCAACAGGGTTTTTGCCACTGCCGCCGACAAGGAGGCCGCTGTAGCGGTTATTCGCAGCAACTCGCCTGCTCTAACCTCGTAAGACGTGCAATTTGCCGCCCGGGAACTAAACATCCCTAATTTACGAAAACCTGTTGCAATTTCCGTGCGCAGAGATTAGCATCTAAGGGGCCGGTCTGGCATAGGATGTTCCACCATGACCGGATTTGCTGCCGAGCAGGGACACATTGGTCAGGCAGGTTCGCCGTGATGGCTGAAAAAACCCAAAACAAACCGGGTAAAAGCACCCCCAAGGGGGACGTCAGCGATTATGTAAAGTCGCTTAGCGAGGAGTATCGCATGCTCGTCGTCCTCAAGGCCCAGTTGTATGGCGGAAGCTGGGAACCGATGCTCGACGACCTTCGCAATCGCCTTGCAGGCAAACCATATATTTTCAAGCTCGCCAGCAGAATCCAGGATGATATTGAGCGGATTGAGCAAATGCAGAAATTCGAGGCCGACCGCAAGGTTGACCTTGCGGATTATTTGGAAGTTTGATAACGCCTCGGTAAGATTAGTGGTCCGGGCATAGAAATTGTCGTCGGCCCCGAATTGGCCGGTGATGGAGGTGATGAAGATGCTGAAGTTGTGTTTGGCACTGTTAGCGATGGTTTCCCAGATTATTTTTACGTCGATAGTTTACGCCGAGGATGAATTACGCTGGCTGATTCCGCGGGCGATGGTTTCGTCGACCGATCTTAAAATCGTCTGGCAGTTTAACCTGCCGATGGGCAAGGGCGAATCACTTGACCAGTTATTTTTGTGCGGCAATCGGCTTTGCGCTTTGTCCAGTCAGAATTATCTGTCCTGCATCAACAGGGCTGACGGTAATGTGATGTTTGCCGGTTCTATTGCGCCAGCCGGGCTTCCTGTGGTTGATTTTGAATCTTATAAAGGGGGGATGATTACCATAGTCGGCGATAAAATTATCGAAATCAGCGCCGATTTTGGCAGCGATAAGACGGTCACGAATGTCGCGTTCGGGGCAGTATGTCCGGTTGTTCGCAATGACTCCTTTTTCTATGTTGCCGGCGTTGACAGGCGCATTCACGCTCTAAAGGCTGACAACAAGGTGCAGGCTTTTGAGGCTGCAGCGGAAAATGATTCTCGTATAACATCTGTCATGGCCGAGCAGAGTTTCGTTGTATTTGCCACCGAGGCGGGCAATGTAATACGTATAGCCCCCGATAAGGCTGAGAAGATTTGGCAGTTTGATGCACCGGGGGCAATCATCGGTCCTGTGGTTCACGATGCCAATTCGTTGTATTTTGCCTGTCGCGATACGTGCGTTTACCGGCTCGGGTTATCTTCCGGCGATATGTTGTGGAAATATCAGACGCAGGGGGTTCTCGACACCGCTCCTCAGCTTGGGGGAAAACTGGTTTACCAGCGTGTTCCCGATATGGGGCTGGTTGTGATTGACAAGGCAACCGGTAAACTTGTCTGGGAAGTTAAAGACGGGCTCGGTCTATTGTCTGAGTCGGGCAACAAGACGTTTGTTATTTCCAAAGGCGGGCACTTAATTGCTATGGATAACGTAAAGGCGAAACAGCTATATTCGGTTAACACGGCCCTGGCTGTTAAATACGCGACCAACACTGCCGATGCGAAGATTTATATTGCCGACGCCAAGGGGCGAATCGCCTGCCTTGAGCCGATCAAGTAATGGTTTTACCGATATCTGATTGTAGCTTTGAAAGGGGACATTCAAATGGATGTGAAAATCAAAACCGCGATGATTAGTGTCTCCGATAAAACCGGCGTTGTCGATTTTGCGCAAACGCTTGCCGATATGGGCGTCAAAATCATCAGCACGGGCGGCACCGCCAAGGCGCTTGCCGAAGCCGGGATTGATGTTACCCCCATTGAAAAAGTTACCGGCTTTCCGGAAATGATGGATGGCCGCGTCAAGACTCTGCATCCCAAAATTCACGGCGGATTATTATCGATTCGCGATAAAACAGACCATAAGGCCGCGATGAAACAGCACGGAATCGAGCCAATAGACATGGTTTGTGTGAACCTCTATCCCTTTGAGCAGACCGTCGCGAAACCCGGCTGCAAATTCGAGGAAGCAATCGAGAATATCGATATCGGCGGCCCGAGTATGATTCGCTCCGCGGCGAAAAACCATAAGTTTGTTGCTGTTGTTACGAGTCCGGAGCAGTATACATTAGTTATTGAGCAAATGAGAAAAAATAACGGCTCGGTAAACGAAGAGCTTCGGAGTGAACTGGCCAGGGCCGCGTTTGCCCTGACGGCCGTATATGACGCTGCGATATCCCGTTACCTCAGCAAAAAGGCAGGCGTTGAATTTCCGGAACGCCTTTCGGTTCCCCTGAAAAGAGATATGTCTCTTCGTTACGGCGAAAACCCGCATCAGCCGGCGGCATTTTATAAGCTCGCCGCCAGCGGCGAACCATGCGTCGGCGCGGGTAAAATTATGCAGGTCGATACCGAAATAAGCTTCAATAACCTGCTGGACTCCGATGCGGCCTTCGAGCTTGTAAAGGAATTTGATGAGCCGGCGGCTGTTATTATCAAGCATCTCAATCCCTGCGGCTGCGCGATTGACGATGATATTTGCGTCGCTTACCGCAAGGCATACGAAGGCGACGTAACAAGCGCATTCGGCGGAATCGTAGCCGTCAATCGCAAGGTCAATATCGAGCTTGCGCAGACGATAATGGAATCATACAGCAGGTTCGGCAAGGCCCTCGGCGCAGAGGGATTCTTCGCAGAGGTAATAATCGCGCCACAATTCGACCCCGAGGCAATCCAGATAATCCGAACATTGAAAAGCTGGGGCAGCAGGGTGAGATTGATTGAGACGGGCGCAATCGATAAAACTAAAATTGATACGGGTGAGTATGACCTTCGCTGCATAGTAGGGGGAGTGCTTGTTCAAAAGCGTGACCTTGTCGGCTGGGAGCCGAAATTACTCACCGTTCCCACAAAAGCAAAACCCACCGATGAACAGCTTGCCGACCTCCGCGTCGCATGGCTTGCCGCCAAACACACAAAAAGCAACGCCATTGTGCTTGCCAAAGGCCGTAAAATCATCGGCATCGGCGCGGGCCAAATGAATCGCGTTCAGTCGGGTTTCATTGCAGTCAAACACTCAGGCGAACAGTCAAAAGGTTCTGTGATGGCATCCGACGCGTTTTTCCCGTTCCCGGACAATGTTGATAACGCCGCACAGGCGGGAATTGTCGCGATAGCGCAGCCGGGCGGTTCAAAGAAAGATGATGAGGTCATTGCCGCCGCCGACAAATACGGAATCGCTATGGTCTTCACCGGCAAACGCCACTTCAAACATTGATAACAAATCGTCATTTTATAAACCTGTCTTATAGGAGGTTTTTCAATGCGCTTATTAACTTTGTTATTAACAATGACGGCAGGACAGGTTCTTTGGGCCGCTACCGACTCGAATGTTCAGCCTGATCCTGCCCGTTTCAGGAATGAAATCAAAGCGTTTGAGCAATGGGACAGTAAAAACAGCTTTCCGGCGGATGCGGTGCTGTTTGTAGGCAGCTCAAGTATTCGCATGTGGCAGACTTGTAAGAGTTTTCCCGGGCTTGCTGTAATCAACCGCGGTTTCGGCGGCTCGCATATATCGGATGTGATTTTTTATTTTGACAGGGTTGTTTTACCTTATAAGCCGCAGTTAATTGTTTTTTATGCAGGTGATAATGACATAGCTTCTGATATAAGCCCGCAGCAGGTTCTCGAAGATTTCAAAAAATTCACAGCACTGGTCAAAGATAAACTTCCGCAAACGAAGATTATTGTCATCAGCATAAAGCCGAGCGAAAGCAGATGGAGTTTTTGGCCCGCAACACAGCAGGCCAATGGAGCGATTCGTCAATTCTGCGAGAACGGCAATAAGCTGTCATTTATTGATCTGGGGTCCATATTGCTGAACGAACAAGGAAAGCC
Source organism: Phycisphaerae bacterium (assembly GCA_041308485.1). Classification (GTDB taxonomy): domain Bacteria; phylum Planctomycetota; class Phycisphaerae; order Sedimentisphaerales; family Anaerobacaceae; genus Fen-1362. The sequence goes on along the minus strand of JBFZBL010000291.1, from coordinate 4,283 downwards.
GGATAACTCATTATATCTCGGGGACAAACTCCATTTGAATGAGAAGGGATATCAAAAATGGACACAGGCCCTGCGGCCTGTAATTGAACGAGAGTTTACTCGAAAAGGCGATTAACGTTTCGCTGAACAATACCAAAAATGTGAAAAAAGAAATTGTAGGGCGGGGTTTACCCCGCCGAATTTGCTATTCATTAATATCCAGCGAATAAACAATATCTTCCGGTTCACCTTTGGGCTTGCGCTCAGAACCGATATTATCTTCGGTCCTTACCTTGACATAAATCAAACGATTATTTGAGAAACCAAACCTTATAACCCAGTTAGTTGCACCAAATTCCAAAGGCGTACGTAAATACATTTCTGAGTTCCGCATGTCAATCCGTTCTTTCGGCGAACCATATTTTTGAGCAATTGTGATTACTTGCTCACGAGAAAGCCCTGGCTTCATATCTGAAATAATAGCTATTGACCGTTCACGCCACAATGCACGATTTTCAGAAGTATCTCCCATCATATAACGAACACTGACTACTAAAATTAAACAGAGTATTCCAACCAAAACGATTGCAGAAATAGATATTAGTGTAATATTTTTTACGCTGCTTAACTTGCTCATATCTTTGATCTCCTGTTTTTTGTCTCATGGAAGGCAGGGCGGGGTTTGCCCCGCTGAAATCTATTCGCCAAAGTTGCTTAAATTTTCGCCGACCACGTCTTTGAAATCATTAAATTTTCCATAAAGCCCTTCTTTCAAAAACCGCCGATATGTTGACCACGGCCAATCTTCTGCGGATTTGGCTAAGCCATGTTTGACGGGATTATAATGAATATAATCGATGTGTCTTTGTAAATCATTTTCGTCGTGGATTTGATGTTCCCAAAATCGCTGTTGCCATAAGCGGACCTCACCTTTATTTGCGCGTAATAATGGTATGCTTTTTTGTCCGTTTGTCCGTAAATACTCCCTGCTGAAAATACCTTTTATGGAAGACCATCGAATCGAAAAATTAGCGTCTCCTTCCGGCATTTTCCATACGCAGTGTAAATGTTCCGGTAAAAGGCAAACAGCAATCATATCAAATGGATATCTCGATTGTGTTGCGGTTATGGCTTGCCTGAGAAGATTTCTTGTTGTTTCCTCCGTGAACAATCGTTTCCGGCGATAGGTTACGACGGTAAAGAAATAGTAACCTCCTTCGAATTTGGCACGGATGTAATTTGGCATAACGCAAATAATATAGTCATTATTTTGGCGGGGTAAACCCTGCCCTACAAAAAAACAGGTGGAGCGGAAAAATAAAAAGCCCGACGCGATATCGGGCTTTTTTGCATTTTTAATTTGCGGCAGGTATGGTTATAGGCCTGCGGCTTTGCGGAGTTTAGCTGCCATATCGGTTTTTTCCCAGGTGAATTCGGGGAGGTTTCGGCCGAAATGTCCGCCGTGACTGGTCTTCGAGTAAATCGGCCTTTCAAGTTTCAGGTGAGTAATCATTCCCTTTGGAGTCGTGGTGAAGAGTTTGCGAACAATCTGGCTCAGTTTGCTGTCGCTGATTTTGCCCGTACCCTTTGTATCGACGAGGACCGAAAGCGGGTCGGCGAAGCCGATGACGTAGGACAGTTGAATTTCACAGGCGTCTGCGAGGTTGGCCGCGACGATATTCTTCGCGATGTATCGCGCCATATAGCTTGCGGTTCGGTCCACTTTTGTGGGGTCTTTGCCGCTGAAGCAGCCGCCGCCGTGTCTGCCTTTTCCGCCGTAGGTATCGACGATAATTTTTCTGCCGGTCAGGCCGCAGTCGCCGACTGGGCCGCCGATGACAAATTTGCCGGTCGCGTTGATGTGGAATACCGTACGTTTATCGACTAATTTTTTCGGCAGTACAGGCAGCACGACCTTTTCGATTATCTGCTTGCGCAATTGGGCGTGGGATATATCCGGGTCGTGTTGTGCAGCGACGACAACCACAGGGATATGTGTTGGTTTGCCGTTGGTATATTCTACTGTTACCTGGCTTTTGCCATCTGGCCGCAGCCAGGGCAGTTTCTTTGTCTTCCGCACTTCTTCGAGACGGGTCGTTATAGCGTGTGCCAGTTGAATCGGCATAGGCATCAATTGAGGCGTATCTTTGCAGGCGTAGCCGAACATCAGGCCCTGGTCGCCCGCTCCCTGTTCCTTATGCAGCCCGGTTCCTTCGGTTACGCCCTGTGAAATATCGGGGCTTTGCCGGCTTATCGAAACAAGCACCGCGCAGTTTTCGTAGTGGAAGCCAATTGCCGGGTCATCATAGCCGATATCTTTAATCGCCTGACGCGCAACTGCTGATATATCAATCAAAGCTTTTGTGGTTATTTCGCCTGCCACAACCACCATATCATTTTTGACCAGCGTTTCACAGGCGACCCTGCTTTTCTTGTCTTTGGCAAGACAGGCATCCAGTACCGCGTCGGATATGCAATCCGCGACCTTGTCCGGGTGTCCCATTGTTACGGATTCGCTGGTGAAAAGATAGTTTTCCATGCCGTTGCTTGCTTTTCGTTTTGCCATTTGTATTAGCCCCATTGTTAATATGTCGGATTGATGCCCGGCCTATTGGCCGGCGCCTTCGTTAAGCGTCCAGTCATACCTTAAGTACTCTATTGTATAGTTGCCCGTCTCAAGATAATCGATATCCTGCTGCGGGATATATTTCGTCAAAAAGTTAAGTACCGCCCTTACAGCCGGTTCCTGCTGCTTGAACTTGAGGTCGGTGCTGTATTTGGCGACAAACCGTCCCCCGTACCAGGTGGGATTCAACAGCGACGAGAGTGACACTGTTTGTTTTTCACGGTCTATCTTGAAGGCGTGTGAGCCGGCGATAAATCTCTTTATCTGGTCATCAAGCTGCGCCGAGAGATTCTGGCCGCAATATGCTTCGTTTCGCAAAGGTGCTCCTGAAATCGAAGCATAAGACATTGCGAATAATATCCGCGGTTCGCTGAAATCATTTTGGAAAAACCGCTGCTCAATTTCCCGCAGTGTGAACTCCTCGTCCATTATGATGAACTTGTGCTCATCCCATATTCCTTTTATGTGCTTGATACTATTGGGGGGCCAGAAAAGCCGCAGCATCCTGTTTGACTCTATCGGGTAGTTCTCCATGATTACCTTGATAAGCTCGAGATTATACGCGTTTATCCAGAATGCAAGCTTGTTGTCTTTTGACCACGAGTTGTAATCATTGCGGTTCACCCCTCTGAATTTTTCCAGCAGCGAGGCCAATTCGAGCTTCTTGCGGCTAAGCGTCTTGTAGTCAACCATACCATCCCGGTTGACATACTTTCCCAGAAACTCCGTGCATTTGCCGCATAGTTGTGCCGCGGTTGCGTTTTCGGCGGGCGGTGTTGTTTTGGGTTGTTCTGTAACATTCTCCGTTGGTGCTATTTTTTCCGGCTTATTCGGTTCCGGCGGCGCTGGTTGTTCAATCTTGGCCGGTTCCGGCTTTACCTCAACAACAGTATTTGGCTCGGTCGGTTTTGGCGCTGTTGCCGGTGCTGGCGCTGCTGCCGGCGTCGGAGCAACGGTTGCGGCGGATGGCGGCGCAGGCACCGCAACATTAGCCGATTTCTGCTCGCAACCCCAGCCAGCCAGCAATGCTACCGTCAATACTGCGGTAAGAATGACATATTTGCTCATATTATGCCTTCCATTATTGCCATACAATATTTCTGTGTTAATACCAGCCATAAACCCGTAAGGATAAAATAATTGACCTGTAAATGCAACAGTTAAGTGCCTGATTTTTCGTTGTCGGCGCCTTCAAATCACCCTTTCAGCACCGCCAGCGGGAACATCCGCGCCACGGGCCTTGCCCAGCCGCACTGGGTTACAACCCTGACTACTTCGTCGATGTTCTTATAAGCGGCAGGGGCTTCTTCCTTTATCCGGCCTCTGTCGCCGGTAATCAGCTTTATCCCTGTCATGCTTCTCTTGAATTCGTCGTCGCTAATCAGCGCTGCGCCGGTGTTTCTGCCGTGTCGGCCTTTGCCTGACGCTGCGGTCCTGCTCATCACCCGGCCTGCGCCGTGATTTACCGAGCAAAGCGACTCATCCGAATCGCCCGTTCCGACCATAAGGTAACTGGCTGTGCCCATCGAGCCTGGTGTGATTACCGGCTGGCCCACATGTTCAAAAGGCGTTGCCGTCATAAGCCCCGGCCCAAACGCCCGTGTTGCGCCTTTGCGGTGAACCCACAGCGACTTGCCCTGATGCTTTTCCAGTTTCGCCATATTGTGCGGCACGTCAT
>JBFZBL010000290.1:0-2632 GCA_041308485.1 Phycisphaerae bacterium | reverse complement strand
CATTTACTGTGCTGGCGGAAATCACATTGCCTGGTATTTCAGTGGTTGTAATAGAGGGAGTTCCGGCCTTCACGGCCACAGCGGTAGCGACATCATCAAGGGCGGCAGTGACCTGACCCTTCCGATACGTTTGCCAAGCGCCCGCCAATACCGAAACCAGCAAAGCTATGCCGCCTACAATCTCGCCATAGGGCGGCGGTATGGCCGGAGCTACGGCGGCAACAGCAGTTCCAATTGCCTGCCCCTGTTGAACAACAGCATCAGTTTTCTTCATCTGGCTCTCACTGCATCCGGCAATAAAAGCCAAACCCAATACCAATACTAATAATCGTTTTTGCATAAGATTTCCTTTCTAATTACACGGTTCAACGAAGAACAATACCTGTTTCTTGTTAATCACAATCGTAACATCAAGTTCGGCGGTGTAAGAATCCATTATACGGACTACACCCTTGTAAGTTCCGAGGGGGGCTTTGGCGTAATCAATCGCAATCCGGTACATATAAAATGTATTCGGGTCGCCCAAACTGGTGATGGGAACGTAATTACAGTCGGGCGGAACTACGACCCTCATCTGAGAAGGCATCTTATTGCACTCCGCCGCCCACTGTGTCATAGTTATCCGCTCGCCTGTGTTTCTGGCCTTGAAATACTGGCTTGGGAAAAGGTCAATATCCATTACTACCTTATTGGGGTCTGACGGCTGCGGAATCGTTGTAACTCCCGAATAAATCCAGATAGTGCCGGTATTGGCGTCTTTGTAGTAGGTATCATTCCCGCCTCCACAGCCGGCAACAGACGGCCATACAGGAATTACGACAAACAACAGAACAACGAGAATAAGGTTTTTCATAATTGTCACCTAAACCCCAATCGTTTCTTAAAATCGTCGAGCGTAAACGTTAATTCAACATCGTCGAGTTTAACTCTGACATCGGCGTAATCTTTGGTTTCCTGCACATTGGTTTTAATCCAACGTATTACACCTTCGCAATCGTTACAGGTAAATTGGATGCCTGTCGCCTTGTGAACAATTATTTGTTTGCCGGACGCTGAGCCAATTTCGTAAATTTTGGTTTCCATTACAGTTTCACCTTCATTTTTCTCCTTTCCCGCATTATACATCAACCCTATCCCCCAGTCAATGCCGCCAGTTATCATAAATACATTGTTCCAATGCGCGTTCTTATCTCTTTGATATTTAATGTTTGGCATTGAATCACTTAGCTCACCAAGCTATCAGGTATATCAAAAAATCCTTGTTGGCCTTTATATGGCATCGGGTTAATTCGACGAACGTTGCGGGTTTGCCATACATAGCGGCCTATAGTGTAATCACCAAAGGCAAATTCGTGACTTGACGGCATATTCATTGGGGCCATTGTGATTTTCTGGCAATCCAGCAAATCAACAACTGCGATAATCTGACCAAAGGGAAGATATGCTTCAAGATTCCCATAATGAAGTTGGCCTAATTCGCCAATTATTATCGATTTGAAGGGTTCAGTGGTGCAAAGTAATTCTAATTGAGGATTCCATCTTTTCGCTGCGTGAATTGCCAGTGGCCCACGATATGACGTAGGCCAAGACCGCGTCTCAAATCTCTTTTTATCAATCGCCATCAAAAACGCCCACGGATTCCATAAACTTATACATTTCATATTTCACCTGCCTGGTGCGTCAAATGATTCGTTGCCATCTTTTTAGCCACCGATTTCACCGATTTCTCTATTTTCAATCTTCAATTTCACTACGCATCCAATCCTGCACGGCTCTTGAAACAAGACATTCTCCGTTTTTGTCAAAGCCGTCCAATTCCTCACACGCCAAGCCGACAATCTCCATCAGCCCCCGCGATTTCTCGAAGTCCGTGGCGGTTCTATCTTCCGCGACGGCCTTAATTGCCTTTTTCGCCGCAACCACATTGTCATCGTGAATACTCATTTTGCTCCTATATTCTAATTTTTAATCACCGCCGCAAGGCAGATTTATGCAGTAACAAATTTTCATAAAACCTTCGCCGTTTCGCTGGCCTTAATCGGTTGCATAGAATAATTCTCTAATCTGAAAAAGTAATGGTATAGGTATTTCGTGTTCAGCGAATAAGCGATTTTGCGATACCAATAATCCATCAGTTTTTCTTTATGTAGTCGCGGGGCTTCTTTGACTGTTTCGATATAACCTTGTTCGTTAATCATATACAAGCCGGCATAAGAAGGAACATCAATTGCCCGCAAATTAAGATGAAAAGGAACGACATAAACAAAGTAATTCGGTATCCCTTTTTTGTCTTTCGTCCTGCCATTCCACCATAAGCGCGGGGTATTTGTAAAAACATCGGAATAATTTTGATGTTTCTCTCTTTTTTCTTTATCGTGACAAAAATCTGCCCGCGATACTTTAATCTCAAATTCAGTAGCATATCCCGAACGGGTCAACCGCAATACGTCCATCTCACCATATCCGCCACAAACATTGGGTATCATAAAATTGCCCGATGAGTGCCAGTTTTTAATTACCTTTAATTGGACATCATATTCCGTCATATCGCATCCTTACTATGCAGTAACAAATAGAGGAAAAGGTCATTATTCCTTCTCCTCTTTGGGACGGTAATTGGGCATCAGATCGG
>JBFZBL010000289.1:0-31919 GCA_041308485.1 Phycisphaerae bacterium | reverse complement strand
ATGACTGCACGCGAGAAAAACAAAATGAGAATGCATCCGTCAATCGGCGCAAACATACTCGGCGGCATCAAACAGATGCGAGACATCATCCCCGGTGTCCTTTATCACCATGAACGCGTTGACGGCAAAGGTTACCCATCAGGTCTCAAGGGAGACCAGATTTCTCTTATGGGAAAAATAGTCGGCCTCGCTGACAGCTTCGACGCTATGACCTCTGAACGTGTCTATCAGGAGGTAATGAGCGTAGAAAAAGCCGTTGCCGAAATCGAAAAACGGCTCGGCACTCAGTTCGACGAAAAAGTCGGTAAAGCTTTTCTCGAAAGCGACGTTTACCACCTCTGGGACCTTATGGAAGAGGGCGCCGTCAAGACATACGGTGTAGACGATTTCTCCCAGTATGGCTCCGTAGCAGTCGGCACCCTTATTACTTAATTCTTTCCATTGTAAACCCGCGTGGTTATCCGGAAACGCCTCCTGGTGCAAACCGCATCTTTATTACACTTTTTAACCAGTTGCCTCTTGCAGACCGCCCAAAAACTGCTAAAATGCCGGTTTTACAACTTTTGGCTCTTTAAGACAGATTGTAATCACGACCCCGGCAGGCCAAGCCGGGATTCAAAGAAAGGGTTTATTCGAAAAATGCTGGCAAAAACGAAAAAGAAAGATATTGTTCACAACTTCGAACGCCACCAGGGCGATACCGGTTCGCCTGACGTACAGATTGCTTTGCTGACCGAAAAAGTCAACGAGCTTACCGAGCACCTTAAGAGCCACCGCAAGGATCACTCGTCCAGACGCGGCCTGCTTAAGATGGTCGCCACAAGGGCGTCGCTGCTCAAGTACGTCAGCAAAAAAGACCCGAAACGCTATCAGGACATCATATCCCGTCTCGGCTTGCGGAAATAGTGCAAAACGCCTGCCAAGAGCCGCATGCCGTATTTATGCGCTGCGCCCTGGCTTTTTATGAGGTAGCTTATGTTTAATCTTGTCAAAGTCGAAAAAGAAATCGCGGGCAGAACTTTATCCATCGAGACAGGCAAAATCGCCAGGCAGGCCGACGGCGCCGTTATCGTCCGCTATGGCGAAACGGTTGTTCTCGTCAGCGCGGTTGTAGCGCCGCCTCGCGGCGAAGATGTCGATTTTTTCCCGCTCTCCGTCGAATATCGTGAAAGACACAGCGCGGCCGGAAAATTTCCCGGCGGCTTCATCAAACGCGAAGGCAGGCCTTCCACCAAGGAGACACTCACTTCAAGAATGATTGACAGGCCTCTGCGGCCTCTTTTTCCCGAGGGTTATTTCAACGAGGTTCAGATCATCGCCTCAGTCCTCAGCGCCGACAAGGAAAACGACCCTGATGTTCCGGCGATGATAGGGGCGAGTGCCGCCCTGGCTATCAGCAAAATTCCCTTCAACGGCCCCACGGGCGCCTGCCGTGTCGGACGCGTTAACGGCGAACTTGTTATCAACCCCACCCATGAGCAGATGGACAAGAGCGATTTGAATGTTTTGGTGGGCGGAAGAAAAGACGCAATCAATATGATTGAGGTTGCCGCCAAGGAATTGCCCGAGGCTGTTATCGCCGAGGCCGTCAAATCAGGACACGAAACCGTAAAAATCGTCTGCGAACTTATCGAGGAACTTCAAAAGAAAGTCGGCGTTCCGAAGGAAATGCCCGATGTATTAGCAATCGATGAGGGGCTCTGCTCTAAAATACACTCAGAAATCGCCGACGAACTTCGCAGCCTCAAACTGATACCGGTCAAACAACAGCGAAGAGTTGCCGTCAACGAATTGCTCGAACGCCTCCTCGAGAAATACTGTGGCGAGACGGAATCTGATGAAGAAAAACCGAACGAGATAATGATTAAGCGGATTTTCGACAAGATCGAAGGCGAAATCATCCGCGACCTCGCCCTCAAAGGCAAACGGCTCGACGGCCGGGGCTACGACGATGTTCGCCCCATTACCTGCGAAGTCGGCCTTTTGCCCCGCGTTCACGGCTCAGCCCTTTTCACCCGCGGCGAAACCCAGGCCATGGTCTGCATCACCCTGGGTACGATTCAGGATGCCCAGATTATCGACGGCCTCCAGGACGAATATGCCCAGAGTTTTGCCCTGCATTACAACTTCCCGCCGTTTTCCGTCGGCGAGGTCAAGCCGATGCGAGGTCCGGGCCGTCGCGAAATAGGTCACGGCGCCCTCGCCGAACGCGCACTCGAAATGGTCAGGCCTCCCGAGGAAGAATTCGCCTATACGATAAGAATTATTTCCGATATTACCGAATCAAACGGCTCAAGCTCAATGGCCTCGGTCTGCGGCGGCTCGCTTGCCCTGATGGACGCAGGCGTCCCTATAAAGAAGGCGGTTGCCGGCATATCAATCGGTCTTGTTACCGCTGATAACGGCAAATATGTTTTGCTTACCGATATCATCGGCGACGAAGACCACCACGGCGATATGGATTTCAAAGTCGCTGGAACCACCGCGGGTGTTACCGCTGTCCAGCTCGATATTAAAGCGGATGGTCTCCCGCATAATATTATGGTTGAGGCGATGGAAAAGGCAAAACAAGCGCGTTTCAAAATACTCGATACTATGTCCAAGACAATCGATAAGCACAGGCCGGAGCTTAGCGTTTACGCGCCGAAACTCGTAACTGTGCAGATTGACCCCGAATTTATCGGCAAAATCATCGGCCCGGGCGGCAAAAACATCAAGGCCCTCCAGGAACAGACCGCGACCACCATCGAAATCGAGGATGACGGCACCGTATTCATCAGCTGCATAGGCGGTGACGGCCATCTTAAAGCCAAAGAAATCATTGAAGCGATGACCCAGGCCCCCCAGGTGGGCACCCTTTATCCGAGGGCCACGGTCGTCTCCGTCAAGGATTTCGGCGCATTCGTCGAGTTCATACCTGGTATCGAGGGGCTTTGCCACGTCAGCGAGTTAAGCGACAGCTACGTCAAGAACGTCGATTCCGTCTGCAAAGTCGGCGATGTAATCCCCGTCAAACTTTTGCTTGTCGATGACCAGGGCAGGTTCAAACTTTCCCGCAAGGCGGCGATGGCGGAACTCGGCCTGTCGGACAAAAAAGACCAGAAAAAATAAACCTCATTGTGTTTGATACTTGTTCCCGCGGTGAGGAGTATTGCTTAAACGTCGGGTTTACGAATCGTGAAAAACGCACCTGACAAACCAATATCGCAGACAGCGGATTCTGCCGGCCCAACCGAGGCCGAAGAGCTGAGCCGGCTTCTTGGCGTGATTGCCCACGAAATCAAAAACCCTCTCTCCACAATCAAGGTCAATCTTCGGCTCGTCGATGAAGAGCTCCAGGCGGGTCCTGTCTCCGACATCGACCAGCGTCTGGCGCGGGCCCGCAGAAAATTAGCCGTAATCGACAAGGAAGCCACCCGTCTCGAACAAATCCTCGATGGTTTTCTTCGCTATACTGACAGAAACCAGCCGAACCTCTTTCCCGTCGACGTTAACTCCGTCCTTGCGGATATGGTGGATTTTTATCTTCCGCAGGCAACGGCACATTCGATAACGATGCGTCAGGCCCTTCACAAAGAGCCGCTTTTTTGCCAGGCCGACGCCGGTATGCTCAAACAGGCCATTCTCAACCTCTTCATCAACGCCCAGCAGGCCATTGGCGCTGCCGGCGAGTTAATGGTGAGAACTGCTCGTGAGGGGAACCTGGCCCGAATCCAGATAAGCGACACAGGCAAAGGAATTCCCGCCGAGCGGCTCGAACACATCTTCGAACCCTATCAGTCCTCACGCCCCGACGGTACGGGGTTGGGGCTTGCCACGGTTAAAAAAATAATCGGCGCCCACAATGGTGATATATCCGTCGTCAGCGAAACCGGCAAAGGGACATGCTTTACAATCTCACTGCCTCTTGTTTCATCGGAGGTCAGACAATGATTAAAGACGCTGTTGTTCTTGTTGTTGATGATGAGCGAGACCACGCTGACGGTATGGCGGAGGCGCTCCAGAAGTGCTGCGGCAAGGCAATACCGGTATATACGGGTCGGGATGCGCTCGAAATAATACGCAGCCAGGATATCGACGTGGTTGTTACCGATTTGAAACTCGGCGGCGACGTCGATGGGCTTGATATACTCCGGGAAGCGAGAAAGACAAGCCAGACGGAAGTCATTCTTATCACCGCATACGCGACCATCGATACGTGCAAGGATGCGATAAGGCATGGGGCGTATGATTATTTAGTCAAACCGATAAATATCGACCAGCTGCGTTCACTCGTAGAGCAGGCCGCCTCGCAGGTGGTTCGTAAAAAACACGCCGATGCCCAGGGCCGTACTACTGATGGGGATTTCCGATTTGAGGGCGTCCGGGGAAACAGTCCGCAGATGACAGGCATTTTTGAGGTCCTTCGCAGGGTTGCGCCGACGAATATCGCTGTTCTTATCGAGGGTGAATCGGGCACAGGCAAGGAACTGCTCGCAAGAGCAATCCACGAAAATTCGAATCGCTGGAACAAACGTTTCATGCCCATAAATTGTGCCGGTTTTACCGAAACGCTTCTCGAAAGCGAACTTTTCGGCCACGTCAAAGGCTCATTCACCGGTGCGGCCAGCGACCGCAAGGGGCTTTTTGAAATAGCCGACAAAGGAACTCTCTTCCTCGATGAAATCGGCGATATGCCTCTGAATATGCAGGCGAAATTATTACGGGTCATTGAAGATGGCGTGGTTATTCCCGTCGGCGGCAATAAGCCCGTCGTCGTCGATGTCAGAATCATAAGCGCGACCAACCACGACCTGACTAATCTTGTCGAGGAGAAAAAATTCCGCCAGGACCTTTATTTCAGGATTAAAGGGGTCAGTGTTTCAGTTCCGCCTCTGCGCCAGCGGCGAGAAGACATTGCGCTGCTTGTCGATTTCTTCCTCAAGGAGGCCGTTGGCGAAACCGGCTCGAAGGTTGCCGGCTTTACCGATGCCGCGGCGAATATTCTCGCTTCCTATGAATGGCCGGGGAACATTCGCCAGCTTCGCAACACAATCAGGACTATGGTTGTTATGGCCAACCGTGACAAACTGGATGTTGGGGATTTGCCTCCCGAAATCAATCGTGTTCGACAGCTTCCCAGCGGTTTGACTTCGCTCACCACAGGCCAGGCAAAATCCGTCTCGGATATGCCGTTGAATGAAATCGAAAAGCAGGCCATTATCGATACGCTTGCCAAGACGGGCAATAACCGCGAGAAAGCCGCGAAACTCTTAGGCATCGGCGAGCGCACCCTCTACCGCAAGATAAAAGAATACAACCTGTAATTCACAGCAATCACGTATTGCAACAGTCGCAACGCCTCTGTCAAACTATGAAAACATCTTTGGTATTCTCTTAAATTCCGCTTGACAAAATACTATTGTCATAGTAATCTGTTTTATAGAAGGTGCAAAATGAGGAAAGGTTCAAAATCTCTCGGCTCGGGAAAGGTCTTTTTATGGACTTTGTGTTTTCCTCAAAATGGAGGTGCACTCATGTTTAAATTGAATTGCCATATTATCAGTGTCTTAGCATTGTTTCTGACAGCTACAATTGCTTCCGGCGATACGTTCGTAGTTCCCCTTAGCGTTACCGGTTCCTATAGTTGCGGTCAATCCAAAGCCATAGAATTCGACCTTGGTGTTCCTCTATTACAGGTCAACAGTGCATATTTCGTGTGTTCAGGTAGTGTTACAGCCGGGCTGGATTACTGGTTTTTACCATACGGTGATAAATTTGCTTGTTTTCTCAACGCGGAACCGCACTATATGTTCGCGGAAGGTCCCACCGTGGGGGCCTTTACCTGGCCTTCGCCGCAGTTTTTTTCAGGTCAATATCTGTTTGAGCCCTTTTTTGGGAGTGAAACATGGAACTTTCTTCTTGATGGGCACGCCACAGGATGGGTTGAGCTGGAGGGTATCGCCTATTTACCGGAGTTTCCTCCGTATTCATTTCCAACCGGTTATCTGAGTTCAGCATCTATAATTATAGACGCTATCCCCCTAACTTTTCCCTCTCCGGGTCCGCTTGCAAGTTACGAGCCAACCGAATTACTTCTTTCCGTTACCACCGACCCTGCCAAAGACCCGACACTTACCGCTACCTGGCCGGTGTGCGGCGATGTTAACGATGTCCCGCCCGCCACGGATGCCAATAATGTCCTCAAGATGAGATGGACGGGTGAAACCGACCGCAAAGTTGAAGTAAAGCACACCTGGACCAATTTTACGTTCGATTTGTCGGACAAGGAATGGCTGCTGGCCGATGTTTATTTCGATAATCTGTGCTCTATACCATCTATAACTGGATTGTGGGATGATGTTTTTGGATGGGTACCAGCGATTTGTGTGCCTGACACAACTGGTGAGTGGCATACTCTTTTATTCTATGTAGGCAATCTTGATTACAATGACCTCAACCATATATACGCTTTTGTATTTGAGGATTTGCCATGTGATGCCGGACGCATTTACATTGATAACCTTAGATTCGGCTCGCTGGAAGATATTCTTCCAAGAATAATAGCTTTCAGCGGCTATGACTGGTGGCTGAAAGATACCGGCTGCGGAAGGGCCGGCCCCGGTTCAAATTACTTCTCCGACAGCAATCAGAACGTCTGGCTTGATGCAAATGAACAGCTGCATCTGAAAATTGCTCACAGAGCTGATAAATGGTATTGCAGTGAGGTCGTTTCCAGTGATTCGCTTGGTTACGGGACCCATGCCTTTACTGTCAAAGGCAGGATAGATGTGCTTGATCCGAATGTGGTCCTCGGATTATTTACATGGGACACAAATGCTCCGCAATATAATTACAGGGAGATTGATTTTGAATTCTCCAGGTGGTGGGATACCAATGAGGCCAATAATGCCCAGTATGTAATCCAGCCGTGGTACATAGAGGGCAACAGGCATCGCTTCCATATTAATTGCGGGCCAAACGACTTGACGACTCACGAAATCAAGTGGTTACCTGATCGAATATGCTTCAAGAGTTATTATGGTGAATATCCATTACTGGATTCTAATAATCTGATCGAATCATGGTCCTATATTGGCTCCTATATTCCTCCGGCAGGCGGAGAAAATGACCGTATGAATCTTTGGCTGCTCCAACCTCTCGGATCGCCGCAGGAAACGCCTGGCGGGCCGCCAGCCGATGGCAACGAAGTGGAAGTGATTATCAGGAGTTTTAAATTTATGCCACTTGGCGACTTCAATAGTGATGGCTATGTAAATATGATTGACCTTGGCATGTTTATGCAGGCCTGGCTGACTTCACCCGGCAGTCAAAATTGGAATCCGGATTGTGAGATGGCTGTTCCGCACAATGGCGTGATTGATTTCCATGACTTCGCTGTTTTTGCCGGTAACTGGAAAAAGGGCAAGGGGTTATAGAAAACAGTGTAAAAATAAATTTTGTGCTGTTCCTCTATGAATCCACATCCGAGTGTTTGTGTTTTTATCCGCCGACCTGAACCAATCGTCCGCCGATGAGCCAGAACCGGCCGGGTTTTTTGCCGAAGTAAACTAATTGCTCATAGCCGCGAGCGTTATAAACCCGGTCCGGCTCGCCCATTGCCGCTATGAGTTCCGCTTTTGTCGCCCCGTTGGAAAATGTCCCTTTTCTCATCGCCTCTATTCGGCTCGCGTCAGCGGGCGCCGATTGTCTCGAAGCCGCAGCGGGGGAGGCATTCTGCGATTTCAATTTCACATTTTCTGTCGCCAGTTCTATGTTGCGATTGAGAAGCGCTTCCATCTCATTTTTCAATTCCGTAATCTGCGAACCTGCGAGGTTGGCCTGCTCTCTGAGCGATTGGTTCTCGGCCTGCAGCGTTGCCGTTGTGCTTGTCTCAAGAGACAACCACCCGATTATCGCGATAGCCGCAATCGAAAGCATTCCGGTCAACAGCGACACAAGCTGCCATTTTCTTTTTGCTAATTGCGTTCTTTCTGCTGAGGCCTCCGTATTAAGCAATAGCCCCTGCAGTAATTTTTCGGGAGATTCTCCCTGTTTACTCGCTGCGGGTTTAATGCTCTCCGCGGGCAGTACGTCCAGCAGTAACGTCGCTTTGGGATTGAATGGCTGGCTTTGGTATTTTGTTTTTGCTGCTGTTTGCTCGGTAATGGTCGCATTTGGGGTTTTATTATCCATAATCTTATTCCTTTGTCCGTATCCGCCGCGGCAGACAAATTCGCGGTTCTATCAGCTTCTTCGGCCTTTTGGCGTGATTTTCTTTATTGTGAAAGTTTCCGCGGCGGCAACAATTATATTCTGCTTTTTTCGAGTATCCAGAATCGAGCATCGAGCAAGTTCTAATTGTTTATCTCCACGATTTCGACAGGAAGAGAAAGTCGTTTTTGTCGCCATTTGGGCATTTGTTCGGGGGTAACTCCTGCCCAAAGACCTTTTTTCTGACCGCGGGCGACGGATTCCAGTTGTTTGTATTTATTGAACAAGCTGTGTTTGAAAGGCAGATATGCGTAGGCATAACCTTCGCTTAATAAAACCTCATTCAGGAAAGTTCCGTCATGGAGCTGAATATAGGCGAGAAGACGATGGTATTTGTCTCGCGTGTTTTTTTCTTTGCCGATAAATACAGTAACCTGTTTGCCGAGTGCTTTTTGTGTGGAGAAATCAGAGGCCTCTTTGCCAAAATACATCGGGCCTGTCCGCGGGTCTTTGGTTTCAGGGGTGTCGATACCCAAAAGGCGTATTCTGGTGTGGTTATAATTGCCGTCGGGGATATCGATATCGAGCGTATCGCCATCAACGACTTTGGTCACGGTAAATTGCCTGCCGTGATATTTTGCGATGTCGGTTATTTCCTGCGGTTGTACCGATTGCAGGGATTTGGTTATCGTCGGGCTGACACAACTGTGGTCGAGGAAAAATAATGTCGCAGCCGTCAGTGTAATAATGACAGCAGCGACATTACGCATACGTCTGCTCATCGCGTATCGCGTCATATTTTATCGAGTGTGAACTTGTGCTTATTTCTTTTTGGTTCTTTTCGAAGCCGGTTTATCCAGCTCAAACGCATCACACACGGCCATCAGGGCCTTTTGGGCCTGGTCTTTATCGACGACGCAGCTGATTCGGATTTCGCTTGTGGTTATTGAGTCGATATTGACTTTGGCGCTGGCAAGTGCGCTGAACATCTTCTCGGCGATGCCGTAATGGCTTCTCATTCCGACGCCCACGGCCGAAACCTCGGCTATATCCTCGCGGACGAAAACGCTGTCGTAATGAACTTCCTTCTTTATCGACTCGATTGCCTCCTTTGTCGCGCGAAGGTCCGCTGTGCCTATCGTAAACGCCAGATTTGCCTTGTCGGCGCTGACCTCGGTCTGCATTATGTCATTGACGACGACTTTCGCCTGAGCCAGGTAGTGAAAGATTTTCGCTGCGTTGCCGGGCTTATTATCCACGCCGACCAGGCTGATTTTCGCCATATCTTTTTGAATTGTTGCTCCCGAAACTGATATTCCTTCCATTTGCGGCACCTCTTTACAAATAATTGTTCCTTCAACGTCGTTGATGCTGGATCTGACGTGTATTTTTACGTTGTATTTTTTGCCGAATTCGATGCTTCGGCTGTGCATAACGCCCGCTCCCAAACTGGCAAGCTCGAGCATCTCATCGTAACTGATTTCCTTCATTTTTACTGCGTTTTTGTATATCCGCGGGTCGGTTGTATATATGCCGTCAACGTCGGTGTAAATATCGCAGATTTCTGCGTTCGTGGCTGCGGCAAGGGCGACGGCGGTTGTATCGGAACCGCCTCTGCCCAGCGTTGTGATGTTTTCGTTTTCGTCGATGCCCTGAAAGCCGGCGACGATTACGATTTTGCCGTCGTTTAGCTCCTTGTGGATTCGCTTAGCGTCGATGCTTTTTATACGGGCCTTCGTATGTGTGCTGTCTGTGAGCATTCCGACCTGAAAGCCCGTAAAGCTGATTGCCTTGTGACCCATCGCGTCCAGCGCTATCGCAAACAGCGATACGGTCTGCTGTTCGCCTGTGCTTAGAAGCTGGTCCATTTCGCGTTTGGGCGGATTTGGATTCAGTTCCATCGCGTCCGCCACGAGATGGTCTGTCTGGTGGCCGCGTGCCGAGGCGACGACGACAACCTGATAACCCTTTTTGGTCGCGTCGATTGCCTTTTGTGCGGCCAGGCGGATTTTCTCGGCGTTTGCCACCGAGGTCCCGCCAAACTTTTGAACAAGTATAGGCATAATTGCTCCGTTAAAACTGTTACAAAATCGTCCTTTTTCGATTAAAAAAGCCGGTCCATTCAGCTTTTTAAGAAGTATTCCATAAGTTCATACCCCTTGTCAATACGCAAGCCGGATTTTGCGGCGTTTGACTCGGTAAAAGAGGCCTGAAAAACGCCCGAAACGTTGTCGCCCGCCATAGCGAACGGAACGGGGTCGCCGCAATGCGCACCGGTTTTTACGGGGGTGGGGTGATCCGGCAGGACCATAATTCGCCATGAGGGGTATTTTTTAATCGCCTCGTAAATAGGGCCTACGACATATTTATCAATCTGCTCGATTGCCTTTTTCTTGGTTTCGGGATTGCCCGCGTGGCCTGCCTCATCGGGGGCCTCAACGTGAACAACGACGATATCGTAATCCTTAAGCGCCTTAATCGCGGCTGCGCCTTTGCCCTCGAAATTGGTATCGATGAAGCCGGTTGCGCCGGGGACTTCGATAAGGTCGAAGTCGATGAGTTTGGCAAGTCCCCTGAAGAGGTCAACCGCGGTTATGCCGACGCCTTTGAGGCCGAAACGTTTTTCGAAACTTTCGAGTTTGTCTTTTTTGCCTTGTCCCCAGAGCCAGATTGAGCTGACCTGGTTTTCGCCGAGGTCCGCCCGCACCTTGTTGATGTCGTGGTTTCGGAAGAACTGCTGCGAGCGCATCATCAGGTCGATGAGCAATTCCGCACCCTTGCCTCGCGGGAGGATTTTTTCGACCGGCGTACCTATAAAGTCGTGGGGCGGACAGGTCTTGACGCTGATGTCCATATTTTTGAGGACGAGCAGGTGGCGGTAGCTTACGCCGGTGTAGAAGCGGATTTTGTCATTTGAGAGTTGCTCATTAAGTTCCTCTATTAGTTCAGTTCCTTCTTCGGTAGAGATATGGCCTGCGCTGTGGTCCGCCATTTTGCTGTCGGCTATGGTTACAAGGTTGCACCTGAAGACCCAGTCGTCAGGCGATAACTGGACGTTTCGCGCGACAGCTTCTATTGGAGCTCTGCCCGTGTAAAATTGCTGCGGGTCATATCCCAATAGCGACATCTGCGCGACGTCTGAGCCGGGGTCCATATCATCAGGCACGGTCTTGACGATGCCAAGCCGGCCGGTCTGGCCGATGCGGTCCATATTCGGGATATTGGCCGCTTCTAAGGGCGTTTTGTTGCCGAACTGCTCTATCGGGTTATCCGCCGCCCCATCAGGTATTATTATCGCGTATTTAGTGCTCATCAACTGTCCTTAAGGTTTTGGTGCCTGCAACTGCATTACACAAACACCGTAGTTTATGGGTTTTTGGGCATAGAGTCAATGGTTTATGATGGCAACAAGTATGGCGGAGAAATGGCTGAGATTCGGGTATAATACCAAGGTTTGTGAATATGCCTGTATTTGTGCGGAGCGAAAATGATGTATATCAAACACATTGCGATATGGAGCAAGGACATCGATAAGCTGAAGATTTTCTACGAGACCTGCTTTGGGGCCAAGGCAGGGAAAAGGTATGTCAATCCAGCTAAACAGTTCGAGTCGTATTTCCTGACTTTTGCCGACGGGGCATCGCTGGAACTGATGCAAAAGCCGGGCATTTCGGAATTGCCCTATGATGAGGAGAAACAATTCGCCGGATTTAGCCATTTAGCTATTTCTGTTGGTTCCAAAGAACAGGTTGATTCTCTGACTGCCCGATTGGGTAAAGATGGTTTCACGATTGTAAGTAAACCCAGACAAACGGGTGACGGCTATTACGAAAGCTGTGTGCTCGATCCGGATGGCAACAGGATTGAGATAACGATTTAATGCTGAATGCTTATTCTTTGGGTATCTCTTTTGCTTTGCTCCTGAATTAAGCCGTGCTATACTGGACGCATGACTATCAAGGATGAACGTCAGTTTGCCAAATTAGTAGTCCCTGTGAAGAAGGTAAATTTTCAGGGGGGATATTTTCACTGGCCCAAACGAGCGGTGTTGAGGATATACCGCGATAAAGATATTGCTGACGATGAGGCATATCATCTAATTATTTCCCGTGAAGGTATCGAAATCCGCGCCGGTGCGGATGCGGGGGAGTATTACGCGGCGCAGACACTGCGCGAGCTGATTGCGATATACGGTGAAGTTTTACCGGTGTGCAGAATAGAAGATTGGCCGGATTTTCGCAGGCGGGGGGTGTATCTCGACTGTTCGAGGGGTAAAGTGCCAAAGCTCAATACTCTGAAGGAACTGGCGACGTGGCTTTCTCGCTGGAAGATAAATGAGCTGCAGCTTTACGTTGAGAACGTATTCACTTTTAACAAACACCCCGAAATCGGCAAAGGTTACAGTCCTTTTACGCCGGAGGAAATTCTTTCTTTGCAGGAGCATTGCAAAAAACACCATATCCGGCTTGTGGGTTCGCTTTCGAGTTTCGGTCATTTTGAAAAGATTCTGTCTCTGCCGGGATACAGGCACTTGGGCGAGAAGCCGGGATTCCGCGGCTTTGCGGGCGGCACAACTCTTTGTCCAGTTGACCCCGGCTCAATTAAACTTATCGCGGAGCTTTACGGCGAATTTATGCCGCTGTACGAGGCGGAGGATTTCAACGTTTGCTGTGATGAAACATGGGAGCTTGGAAAGGGCCGCAGCGAGAAAAAAGCAAATCGTATAGGGGTCGGGCAGGTTTATCTCGATTTTTTGCTGAAGATTAATCGTCTTTGCGAAAAGCACGGCAAACGGATGAACGCATGGGCGGATATCGTTTTGAACCACCCTGAGTTATTAAGAAAGCTGCCGCGAGATTTGGTTTTGCTGAACTGGGAATACGAGCAGGATGGGAAGAACATAAAAAGAACAAAAGAAATCGCAGATTCAGGATTGCCGCTGATGGTTTGTCCGGGGACAAGCAGCTGGCTGACGCACGGCACACGCTTACCCAATTCGATGGGTAACGTGACAAATTTTGCCGCCCAGGGACGAAAATATCACGCAGAGGGATTGCTCAACACCGACTGGGGCGATAATGGGCATCGTAATTTTCTTGGAGTCAGCCTGCATAGTTTTGCCCACGGCGCGGCCAACGCATGGAACAGCAGGGCCGTTGATAACGACAGGTTCACAGAGAATTTCTGTCATAGCGCATTTGGCCAACAAAATAATCGTATGGCGAAAGCGATAAGATTGCTGGGGAGCACCTATATCACCTGCGGGAAAACTGTGCCGAACAAGTCGCTGCTGTTTATGTCGTTTTTTGAGCCGATGCTGAAAGGCAAAACAATCGAGACCAGCGCAATTGATTTGATGAGCGAGAAAGGTCTGCGGAAAATAGCGACAGAACTGTCCGACGCTCAGCTTTGGCCCATGGGTGTGAAATCAATGGGAGAGTTTGAACAGTTGGCGTTAAGGGAATTAAAACTGGCCGCTCGAATGGATTGCCTGGCGAGCAAAAAGGCGTTGACTGCAAAGCGTTTACGTTTAGGCCAAAGCGTGAAAGGTTCAGAATTAAAAGATTTGAGAAAACAAATGCACGATATTGCAGCAGATTTCAAAAAACTTTGGCTGGCACGCAACAAAATTTCCCGGCTGAATGATAATGTGCGATTGTTTAATAGCACAGAAGATGAGCTGAAAAATGATTGTAATGGGGACAAAGATGCGCATCGCGGGATTGATGTCAGGAACGTCCGCTGATGGTGTTGATGCAGCGATTATTGATATCAATAAAGACAAGGTGAGCGTGCTGACGTTCGACACGTTTGCTTATTCGGACGAGCTGCGCCGCAGTATTCTTGGGCTTTGCGGGTCGAAGTCGTGCAATGTGGCTGACGTTTGTCATTTGAATTTCGTGCTTGGTGAGGTCTTTGCCGAGTCGGTTATCAGGTTGTGTAAAAAAAGCGGTGTCGTTCTTAAGACGATTGATTTAATTGGCTCACACGGGCAGACGATTTTCCACAATCCCAAAGGCAGGCGTTTCGGCAAAAAGATCATTTGTTCGACTCTGCAGATTGGCGAGCCGGCAATAATCGCACAGCGGACGGGAATTACGACGGTTGCGGATTTTCGGCCTCGTGATATGGCTGCCGGCGGGCAGGGTGCGCCGTTGGTGCCATTCGCGGATTATTTTCTGTTTCGGGATAAAAAACATAACCGCGCAATTCAAAATATCGGCGGCATTGCCAATGTAACGTATTTGCCTGCTGGCTGCGGGCCGGGCGATATCATCGCTTTCGATACCGGGCCGGGCAATATGATAATTGACGGCATCATCTCAATCCTGAGTAAAGGTAAACAAAAATTTGACCGGGGAGGTAAAATCGCAGCACGAGGTATAGTTAATAAGGCAATTCTCAATAATATGTTAAAGCATCCATTTTTCAGCAGGCGTCCTCCAAAATCCACGGGCAGAGAGGAATTCGGTAGGCAATATTGTGAGTTGCTGTATCAAAGAATAAAAAAGACGATATCTTCTGAAAATATATTGGCCACCGTTACCGCATTTACCGCTGAGAGTATTATTCAGGCGTATCGAAAGTTCTTGCCTCAGATTCCTGATGAAGTAATATTGTGCGGCGGCGGCGCGCGTAACGAGACGTTAGTCAAAATGCTAAAACATGGTCTTGGTGTAAGCAGAATTTTGCTCAGCGACGATTACGGAATCAGCTGCGACGCCAAAGAGGCGATTTCATTCGCTATTCTTGCGTATGCGACAATAAAAGGTATACCAAACAATGTCCCCGGCGCGACAGGGGCGAAACAGCCGGTAATTTTAGGAAAGATAGTGCCAGCATAATGAAAAAACGCAGAAAATTGCCGACAACTGAGCATAGCAACAGAAGAAGTAAAAATATTGACCGGCTGTCAACGGCACAGATGGTCGAGCTTATAAATTCTGAAGATATGCTTGTTGTGCCCGCGGTAGGCAAAGAACGCAAAAAAATTGCGACTGCGGTTGATGTGATAGTGGAGCATTTCAAAAAAGGCGGCCGGCTGTTTTATGTCGGCGCGGGGACAAGCGGACGGCTCGGTGTTCTCGACGCATCGGAATGTCCGCCTACTTTCGGAGTCAGTCCGAAGTTGGTGCAGGGCATAATCGCGGGCGGCAGACGCGCGTTAGTAAGGGCGGTAGAAGGAGCAGAAGATAACGCAAATGACGGGGCCAAAGCAGTAATTAAACGCGGTGTTTGCGAAAGGGACGTGGTTGTAGGCATTGCCGCCTGCGGTCTGACGCCTTACGTGCGAGGCGCGTTGAGACAGGCGATGAAATTGAAAGCGGGAACGATTTTTATCACGTGCGCGCCGGAGAGCGTTAAAGGTATTCCTGCCCGGATTATTATTAATCCCGTCGTCGGCCCCGAGATTATTACCGGCTCAACCAGGATGAAGGCGGGCACCGCGACCAAACTTGTGCTCAATATCCTCACGACGGCGGTGATGATAAAAATGGGCAAAGTTTTCGGAAACCTGATGGTTGACCTGACCGCGACAAATAATAAACTGCGAGACAGGTCTGTGAGGATTGTTGTGGGGATGACGGGACTTTCCCGAACGAAAGCCGCCAAACTGCTTGAAAGGGCACGAGGTAAAGTCAAGGCCGCGATAGTAATGCACTTCCGCAAGGTTGATTTGCCTCGCGCACTTGCCATTCTCAATGATAGCGGCCAATTGCTGCGAGAAGCAATTAAGGAACGGCAATGACAGATTTAATAGTGGTCGGTTTGGCAATTGCTCTTCTTTTTATTATTTCCTATATCTTCGGGCGCGAAGAAAAAGATACGAAAGATTTTTTTGTCGGTGGGCGAAAGGTTCCTTCGATTGTTGCCTGCCTGTCTTTTGTCGCGACCGAAGTCAGCGCGCTGACCATTATCGGCGTGCCGGCAACCGCCTATAGCGAGAACTGGCAGTACCTGCAGTTTTTTGTCGGCTCGGCGACGGCGCGAATTATGGTCGCATTTTTATTTATCCCGGTTTTTTATAAATATGACTGCACGAGCATCTACGAATTTCTCAAATATCGTTTCGGCCCCCAGACGCAATATGCCGGCTCGATTTTCTTTTTTATTACGCGCCTCATGGCATCTGGCGTCAGGTTGTATGCGGCGTGCCTCGGGGTGGGTATAATTATTGGCTGGTCTTTGGCGCAGACACTTTTGGTATTTACAATTGTAAGTATCATTTTCATTACATTCGGCGGTATAAAAGCAGTCGTCTGGGCGGGAGCATATCAGGCGACGATTTTTTTTCTGGCGGGGTGCGCGTTATTTATTTTTATTCTGCTTAAAATACAGGGCGGGTTGTCGGCTGCGTGGCAGATTGCAGGCGAAGCGGGGCGATTAAGCGTTTTTAATTTTGATTTTGACCTCAACAATCCAACGACTTTCTGGGCGGGTACCGCCAACGCGTTTTTCATTGGACTGGCGGTCTTCGGGACCGACCAGGAACTGATGCAGCGATTGCTTACCGTCAAGACCCGCAAGGCGAGCCAGCAGACAATTATTTCAACCATATTGGTGGGCTTGCCTGTTCTGTGCATATATCTGGGAATCGGCACTTTACTTTATGTTTTCTACCAGCAGAACCCAGGTTTGCCCCTGCCGGAAAGAACCAAAGAGGTCTTTTCTCATTTCGTGGCCAATTCTCTTCCGGTCGGCTTAAAAGGGCTCATGCTTTCAGCAATCATATTAGCCAGTATCGATTCGCCATTGAGTTCGCTTTCCTCTTCCTTTGTGACGGATATCTATCGGCCCCTCATTAAAAAATCCGCGACGGAAAAACATTACCTCCTTGTTTCACGAATAGGGGTAGCGGCATTTGGCTTTATACTTGCGATTATCGCTTTTGCATGCCAGCCGGTGGAGAATATTCTCTGGTTTGCTTTCGAGATAATTTCTGTAACCGGCGGCGCTACGCTCGGCGTTTTTCTGCTTGGCGTATTAACAAAACGCAAATCAAACTATGGCAATATCGCTGCGATGATTATCAGCACGGCCGGTATGGCGGTACTTTCGCTGTTGTCTCATTGCGGATACGTTGCGCTGGCCTGGAGCTGGCTTATAGTAATCGGCACGGTAACGACGTTTGCCCTGGGATATTTGTTCGGTTTTGTTGAGCAGGCATAGTTGATTGTGGTCGCCGGTTGATTTTTATTCAATCATCAATTAGAATGCCTGCTCAAAATTAACGGCAGTTACGTTACGAATGAACGAGTAGATTACTTTTGGAAGGTAAAGGCAGAAAAATGGCAAAACACAATAAAAATTGTCCCGGCAAATCGAGGTATTTATCTGGCAAAAGGGTTCTTCCTGAGCCGATTTCGAAATCGACGGACATAGCGAAACTGATAGACAATATGGACGCTTATAACGGCGGAAGATTAAGGGCCGCCTGCCAGCTGTTGAAGAACAGATACTCGCAGAACGATGTTACGATTGGAATGAGTTTGGCAGGGGCGCTGACGCCTGCGGGGCTTGGCCCTTCAGCGGTCATTCCCCTGATGAACCACGGCTTTGTTGACTGGCTTGTCGCTACCGGCGCGAATATGTATCACGACATGCATTACGCGTTCAATCTGCCGATGTTCCGCGGCAGTCACGCGGTCGATGACGTCGATTTGAAGGACAAGGGCGTAACGAGGATTTACGATATTCTTTTTGATTACGAAGACGTCCTTATGGAAACCGACAGACGGCTGCGGGAAATGCTTGTTCGGCCCGAGTTTCAAAAGGAAATGGGGACGCGAGAATTTTATCATCACTTAGGCAAACTGCTCAGTGAGCTTGAAGAAAAACATAAACTCGGCCAGGTAAGCATTCTCGCGGCTGCATATAGAAACGGCATACCTGTTTTCACGTCGTCGCCGGGCGATTCGACAATCGGTATGAACATCGCCGGCCTTGAGCTTCTGGCGGAGGCGTCGGGTTTGCTGGATGCGTTCAAACTGAAAATCAATCCGAGCATCGACGTTAACGATTCGACGGCGATAATACTGAACGCCAAAAAATATGAAAAGGGCAAAACAGGCGTTATCCTGATTGGCGGCGGAAGCCCCAAGAATTTTATGCTCCAGACCGAGCCCCAGATTCAGGAAGTTCTGATGATTCCGGAAGCGGGTCAGGATTACGATATCAACGTAACAGACGCAAGGCCCGATACAGGCGGCTTGTCAGGCGCACCGCCCTCTGAGGCGGCAAGCTGGGGCAAAATTGACCCGACGAAACTGGATGAGACCGTAACCGCGTATCTCGACGTGACGGTTGCACTGCCTATTATGGCAGCTTATTGTATACAGACCACCAGGCCTAAAAAACTGAAAAATCTGTATTACCGCGGTGAAGAGCTGCATAAGAAACTGATTAAATCGTATCTTGAAAACAACAAAGAAGTCGAAAAACTCAGGAAGCTGATCAGGAAGTTAATGGCCTGACAAAAACGGGATTGATATGAAAAAAGAGCTTCTCAAACTGGCCCAAAAACACGGGACCCCTTTATTTATAGTCGACCACGACGTAATAAGGAAGAATTATCGCACCTTCAAGAAGCATCTGCCGAGGGTACAGTGTTATTATGCCGTCAAGGCAAATTCAAATCAGGAAATCATCAAGACGCTGTTCGAAGAGGGCGCCAGCTTCGACGTTGCCTCTTATAATGAGTTTATGCAGGTTTATACTTACATCAGCCATTTCGAGGAGAAGGACAAGGATTTTTACATCTGGGACAAGATAATTTTTTCAAACACAATAAAAGACAGGCAGACCTTGAGGGACATAAAGCGATACCGGCCTCTTGTTACCTATGATAGCGCCGATGAGCTTAAGAAGATACGGGAAAATTGCGATACAGCAGGCCTGGTTCTGCGGTTGAAGGTCCCCGATACCGGTTCACAGGTGGAAATGAGCTCGAAATTCGGCGCCGAGCCGTCAGACGCTTATAACCTTATAAAACAGGCGTTTGATTTAGGTCTGGTGGTTGAGGGATTGAGTTTTCACGTCGGCAGCCAGTGCACAAATTTTGATAATTACACGGCCGCGCTGACAATAACGTCTCAGATTTTCAATCATTCGCGTCAAAAGGGTTACAATCTTAAAATCGTCGATATCGGCGGCGGGTTCCCAGTGCCTTATGATTCGCATGTCCCGAAGTTTCAAAAACTTGCGGCGGTAATAAATTCTGAATGCGAACGCCTGTTCCCGCGTGACATCGAGATTATAGCCGAACCGGGAAGATTTATGGTGGCCACTGCAGCCGGATTGATTTCGGAGATAATAGGAAAAGCCAGAAGAGACGGCAAAATATTCTACCACATAAACGACGGCGTATATCATACGTTCTCAGGTGTTGTTTACGACCACTGGATTCCAAATTTCCGAGCATTTCGGCAGGGCAGGAAAGAGGTCTGTGCCGTTGTCGGGCCTACCTGCGACAGCTTCGACAAGATTTCCGTTTCAGAACAGCTTCCGGGCAACCTGGAAATAGGCGATTATCTTTACACGGAGAATATAGGCGCGTACAGTACCGCTTCCTCGACGAAATTCAACGGCTTTGACGGCGCTAAAATCCTGCATCTGAATAATTAAAACCAATTGCATTGTCATTATCGTCGATTTTATAGGGCTTTGACCGCCTGTCTTTCCGCATTTTAATCATCGAGATGTCTTCTTAATTCTTTGTCTTTAAGTCGCCTTGAGGTGGTGTCGATAAACTCTGCTGATTGGGAGAAATTCTGTCAGGATGAAGGGCTATTATGGAAGAACAAGACCCTATAATTTCGTTGATTACCAAAGAGAATATTCTTGATGAGGCCACTTTGCAGGCGGCGATTGCGCAGCAGCGGCAGACCGGCCAAAGTTTGATAAGTGTGCTGAAGAAGGGCAATCTTGTCAATGAAGAACAGCTCACAAGGATTATCGCCGTTACCAACAACATCGAGTTTATAAATCTTTCACCTGATATCATAGACACGATGGCGGCCCATTTGCTTTCGTATGAGATGGTTAGCCGCAACAATGTTATTCCAATAAAAAAGGAAGGCAAACGACTGATTGTCGCGATGAGTTCTCCGCTGAATCTCTCCGTTCGCGACCAGATAGAGATGAAGACGGGCTATAATGTAGTGCCGGTCGCTGCCTCCCCGAATGCCATAAGGCATGCGATTCACTATCATTTTAGCGTCAAAGATGTTACCAGGCAAACAATCGTATCGATGCGGCTTAAACAGGAGCCGGGGCAGGCGACTGAAGACGACAAATTGCTTGAAAGCAGACTTACCGAGGTCGAGCGTGAATCTGCCAGGGTCGTCGATTCGCCGATTACCCGGCTGGTTTCGTCCATAATAAACGGCGCGATTGACGCTCATGCCAGTGACATACATCTTGAGCCAAGAGAGTCGGATATGAGGGTGCGGTATCGCATCGATGGCATTTTGCACGACACGTTAAATGTGCCCGCGTCGGCCCAGCTTGAGGTTATATCGCATATCAAGATTATGTCGAGTATGGACATTTCCGAGAAAAGGATGCCGCAGGACGGGCATATGACGATGCAGCACGACGGCAGGGATTACGACCTGCGTGTTTCGTCGCTGCCGGCGACCGGCGGGGAAAAAATCGTGATGAGAATTCTGGATAAATATTCCCTGAAGTGGTCGCTTGATACGGTTGTGTCTTCGACGGAGGACAACCAGAAATTCAAACGGCTTGCCGCCAATCCATACGGGATGATTCTGCTGACAGGCCCCACCGGATGCGGCAAGACGACTACCTTGTATTCGCTGCTGCAGCTGCTCAATATTCCCGAAAGAAACATCGTAACGGTAGAAGACCCCGTTGAATATAAGCTCGAAGGTATCACGCAGTTGCAGGTCAGGCCCGTCGCGGGGATGACGTTTGCGTCTGCGCTGCGCAGCATTGTCAGACAGGACCCGGACGTGATTCTCATCGGCGAAATACGTGACCCTGAAACCGCGGAAATAGCAATAAGCGCCGCATTGACGGGGCATCTGGTACTCAGCACGCTGCATACCAACGACGCGGCAGGTGCGGTTTCGCGTTTAATAAACCTCGGCGTGGCTCCTTTTCTTGTCGCTTCGGCCCTGCTGGGCGCAGTCGCGCAGCGGCTGGTAAGGACTACCTGTGAAAAATGCAAACAGCCATATACGCCGTCGGCGGCAGAACTGGCGACTATTTATGGCAAGTCCCTGCCCGGCAAGGATATACAGATTTACAAAGGAACCGGCTGCAATAGCTGCAGGAACACCGGCTATCGCGGACGACGGGGCGTTTTTGAGATTCTTACTGTTAGTCCGCAGATTCGCAAGATGATAACCGATGGCTGCAGTGACGGCCAATTCAAGCAGCAGGCGATACAGGAGGGAATGAGAACGCTGACAAAAGCCGCGATCGATGAAGTGCTCAAGGGCAGAACTACCATTGAGGAACTGATGCGGGTCGTGGATTTGAGGGTGGATTAATGGCTGTCTATACGTATGTAGCGAAGGACGAAAAAGGAGGTATGTTCACAGGAACTTACACTGATGTGGACAACGCTTCCTCGCTGCGCAGCGAGCTTGACAAGATGGGGTATGTTCTTGTCAAGGCCAGGCGGGGAAGGAAGGGCGTCAGAGGTTATCGCTTTGGCGGACGAGTGGAACAGTCAGAAGTCGCCACTTTTGCGTATAAGTTTGCGGGGATGTACACGGCTGGGCTGCCGATTTTAAAATGTCTTGAAACACTTGAGCAGCAGACAGACGGGGCGGCCTTCAAGGATATCATTGCAGATATAAGAGAGAATGTGGGGACCGGTGAAAGTTTGAAGACAGCGTTCGCTAAACACAGAGAGGTGTTTTCGGATTTCTTTATTGGAATGGTCGAGGCGGGTGAAGTGGGCGGCAAACTCGGCGAGACCTTCGAAATGAGCGCTAATTATCTCTCAAAACAGGTTGCGCTGAAGCAGAAGATTAAAGCCGCGTTCGCGTATCCGGCAATTGTTACGATTATGTGTTTTGGGGTTATCAGCTTCCTGCTTGTTTTTGTTATCCCGGTTTTCTCGAAGCTCTATTCACAGGTTCACGCGCCGATGCCAGGCCCCACGCTTGCCCTCGTGGCGGCAAGCTATTTTGTGAGGCACTGGTGGTGGGCGATAATTGTTGTCACTGGAGTATCTGTGCTCGTTATTAAAAGATTACTTGCGACCCGCCTGTTCAGGGCGAGGTGGGACAATTTTAAACTGAATGTGCCGGTTTTTGGGAAGCTCAACCGGATGCTGGTTTCGTCGCATTTTATGCGGACATTTGCGATGCTTTCTTCGGTCGGCGTATCGGTGATAAAGTCGCTGGATATGGCCCGTCTGGTTGCCCATAATCACAAGGTATCTGAGATTACTGTGGAGATGCAGAAAGCGATACAGGCGGGCTCCACGATGTGTGCCTCTTTGAAGAAGTATGACATTTTTCCGCCCGTAATAATACAGATGGCCTCGTCAGGAGAAGAAGTTGGAATGCTGCCCGAAATGCTTGGCAAGGGTGTCGAGCTTCTCGACAAGGATATTGAGCGGACAATAAACGCCTTGCTCGTGAAGCTTGAGCCGGCTTTGACGCTTATTATGGGCATAATTGTTGCGTTTATTCTTATGGGCGCATATTTGCCGATGTTCGATTATATGGGGCATTTGAAGTAAGACGAGATTGCAGGTTGCCGGGCGCAATATCCGCAATAAAGTCCCATAATCCGATGGCAGGGGAGTACTTTTGGTTGTTGTGAATGTTTTATTTGTTAAGGTTTTCGTTTAAGTGCTAAGTATTTTGTGTCGAACATTAATATGTTGAAGAGGATTTACATTGGTTATTGCTAATTTGCGAGATTTAATTAAGGAGATAAACAGATGCGTAACAGAAAAGGTTTAACGTTAGTCGAGTTGTTGATTGTGGTCATCATTCTCGGCGCCCTGGCGGCGATAGCGATTCCGAGAATCACCACCAGCGCCACCACGGCCAAGCAGAACGCGTGCAATACGAATGTCGAGACGCTCAATACGTCCATAGAGATGTGGAAAATGGACAAGGGTTCGTATCCGGCATCGGTAGCTGCCCTCGCGGCCGACGCGAATTATTTCCCGGATGGTGAGCCAACTTGCCCGTTTAACAGCGGTGGCACGACGTATCCGTATGTTATGAACGCGTCAAACCGGGTTACGCCGCATAGCCATTAATCTGTTGGTGTGGGCCGGGTTGTATTAACCTGGGTGGTGATACTGATACAAATCGTGGGATGGCTGCAAGGTATCTGTCAGCCATCCCATTTGATTATTTTATCGGGATGAGATTATGGCTGCGAAAAGAACGGCATACAGCCTGGCAGAGATGATTGTTGTGGTCCTGATTCTGGGCGCCTTTGCGGTTATCGCGATACCACGGCTTAATTTCGCCGCCCTGCATCATAAACAGGCAAATGCAATTGCCAAAAAAATAGCCACCGACCTTCGCCGGACTCGCGCTCTGGCGATTTCAAATGCTGCGGTTAACAATGCTGGTTTCCAATTACAGATGATTGGCGTCTCTGTGTTACCTGAACCCATCCCTGAACCTCTCCCTGTTTCACCCGTTTCACTCGCTCCTGTCGAACCAGTGTCTTTGCTTGCCGTTTCTGTAAGCGTACCTGTACGCCTACGCCTTGGCTATACCGGCTATCAAATAGTGGATGCCAATTCCGGGGCCGTTTTGGATTCTCAAACCATTGATTCCCCGATAAGTTGTACGGGTGGTTCCCTGTTTAAATTCGGCCCTTTGGGAAATCTGCTTTCCGGCAGCATCGCGACTCCTATTACTGTTTCCTCAGAAGGTCTAACTTATACAATCACGGTCATATCCGCCACAGGCATTGTGGAATGTTCGGGAGGTTAAGTGGTAATGCGCCTGAAGCGTTCAAAAGCAAATCGACGACACAAGGGGCTTAGCTTAATCGAAGTGACAATAGCTTCTGCCTTGCTGATTGTCGCCATGGTTCCCATTCTCAGGTCGCTTACAAAGGCCAATATGTTGTCATCCGAGGTTGAAAGAAAGACCCAGGCCCTGGTTCTTGCCCAGGGCAAACTCGATGAATTAAGGGCTCGCTCTATCTACAATTTTGGCTCATCTGGCTCTTTTACAGCCAGTAATGTTGTTCTTAGCGGTTCGTATCTTTGCAACGTTACAGATACCACGATAACCGCAGATTTGTTAAAGCAGATAAGCGTGTCCGTGGGCTACGATGGCAACGGCAACGGCACGCTGGCTTCTGATGAAGTCGAAGTTACCTTGACTACCTGTTTTGCTAATCGATGGTAAGCTTATAGGACCATTCAAATTACTCCTATATTCCGTCGACCAATCACCCCCTCCTGACCGATAAAAACCAGCGAAAACGGTTCAAAATGGCGTTTTGCAGCGTTTTTTTTATGTCTGCCAAGGCAAGTTGTTAATCATCTAATTCAGCAACGCAGCCCCTTTTTTATGCCGACAAACACGTTGGAACAGATGGGTTATGCGCGCAAAAAGATGAATATAAGAAATACTAAAATCCGATTACGACGGGCGTTAACACTGCTCGAGCTGGTATTGGCGATGGTTATGATAACCATCATTTTTGCCGCGGTGTTGCCGCAGTTTGCGATGATGGGGCACAGTTGGGACAGCAAACAAGGTGCGGCTGAGGCGATGCAGAACGGCAGGGTCCTTATGGACCACATCAACAGGAATCTTTCGGTGGCCGTGAGAGTAACTGCCGTCAGTGAATCTTCTGATGCCGATGGTTTCATTGAGTTCGAAGCCGCTGACAGCAACATTATGAGATACGATGCCTCAGGTGAGGGGTATATCCAATATGGCGTTCTCGGCGCTCTCTCCGATTTGGCCGGGCCTGTAAGCTCATTGATATTTACCTGTTACGATGCCTGCGACATGGATACACCTTTATCGGCTATTACAGATACCAACAGCATTCGTGCGATCAAAGTTGACGCAGTTTTTACAAATTCCGCTTCTAATGGCCAGGACAAAACATTTTCAACTCTGATTTATCTCCGCACAAACGGGGACAGTCAGGATTGCTGGCAGCATCAGGATGTTGGCTCTGTTGCCGCGGCTGGCAACGCAAGTTCCACCGCGTGTGCCTGGACCATAATCGGTTCAGGCGCTGACATCTGGGACACTGCTGACGAGTTCCACTATGTTTATCAATCACTCAGCGGCGACGGACAAATAATCGCTCGCGTGGTTAGCATTACAAATACCGACCCATGGGCCAAAGCCGGTGTTATGATTCGTGAAACGCTAACCAGCAGTTCGAAACATGCCATGATGGTTGTTGCTCGCAGTAACGGTACGGCCTTCCAGCGGCGTACAAGCACAGGCGGCTCAAGCACTCATACTGCCGGCAGTTCTGTGACAGCGCCTTACTGGGTCAAATTGGCTCGCGTCGGCAATACCCTTACCGGCTATGAATCATCGAATGGTTCTACATGGACACAGGTCGGTACTGATACGATTACTATGGCGACAAATGTTTATATCGGCTTGTGTGTAACCAGCCACAATGATGGCACTCTTTGTACGGCGGTGGTTGACAATATCAGTTATTCCGTAATAACGTATGAGGCAATTAGCTCGGCCAAAGCTGCTGCTGACACGACTTCACTTCCTATTACAAAACCAATAGCGAATACGGGGGACTTGCTGGTAGCGGCAGTGGCTACAGATGGTGATACCTCAACCCATATTTCTGCTCCAGGCGGCTGGACATTGATAGACAGAGGTAGTTATAACAGCGCGGTTACTCTCGGCGCCTGGTATAAAGTTGCAACCGCTTCGGAGCCTGCCAGTTATACATTCTCCTGGACGGGCGGGAGCAGTGAACAGGCATACGGCTGGATTATGCGATTTACCGGCCACAGCACAACATTACCAATTGACACATCAGCGGTTACAGCTGCAGGCGGCAACAGCAGCACTCCAACAAGCCCGGCCATTGCCACGACAGTCGATAACTCTATGGTTCTTCGTCTTGGCGCATTTAATAACGACAATATTAATATCGGTAATCCAGGTTTAAGCGGTCATACCGCTATTACAATGGATGAGAGCGCCGCCAGCGGTGGAGCGGTAAATTATCAGAGCTTCAGTGAAGGCAAGAGGAGTTGGGCAGGCACTTCTGTTACGGTTAATAAGCCCAGCGGCGTCGGTTCAGGCGATTTGTTAATTGCGGCGGTTTCTACTGATGGCGGCATTTCAGGAAGTTTGGCTGCTCCTTCGGGCTGGACATTACTCGACCGTGGTACTGATTCAGCCGGAGCAGTTACATTAGGCGTCTGGTATAAAATTGCCGGCGCATCGGAAGCATCAAGTTATACGTTTACCTGGACGAGCAATAAGCAGGCCTATGGCTGGATAATGCGTTTTACCGGTCACAATGCCGGCGCTCCCATTAATGCTTCGGTATTTCAAGGCGGCTCATCGACCTCAAGCTCGCCGCCCTGTCCTTCTGTAACTACCACCGTTGCCAATACGATGATAGTTCGTATAGGGGCTTTTGATAGAGCTTATATCACAGTGGATAGCCCAGGATTAACTGGTCACACGCCAATAACAATGGACCGAAGTAACACCGGTGTAAACGCCTGTTCCGGCGGCGCAGGATACAAACAGCAAGCGACTGCAGGCGCCAGCGGCACTTCTAATTTCACGCTCACCGGCGCTGAGCAGTATCGCACTGCTACAATTGCGATTGCGCCGGGCGCTGCTTCTGGCACCGTTTCAGGCGGCGCGGGATATGTCAGGCAGCCCGTTGCGGGCAGCAGCGGAACTTCGACGTTCTCCCTTACTTCTTCGAATGACTATAGAACTCTTACGATAGCGATTATCCCCAGCGACCCTAACCATAATGCTTGCTGCCAGGACAACATAATACCTTGAGCCATAATTATGAAAATGAGGAAGAAAAATAAAGGAGCCGTGTTTTTGATAGTCGTTTTCGCGATTGCTCTGTTTACGACAATCACGGTAGGAATACTTGCTATGACAACGGAAGAAGTGGAGCTTATGCAGAATCAGTTATACGCAGCAAACGCTATGTGCACCGCCGAGGCGGGATTGAATGATGCGTTTGCGCAGATACGGTCTGCTTCGAGCTGGACGACCGGCTTTACAAATAAGGCATTTAATGGGGGCAGCTACACCGTGACGGTCACGGGAACACTGCCGAACCGAACAATTACCTCCACCGGCACCTCGTCGCAGGGGTATATGGCCAGGATGGCGGCTGACGTAACGATTAGCGCGAGTTCGTCATACAAAATAAGAATCGATAAGTTGAGGATCAACGAATGATATTTGACGAAAAGACAGTGGCAGGGATAGATATTACGCAGGAACGCATCAGCATAGCGCTGCTCAAATTGGGCACCAACGGCCCGGAGCTGGTCAAGTCGGCTGTTGCGCCAATGCCCGCAGGGGCGGTCAGGGACGGAAACATTGTCAATGCTGCGTTGCTTCGGCGGACATTGCGGCGGATGAAGTTTCGCAACATGATATGGACAAACCGTGCGGCTGTTTCGCTTTTTGCCAAACCTGTTGTTACACAGATGATAGAAATGCCAAGACAGATACCGTCCAACATGACCCAGTTTATCCATGGTGAGATGATGCACTGTGCCGCTATGCCAGGCGGAGATATTGTGCTTGATTACTGCTCAGTCGGTTCAAGCAGGCGTTCGGCGGATAAAAAGGTTTTAGCCGTTGCCGCTGAAACGAAAAAAGTTGCCGGGCTTGTTAAAGTTTTACATCGTGCCGGCTTTTCCGTCGAACTCGTTGAGCCGGCGATGCTGTCTTATTTGAGGGCTATTGGCGGCAAAAAAATCACCGGCAGAACTGGCTGCAATGTGCTTGTGGCACTGTTGCGAGGAGAAGTCCTGACCCTGTGCGTGTTCAAAAACGGCTCGGTAGATTTTGTTCGCACAAAAGAGTTTACTAATTCGGCACAGCAAGAGTCACCAGAGGCCTGTCCCGCTTTTGGCAAGGCGTGGGATCCGAATGTAGAGGAGTGTAAGGATTGCGCCGAAGTGCATCCGGATGAGTATGCGGAGTGTAAGAAGCTGACCCTGGCGGGAAGCGTTGATTCGAACGATTTGGATGGCTGGCTTGCCGTCGAACTTTCGGAGGTCGTCAGATTTTACGACATCGAAGTTCATGATAATCCTTCCAAATGGGAAGTTACGGTCTTTGTTGATGCCGAACAATCGCCCGAGATTATCGAGAAATATCTCAAATCTAAAATCCAGGCGGAACATTTGCAGATAAGAACAATCGAAGATGCTTATGTGGATACGCCTGTCGGTGATTCACAGACAAGTAAAAGCGAAAATACTTCGCCGGTTGCTATCGGGCTGGCGATGAATCTTCTGATGGCTCAGAGGAATGACGTTAGAGTAAATCTTATGCCGCTGCGGATAAGGCGAATTAGGGAGGCCAAGAAAGATGCTCTGATTGTCACCAGCGCAGTGGCTGCGCTGTTGCTGCTTATGCTGCTGGCTGTCGCAGTGCCTGCGTATATGATTAAAAAGGTGTCCGGCAATATCGCCGCAAAGGCGGCACGAGTATCGGTACACGACGCGGATAAAATGGCTGAGCAGAATCAGCATCTCGACGCCAGGTTAGAGGCCTTGTCGGGGCGACTCGACAGTATCGCCAGGATATCGGCCTCACACAATGACGTAAACTGGGTGCAGTTGTTCGCGAACATCCGCAGTGCCGCGCCATCATCGATTCGCATCGTCAGTTTGTCCTGTCCCGACGGGCAGAGGGTGCAGATTGACGGACTGGCTTTATCAGACGACGCTGTAAATTTGTTCGTCAGCATGCTTGAGAAATCACCTGATATCTCGATGGTAACACTGCTTGAGTCCAGTAAGCAGGATGGGCAAAAGGGATTTATAAACTACCAGATTAGTTGCAGGCTGGGTGTTAAGAAAGGTAAAGAAGGTAATGTTAGCTGAAAGAATCTCCAGTATTAAGTGTTCGCACAGACGCATTTTGCTGGCTGCGCTGGCAGCGATTGTGGTTTTTGCTTCGTACCGTTGGATACTGGCGCCGCACACAAGCCAGCTTCTGGCCGCACAAAGATACAATTCTTTGCTTGATGCGGCTATGCACAAGGCCGACCTTATGAGCACGGTTCTCGAAAAGAAGAAAGCCAAAGTCGAGGAATTGTCCAGAGAATCCGACCGGCAGCGAAATCAGTTGTTTACGCAAAATGAAGCACATCGGTTTTTCGCGTCTCTGCCGTCCGTTGCGGATCAGGCTGGCTGCAATGTTGTATCTGTAAGCGCTGTGCCGGATGTCCAGCAGAACACACAGGGTGACACCAACGCCATAGTCGCTAAAAAAGCGATGGTTACCATAACTGGCGGGTACAACGGCATAACCAGATTTATTGGTGTGTTACAGAACTATGAACGCAAAGTATGGATAGGGTCCATGAAAATAGATGCCGCCGGCCCCGGAAAACTGAAATGTCAGACCCTTCTGACGATTTATTGTACCGAACCCGTGGAGAATTAATTATATGAAAAAGCTGATAACTAAATTGACCGTTTGTGCTGTTCTTGTATTTACAGCGTGTATTTGCACAGGAGAGGATTCGGTAAGTTCAGGGCAGGCAGGAACGACTCAGCTCGAACAGGCCGCAGTTGTGCCCGCTTCGAATCAAAAAGTCGAACTTGTTGCGGCTGACGCTGGTCGCGGCGACCCGTTTGGGAGCAGTTTCGGCGAAAGTTCGCCGCCACCGCCGCCAGTGAACATTGCCCCGGCGGTAAACTTAAAGGTCCAGGAGGTCAACAAGCCGCCGTTGATTGTTCGCACGGTTAGTTTGAAGTTTCTTGACGCGGTCAATCTCAAGGCCGCAGTAGATAAGATGTCTTCGGCTGACGGCAGTGTCAGCGTCAATGAGAGCACCAACTCGATGATTGTTTGTGATACAGAAGAAAATGTAAAGAAAATCCTCGTCGAGATACAAAAGGCTGATATTACGCCGAAACAGATAATGATTGAGGCTGTCATTATCGATATTCAGCTTCAGCACGATTCTGACATCGGCGTGGATTGGGATATCCTGTCCAGTGATAACAAGGGCTTCAATTATCGGCAGAGCACGATTTACCCGGACCGCCTGAGCGTCATACCGCCTACAACCGGAACAATCGGCAGCAGGACCGCCTATCAAAACATCGGTCTTGGCACCGAAGTGGCGATTGTTGCCGACGATATTCGTAATGTGCTCCATCTGCTCCAGCAGAAGACAAACATGGAGATTATTGCCAGTCCTCGCGTGCTCGTTGTCAGCGGCCAAAAAGCCGAAATAAAAACCGTCGAAGAATTACCGTATCAAGAGATGACCGATACCTCCCAGGGAGGGCAGATGACCTCGACGCAGTTTAAAGAAGTCGGTGTTACTATGGAGGTCAAGGCCAGCGTAACCGATGAGGGAAAGATTCTACTGACGGTAAGCCCAAGTCAGAGCATAAACACAGGAGAGTCGCTAAGCGGCGTCCCGATTGTCGATACGCGCAAAGCCAGTACTACGCTGCTTATGGACGATGGCCAGGTGGTCGCTATGGGCGGGCTGAGAAGGCAGGGTACGCAGATTGCAAAAAGCCAGGTGCCTTTGCTGGGCGATTTACCGCTCATTGGTTTTATATTTTCGAGTACAAAAAAAACAACCGTCAACGCCGAGCTGCTTGTGCTGTTGTCGCCCCATATTTACAAAAACGAGCCGGTGCCGGCGGAGGCAGTGGCAAGGTTTGACGAGATAAGAAAAAGACCTGTATTATCGCTGCCTGCTGAACCGAATATGAAATAGCCGGGCGGATATGTTGGGATTGGCGTCACAGCTTTTTGCTAATCCAACAAGCGTTTTGGGTCGATAAAATATTAGAAATCGATTGAGTAAATAGTGGGGGACATTGCTCCCTAAGGGATGAAAAGGAGAAATAGTAATGTTTGGATTATTTAAGTCAGGTAAAAAATCGGGTAAACCGAAGATTCTTATCGTGGATGATGAGCCGGATTATGTGGCTACAATCCAGCAGCACCTTGAATGGAGCAACTATCAGACGGCAGTGGCTGTCAACGGCCAGGAGGGACTGGAGAAAGCGGCAAGCGAGCAGCCGGACCTTATCCTGCTTGACACAAATATGCCCATTATGAACGGCCACGATACGCTTGAACAGATGAGCAAAAACCCGCAGTTGAAAAACATACCGGTTATTATGGTAACCGCCGCCTGCGAGATGGACGATATTGCCACCGCTTCGTCTTTCGGCGTTGTTGATTACATTGCCAAGCCATTTGATTTTGCCGAACTGAAAGAGAAGATTGCCAACGCACTCGCGGGCAAAAAAGCGCTTAGCGGAGTATAAGTCGGTAAATAAGGAAGAAACCGCACCCTGTCGTCGTGGTTTTATTTTTCCCGCCGAATTCGCCGTCCCGGCTTTTTCCGGATTATTTCAACTGTTGCTGCGATTGCAGAACGGGTTCTGGCTCGTGGGCAGTCGTGGTTGACTTGATTGGCAGCAGAAAATGCATAGTTGTTCCCTTGCCGAATTCGGATTCTACCCATATTCTCCCGCCGTGTTTTTCGACGATATCTTTTGATAT
>JBFZBL010000288.1:0-3632 GCA_041308485.1 Phycisphaerae bacterium | reverse complement strand
AAATCAACTCTGCTGCTGTGATTATAGTCCATTCCTTCACACCACGATGGTGATGAGCAGGTTTCGAGCCAATGATTTGCAAATACCATCAGAAGAGTATTTCGGTACATAGTCAGATCGTCTGAAGTGACGAAACCATCGCCGTTAATATCTCCCTGTGCCCAGCTTTTGCCGTAGCTTGTGCTGATATTGGCAAGTATGATGTCTCTGTCGTCGGCATCGATTGAGCTGTCGAGATTGACATCGCCGTAATTAGTTCCGAGAATGTCCATCACAACTATATCAATATCCTGACCATCAACAATTAAATCGCCATTCATATCGCAACTGAGGTCCATCCAGGCGGCATCATCAAGGTCATTCCAGTCCAGCACATTGGAACGTACATTTGGATTGGTTGGTGGGGTCTGACCGAGAGCAGCAGCTTTTATTCCGCCACTAAGCACTTTATACATCCAATCGATATCCTTTGCATTGATGGTACCATCGGCCGCTACAGGATTTGCACCTGGGGTAACTTTCTTATCATTAGTATCGACCGCGTTAACATCGGCACCAGCAAGGTCTGCTTTCGACCAGCCTGAATTTGGCTCATAAGCTATGCCTGTTGCAAGGACGGTACCGAAGTAATTTCCACTGCCGCCGGTAGCGGCATCAGCTATGTCGACCTTGGCGAAACCTTCACTGCGGTCAAGCAGTTTTGTAACAGGGTCGATTGCAAGACCATCGGCAAAATACCTTACATCTTTAGCAACGAAATTTCCATCACCGTCGAAGTCGCCGATAATTTCAGGAACGATATAATCGCCTGTTTGGCCGCCATAATAACCGCCGTGGTTTACACTTGCTTCAAATGCTCGCGGATTTTTAACTGCTTCAACCAGTTTGGCTATATCATTCATATCTCGTTTATGTTTGTTTACGCCTGTGTAATTGAAATCGCCGGCAATCTTGTTTCGTTCTGACAGTGTAACACCGGCATTAACAGCATTACCGCCATTATCGATGTATGACGATACCTGCCGTCGCTATAAGTTGCTCCGCCTGTGAGAGTCGTTCTGCTCGGCGCCATACCGGATTCTTTGATGGAACCATACGCGGGAATCGGCGTAGTTGTAAGTTCATGAGCACTTCCTCTGATGAAATCCTGCAAAGTCTGATTAAGTTTTGCATTAGGTCCAAAAGAAGTCGGGTTGAGAGGACTTGGCATTTTATCAATAGATGCCACAAGAAAGTAATTATAAGCCATATACTCGCCGGGCATGTTATAATTTAAACTCAGTCCGTTCGAATCAACAAAGTCGGCGATACTTTCGGTTATATTTCTTATATAATCTGCCGCGTGCTGGTTTGCCATAGCGTAGGTTGCGTTGGGTTCAGGGCTTCCAACGGTTGCAAATGTTTCATTGCCGCCGATTCGCCAGCCGCTGTTGGGATCGCCGTTGTCAAGAATATTGTCAAGTGTTGGGCGGATATAAATCGAACCGTCGATATTTTTAACACTGCATACTTCGTATTTTCCGCCGTAAACATCGCCGCGAGCTCTGCTTGAGCCGCAAAGGCCTGTATAACCAATACCAAGTCTTCTGTATTCTACAGCCTTTTCCAGTACGCCTGAGCCGCCGCAGTTATCATATTTATGATTTTTCCCGAGCTTGGTATCAGCTTCAACATCAAATTTGACGCCGACGTTGTCGCCTCTTGCCCAACTTGGGTCGACTCCCAGTGTGTTCATTGCACCATTTCGTGTGCCGGAGCCGGCATCGCGAGTGGATACAGCCAGGTTTTCGCCGTTAGGCATACGGCCGGTAACGTTGAGATATTGCAATTGCTCTGCTGATATGTTTCCTGACGGAAGCCCAACGCCCTGATTGGCGATAATCGCAATGGGAACCCAGGCTATTTCTGTATCGAATACAGTTTGAGCATTCGGGGAAGTCGTATTTGTATTAAGGCCGCCAAGATTTTTTAATTTATTGCTCTGTGTGGTATCCCAGCATTTAAGAGGATTACTACCATAACCTGCCTGTGTTGGTTTTTTATCCCATTGAGCGTTTGCATCTGCTCCGGTATAAACAAACCACGTTGTCGGAACGTCCATAACAGCAATGTCGATATTACAGGGGTCGACAGGACAACCTCCCGGCTGACAAGAGTCTGCGATTCCAGGCTGAAGAACACCCAATTGTGCCCACATAACACGATTAATATAGCCGTAATCTGCAGGGACTGTTAAGTCGGTGAAAAGTTCAGGATTTGTATTATGCCAGTTTACAAGGTCTGACAAACCATTGCCTGAACCGACTCCGCGATAAGCCACCGACCAATACGATGACCAGCCCGAAGTTGTATATGTTGTTGCTAATTGGTCAACATAAGGCGGGTAGTCAAAGAAACCGGAATTACCGTCTCCATCGGCATCGATATAGTCATTTGTCGAAGCCGGTGCAGTGAAGAAATCTACGAAAAGCGTCGCGCCGCTGATGTTCACCTGATGCTGCTGAGCATAAAGAGAACCTGTCAGTCCTCCGATCAATAATAACAATACCATAAACTTGTCCAAACTCATCTTCATCATCTCAAGCTCCTTTCCATAAAATAATTCTAAATTTACTGCACAACATTTACCTTTTAATATATATTTATTACTTCACATCATTTATGCCGGTTATGCTGTAGAACTTGTTGCCCCATTCGCGTTTTTCTATAGTTTCAAGGACGGTTTTTCTGGCAACATGTCCGTCAACATAAATAAAATTGGCACAGCCTCCGAATTCTGTTGTTACGCCGGGACCGGAATGATGTCTTCCAATAGCGTTAATCGGATGGCCTGCGCCGCCGTCAAGAAGGTCTGAAGCCTGTTCAACTTCTTTGAGCGGCCTTAAACCAAAATTACTTATTGCTGCATTGTCGCCATAAACATAATATGGGGCACCTGGTGGCGCTTTATAAACGGCATTACCTTTGTATCCTGTGCCGACATGCGAGAACGCCAGAATAGGACGATGGCTCTTGCTTAAAATACCACTGCCTTGCTGAACGCCGATAGCCTTCCAGTTGTTGTTAAATTCAGTCGCAAGGATGAGCGAAGATGGATTCCTAAGTTCATCGATGCGTACAAAACGGTTTACTCTTTGGCCTCCGGACATCGCGTAAGTAAACTTGTTGCGTGGAATAATCGCAGCGTTTGCAGTAATCGATATTCGCGGGGCCTGTTTATCTGTAAGATTATTTGCACTTATCTGGCCGTTCTGATCCTGCTGACCTTTTTCCCAATCTTCGCTTTTTGAACCTGGGTTGGTCCGCGGCGCACCGCCGAATTTCATAGAGGGACAAGTGAATACTTTGGCATCACATTTTCCGGAATAAAATAGATACCACGACCAGTGAAGATAACCATACGGATGGCTTGGGTCCTGATTCTCAATACTGTAGCCGCCATCTGGAGTTGAAGGATACAAATAAGAAGCCGGAAAATACTGGAATTCTGCCACATAGGCAAGTATTCCTATGCTGAGACCTCGCATATGTGCAGCACAGATAACCCCCTGAGCCGTCCTTTTTGCTTTGTTCAAAGCGGGCATTAATACGGCCAGCAGCATCGCTATAACAGAAATAACCACAAGCAGCTC
>JBFZBL010000287.1:0-2685 GCA_041308485.1 Phycisphaerae bacterium | reverse complement strand
GGGACTTTTCGGCGTCCGCGAGGAGACTATTCAGCGGGTGCCGATAGTGGAATTCAAGTATGCCCAGGGGGCAAAACCCGGCCTCGGCGGGCATCTGTTAGGCGATAAAAACACACCAGCTGTGGCGAAGATGCGAGAAGCGGTGCTCGGTATTTCGCTGTTTTCGCCGTTCCCATTCCACAGCGTTTATTCCATCGAAGACCATCAAAAGCACCTCGACTGGATAAAGCACATTAACAGGCGAGCCTTGATATCAACTAAGGTATCGACGCCGACAGATGTCGACATGGTTGCCGTCGGAAGTTATTCAGCGGGGACTCATATCGTTCACATCGACGGCGGTTACGGCGGAACAGGTGCGGCGCCCGATATCGCGAAAAAGAATATAGCGATGCCGATTGAATACGCTATCGGCAGGGTACATAAGTTCCTGGCCGACGAGGGCGTTCGCGACAAAGTAACCCTTATCGCCAGCGGCGGAATACGCTCGGCACACGATGTGGCCAAGGCCATAGCCCTTGGCGCAGACGGCGTTGTAATTGGGACCGCTGAATTAGTGGCCCTTGGATGTGTCCGATGCAGCAGATGCGAGAGCGGCAGGGGATGCCCGCGCGGTATCGCGACAACCGATACTGAACTTGCGCAGAAAATGAATATTGAGTGGGGCACGCAGCGGATTATCAATCTTTATAACGCGTGGCGAAAAGTGCTTGTCAGTATCCTGCAGCGATTCGGCATGAAAAGCGTTACGGAATTACGCGGTCGGACTGATCTGCTTATGCATCTTGATTACACCAATGATGTTGGAGCCAGGAAATGAACGAGAAAATCATAAAACAACTCGCATATTCGAGAAAGCAGTTAGCTGAGAAGCTGAATTATTCTTCTGAAATGAGGAAAGAGGCGGAAGAAGGCGGCTGCGGCGTCGTAGGTTTTTGCTGCAGCGAGCCGGTGCCGGGAAAACATATTTATGAGCCGTCGCGCCAGATGCATAACCGCGGAAACGGCAAAGGCGGCGGCATCGCAGCGGTGGGATTTGTGCCGGAACAGTTAGGCGTCAGCCGAGAAGTGCTTGACAATAATTATATGCTTCACGTCGCTTTTCTCGATGACAAGGTCCAGCCGGAAATAGAAAAACAGTTTATAACGCCGAATTTAGATATCACAAAATCGACAATACTTGACAAGGTTGACGACTGGAAAACTGTCCCCGGCCTGGAAGTTAAACCGCCAGACGTTTGCAGATATTTTGTCAGAGTAAAGCCGAAGGTACTCGATGATTTTATCACTAAGAATAGTCTGCAAAAGCTCGACCGCAGCGAGGCAGAAGATGAATTTATAAATCAGAACAGCTTCAGCTTGAATCAGAAATTCTATGCGTCGCTCGGAGAAAAAAGGGCCTTTGTCCTTTCGCACGGCAAAAATATTATGATTCTCAAGGTTGTCGGCTTCGCCGAAGCGATTGTGAGGTATTACAAAATTGAAGACCTTCGCGCTCACGTCTGGATTGCCCATCAGCGTTTCCCGACCAAGGGCCGCGTCTGGCATCCGGGCGGGGCGCATCCTTTCGCGGCAATCGATATGGCGCTTGTGCACAACGGCGACTTTGCCAACTATCATTCCGTAACTGAATATCTCAAGCAGCGGAATATCTATCCGCAGTTCCTCACCGATACGGAGGTTTCCGCGCTTCTTTTCGACCTGCTCAGCAGGACATATCATTATCCGCTCGAATACATTATCGAGGCGCTTGCCCCGACGACCGAGCTGGATTTTGACCGATTGCCGCCGGAGAAGCAAAAGATTTACCGTGACATTCAGGCGACCC
Source organism: Phycisphaerae bacterium (assembly GCA_041308485.1). Taxonomy (GTDB): domain Bacteria; phylum Planctomycetota; class Phycisphaerae; order Sedimentisphaerales; family Anaerobacaceae; genus Fen-1362. The sequence goes on along the minus strand of JBFZBL010000287.1, from coordinate 857 downwards.
ACATTCACGGCTCTCCTGACGGCCCGTGGTTTTTCATTATCGCCCGCAATATTGCCCGCGAGAAAAAGTTACAGCTTATGGGCATAACCGACACTGCGATGCTTCGGCCTCAGGTGTTCGCGTTCTGCGACGGCGAGGTCCAGGTGGGATTAATTTGCTCTGAAAAGCAGGCCATCGACGCTACGCTGCATAGCTTATCCAAAGACGACAAGAGGATATGCCCGGTAGCGGATAAATACTGGAACGCACGGGGCGGCTCTCATACCGACGGGGGGTCGTTTATATTTAATATTGAAAAAAATTCCGCCGGCAAAATGCGGATTTCGTGCACGGATAAATTCGGCACGTTGGTGCCTATGCCGCAAGCCGCCCAAAGCTGCGATTTCTCAGAGGAACCGTCTCTTGTCTCTGAAGATGAAGATGAAATTCAGACGCTGCTCGGTGAGAGATTTGTTCCTGGCAACGCCATGGCGATTTTTAAGATGATTCGAGATGTTGCGTACCAATGGACATACGACGAATTTCGTTTTGCCTGCTCGCAAATTGTAAATGCGGCGAAAGACCATAATAAAGCGAACCTTGCGATAGAGGTTTTGACGCTGCTTAATGACCGGCGATATTCGACCGGCACCAAGAAACGCAGCCATATCCTTCACATTATCCGAAGCGAATTGAACAGGTTATTTCTTAATATTCCGAGGATAGGCGTACAGAATTATTATGAGGGGGGATATCGGCTTATCGATTTTGAAACGCGGGGCGATTTGCGCGGACCGCCGAATAACGAGACGACTCTCGTAATCGACGCTGCACGTTTTGCGCCCGAAGGGGACAACTGCGACGCGGCACTTCTGGTG
>JBFZBL010000286.1:0-7063 GCA_041308485.1 Phycisphaerae bacterium | reverse complement strand
GAGGAACTGGCGGAACAATCTTTTACCGTTTACGGCGCATCCAAATACGAGCAGAAGACCACCGAAGCCCCCGTTTCGGTGACAACTGTTATGGCAGATGAGATTCGCGCTGTTTGATGTTGCACTATGGCTACCCGGGCGGCAGCGAACACACACAGGATATTATCGAGCAGGACGGCACAAGTTTCAGAGTTAAGCTGACGTACAGGTTTTAATAAATAATGAAAATCGGAGTTTACATTTTGATGCTGCTTTATTCGATGTTCGCGGGCGTCGTCTGCGCAGATGATGCGTCGATACGAAACAGAGAACACCAGATAAAAGCGGCGTTTTTGTATAACTTTGCTCAATTCACTGACTGGCCCAAAGACAAACTATCCGAGCCGAATACGATTACAATAGGCCTTCTCGGCGAACATCAATTCGGCAACTCCTTCGACCCAATCAAAAACAAAACCGTTAAAAATAAGCGACTGGCTATTAAAGACTTCGGCAAATTCCACACATCCTTTTCGCCCGGCGACGCCGGCAAACTGGAATTCGCCAATTATGCCGAAGAACTGAAAAAATGCCACGTGCTGTTCATCTGCGATTCGGAACACGAGAATTACAAAGCAATCACCGACGCAGTAAAAGGCTATGGCGTCCTGACGGTCGGTGAAACCGAGGACTTTCTCGATTTCAACGGAATAATCACTTTCATACCGGAAACAGCGAAACCGGTTTTCGAGGTCAATCTCAAGGTCTGTGAAAGCGAAGGACTGAAAATAAGCTCCAAGGTGCTGCGGCTCGCGAGAAAAGTCATCGGCGACAAAGAACGCATCGCCGACAAAAACAAGTAACCGCGTTACTCGAAATTGGCGTAATATTCCGGCCTGCCGTCGTCGCTGTCGTATTTCTCCGCCTCCGCTATATCAGCGTTGATTCTGATTCGCTCGATGCACTCGGCCTTTTTGGAGAAGCTGTCAACCGTAACCAGTATGCCGTTCATTTTCAAGTCTCCGGTGGCGACCTCAAACGGCACGGGCATTCGCGTCCTGAATGATTTGAGCACGCTCTCGGTAACTCTTCCAATCACCGAATCATGCGCTCCGGTCATGCCGATATCGGTGATATAAGCAGTGCCCTTCGACATTATTTTTTCGTCGGCTGTCGGAACGTGGGTATGGGTGCCGAATACACAGCTCACACGCCCGTCGAGATGATACCCCATCGCGACCTTTTCACTCGTGGCCTCCGCGTGAAAATCGATAAAGATAATATCCGCCTGCTGCTGCACTTTAGGCAGCAGCTTATCTATCGCGTTATAGGGACAATCGGCGGGTTTCATAAACAGCCGGCCAATCAGCGGTATCGCCGCAACAACGGGACCCTTGCCCGTCTTGTATATCGCCACGCTCCTGCCTGCCGCCTGCTCAGACCAGTTGACGGGTTTGGCGATATTCTCCTGCGTCTCAAGGGTCGTAACTATCTCTTTTTTGCGATAGGTGTGATCTCCGAGCGTGATTAAGTTTACGCCATAGCGTAAAAGCTTGTCATATATCTGGGGTGTAAGACCGGAGCCGCCGGCAGCGTTTTCGGCGTTTGCTATCACGCAGTCAATTTCCCGCTCAACAACGAGCTGTTTGAGCTTGTCCGCCAGAACTCGCCTGCCGGGCCTGCCGACTATGTCACCGATACACAAAATATTAAGTTTCATAATTTTTACAACAGTTTCAGGTTATCAGGAAATCAGATTATCAGGGAATCAGGTCCTGATATCCTGTTACCCTGCTTATCTTGCGTATTCGATACAGCGAAGCTCTCGCAGCAGCGTTACCTGTATTTCGCCCGGGTAAGTCATTTCGGTTTCGACCTTCTTGGCTATGTCGCGCGCGACTTTCGCGGCCGCATCATCAGGGACTTTTTCCGCGTTGACTATTACACGAATCTCCCGGCCCGCCTGAATCGCGTACGAGTTTTCGACACCCGTGAAACTATTGGCAATCTCTTCGAGTGTCTCAAGCCGCTTGATATACCTTTCGAGCGTTTCTCTCCTGGCTCCCGGCCGCGAAGCGCTGATGGCATCTGCGGCGGAAACCAAAGGAGTATATGGATTGTCGGGGGGCACGTCGCCGTGATGGCCCTCTACGGCATTCAATATCGTCTGTGATTCATTAAACCTCCGCAGGAAATTGGCGCCTATAGCCGGGTGACCGCCTTCAATCTCATGGTCGAGGGCCTTGCCTATATCATGCAGCAGCCCGGCCCTGCGGGCGATTGAGCCGTCGAGGCCAAGCTCGTCAGCCATAACCTGCGCCAGGAACGCAACCTCGATGCTGTGCCGAAGCACGCTCTGGCCGTAACTTGTACGGTAATTCAACGCGCCGATAGTGCTGAGCACCCGGTTATTCAGGCCTCGAATGTTTGTTTCCACTGCCGCGTCCTTGCCCAACTGCAGGACCTTAGCGTTGATTTCCTTTTTCACCTGCGCAACAAGCTCTTCGATTCGCGACGGGTGAATGCGCCCGTCCTGAATGAGCCGCTCCATCGACAGCCGGGCGACCTCGCGCCTGACGGGGTCAAAACCGCTGACCACAATCATCCCCGGCGTATCATCCACAATCACGTCCACGCCCGTCGCCTTTTCAAACGCCCTTATGTTGCGTCCTTCTCTGCCTATGACCCGGCCCTTCATATCGTCATTGGGAATCTCGACCGTCGAAACCGTTACCTCGCAGGTCTGCTCGGCAACGTACCTTTGAATCGCCGTGGTAATTACCTCCCTGCTTTTTTCGCCGGCGGTTTCGGTAGCTTCCTCGACTTTGCGCTGAATCAGGGCGGACATCTCAAGCTCGCACTCGTCTTCAAGCCGTTTGAGAAGCATTTCCTTGGCTTCCTCGACGCTCATAGTTGACATTTTCAAAAGCTGATTTTTCTGCTGAGCTATCACCGCCGTGAGGTGCTTGTCCTTAAGGTCAAGATTGGTTATTCGCCGTTCGACTTCCTTGCCCTGCTCCTCAATGGCTTTTTCCTTCTGGCGAATCTGCTCGACCTGCTTATCCAGGGTGTCTTCGCGCTTGGTGAGCCGAAGCTCCGTTTCGCGCAGTTCTGCGCGAACCTGGTTGGCTTCGCCGGTAAACTGTTCTTTTTTCTTGATGGTCTCGGCCGCGGCCTCTATCTGCGCGGACTTGATTATGTTTTCTGCTTCCCTTTTTGCGCCGTCCAACTGCCGTTCAATGTCTTCATGAAAGGTTTTATCCTTGGCCTTGTTGATAACCCACACAACAATCCATGTAATGGAAACCCCAACCAAAATCCCGGCAATTACGGCTAAGATAGATTCGACGTTAATCTGCATCAGTATCGCTTCCATATCTTTCGCCTTCCTGTACTCAATTGCACAATTTCAGAAAGTTAAACTTCAGGCGAACCCCATCGCGGGCCAAAAGACAGGAAAGCTACGACTCGACTTAACCAGTCGAGGAAGTGCAACTACGGAGAAAACTCGTCGCTTCAGCGTAATCCTGCCGCCATTCGGCAGGGGAGAAAGTGACACTTATCAGATATCCAAATCACAGTCAAACTTGCCGTCAAGCCGCGATTTTATCTTCGCGGGACGGCTATCATGAATTTCGATGTTTCGTTGTGATTTTTGCATTCTGAATTTCATTATACGCATGCGCGAAACGTTAATTTCTTATTTGTTCTCCGCACTATTGCTCTTGTGACTCCGAATGTTATCGGAGTTGAATGTAGCTTAACTACCTTTCGGGCAGGCACCTAAGCCCGCCTCTCGCCACCCTGCAAAAAAATCAAAAGCTGCTTACTCTACTCTATTTATACAGGGCGAACCTCGATAAAGTTCTCCACTCGTGCCGCATAGCAACCTTTTTCCTGTCCGCCACGACCGCCGTGACAGGCCACAGAAAAAAGACGCCGCTTTACACTGTAGCATCGGCAAACTCACATAGATAATAAACTGTTTTTGTTAATTGGTCAACCAAAAATCCCTCAAAAACCTACTCCAAATGCAGAATTTCGTATAATCAGGGGTTCAGCATAACTTTTTATGTTAGAATCAGGATATGTCCAATAAAAAAGCCTATTTTGACACCCGCCGCAAAGGCCAACAACCGGCCGGCTTATATATCCACATCCCTTTTTGCCGGACAAAGTGCCGATATTGCGGTTTTTACTCCGAACCGATAAAAAACCACGCCCCCCAGCGACTTGTTTCAGCAATAATCAAAGAACTAAACGAAAAAAGGTGTCAGGAACCTTTTTTTACGGTTTATATCGGCGGGGGAAGTCCAAGTTGCCTGCCTGCAAAACAACTACTTAGGTTAATTAGCGAAATTACGAGCCTTTGCCCAAAACCTGAAGAATTCACAATTGAGGTCAACCCGGGCCAGGTCAACAAAGACATCTTAAGCCGATTGCGCACCGAAGGCATAAACCGCCTCTCAATCGGGGCACAATCATTTAATCCAGATGAGTTGGCCTTCCTCGGCAGAAGACATTCGGTCGCCCATATTGGCCGGGCGATCCGGTCGGCAAGGCAGGCGGGTTTTGAAAACATAGGGCTGGATTTGATTTTCGCTATTCCTGATTCCACACCAGATTCGTGGGAAAAAACCCTTCAATCTGCTATCGAACTGGACGTCCAGCATATCTCCGCCTATGCGCTTACCTACGAAGAAGAAACTCCGCTGCAAAAGGCTGTTGAAGCGGGCGAGGTTAAGCCGGTAGATGAGGAAACCGACCGGCAGATGTATGAGAGAACAATCGACGAACTTGAAAAGACCGGCTTTAAACAGTATGAGATATCGAACTTCGCAAAGCCGGGTTTTGAGTGCAGACACAATCTCAATTACTGGGCAAACTTCCCATACCTCGGCATAGGCCCCGCAGCCGGGTCATACTGGCAGGGCAAACGCGCACTGAACATCGCCGACATAAAAAAATATATCGAGATGATTGAGCAGGGAAAAAATGCAGCCGAGGAGAGCGAAGCCCCTGATAATATACAGGTCGCCTGTGAAACCGCCGTGCTGAACCTTCGCAGACGATGCGGAATAATCCTCGATGAGTTCAAAAAACAAACCGGCTTCGATGCTATGAAGCTTTTCGCTGAACCAATCGGCAAATATAAAAAACTCGGCCTGATTCGAACGACAAGCAAACGATTGTGCCTGACGCGAAAGGCATTGCCGATCGCCGACTCGGTCCTGTGTGATTTTTCAACCACCTGATAAAGGTGTCTTTTTCTGCCCGCCTATGTTATATTGGATGCTTCATTAAAAGCTTGCCCTATATAAAACACTGTGGGCTGTCATTTCGAGCGAGCCGAAGGCGAGTCGAGACACGAAGCGAAGCGGAGAGCCCCGAAGGGCAATCTGTTGTTTAATAGATTTCTCCACTTCGTCCCGACGAGTCGGGACTTCGGTCGAAATGACGCTGGCTTTGGTGCAGAATAATAAGAATTATGAGCACTGAACATATAAGAAATTTTTCGATAATTGCGCACATCGACCACGGCAAAAGCACGTTGGCCGACCGCATAATGGAAATCACGGGCTTAGTAAGCGACCGTGAGAAGAAAGACCAGCTTCTCGACGATATGGATATCGAGCGTGAGCGAGGTATTACAATCAAGGCCTCCGCGGTAACGATGAATTACGAGCACGCCGGCAAAAACTATATGCTCAATCTCATCGACACGCCGGGCCACGTCGATTTTCATTACGAGGTCTCACGAGCGCTTTCCGCCTGCGAAGGAGCGCTCCTCGTCGTCGATGCCACACAGGGAGTTCAGGCACAGACCGTCGCTAACGCCTATCTCGCGACGTCAGTCGGCGCGGAAATTATCGGCGTAATAAACAAAGTTGACCTGCCATCCGCCCAGCCCGACATAACCGCGGAGGAAATCGAGCATGTCCTCGGCATTAAAAAGCTGGATTGCTTCCATATCAGCGCAAAGACCGGTATGGGCGTCCATGAGCTGCTCGACGCTGTGGTGACACTGCTCCCGCCCCCGCCGGATAATAGCGACAAGCCGACAGCCGCGCTTGTCTTCGACTGTGAAGCTGACGAATATCGAGGCGTTATCTGCTATGTCAGGGTCTTTTCAGGCGAATTGAAGGTAAGGCAGAAAATCAGGTTTATGGGCGCAGCCAGAACACACCTCATAACGGAGCTTGGAAAGTTCACGCCGAAGATGTCGCCCGTTGACCGGCTCAGTGCCGGCGAGGTGGGTTACGTCATCGCCAATATCCGCCAGCTCTCTGATGTAACCATAGGCGATACGATTACCGATGACGCAAGCCCTGCCGAAAAACCCCTGCCCGGCTATGTCCCCCCGATGCAGATGGTCTTCTCCGATTTTTATCCCGGCAACAATACCGATTACCCCAAATTGCGTATGGCCTTCGACAAGCTGACGCTCAACGACGCGAGTTTTTCATTCATACCGCAAAATTCCCCCGCGCTCGGCTTCGGCTTTAGATGCGGGTTCCTCGGGCTGCTGCATATGGAAATCGTACAGGAACGCCTCGAACGCGAAAACGATGTCGATGTCGTTCAGACCGCGCCGACCGTCAGCTACGAGGTCCTCACGACCGACGGCAAGACCCTGAAAATAGATTCGCCCGCAGACCTGCCGGATGTCACCCAGATAGAGGAATTGCGCGAGCCGTATGTCCGCCTGGAAATTATCACCACCACCGACACAATCGGCGGCATTATGCAACTGGCCGAAAGCAGGCGATGCAAGCTGCTCAAGACCGATTACCTCAGCCAGAACCGCGTGATGATGCAATACAAGGCGCCGCTGGCCGAAATAGTTTACGACTTCTACGATTTGCTCAAGGGCATTTCCCACGGCTACGCGACGATGGATTATGAATTCACCGGCTTCGAGACCGGCGACCTGGTCAAAATAAATATCCTGGTCAACAAAATCCCCGTCGATGCCCTGTCGCTGATTGTGCATCGAAGCGTCGCCGAAAACAGGGGACGTAAAATGCTGGTTCGCCTGCGCAAGGCCATACCGCGTCATCAGTTCGAGATACCGCTTCAGGTT
>JBFZBL010000285.1:0-7385 GCA_041308485.1 Phycisphaerae bacterium | reverse complement strand
CAAAGTAACGAGCATTGGTTTTGCGAGAAGGCCCAATGCGAACAACGACACTATCAGCACATAGCGAACCAGGCCGGGGCGTTTTACATAGCTGACATAAGCGGCCAGTGTAAGCAGAAGGAACAATGTGCTCAAGACGTCTTTGCGTTCGGCAATCCACGCGACCGATTCGACATGCATCGGATGGAGGGCAAAGGCGGCTGCTACAAACGCGCTCTGCCATAAGGAGCCAGTTATTTTTTTAAGAATCGCAAAGAGCAGAAAGGTATTTGCTATGTGCAGAAACAAATTTACCAGATGTATCCAGCCGGCGTTCGGACCGAACAACTGACAATCCACCATCAGGGACAGCCACGTAAGAGGCTGCCAGTACCCGAAGGGGCAGGTTGTAAAAGCCCAGATGACGCCATCCTTTGTCAGGCCGTTCAAAACGTGTGGATTATCATATACGTAGTCACTGTCATCGTAATTAACAAAACCGAAAGTGCTTACCTGCCAGAAGACCAGCAGTGTACTTAATATCAGAACAAAATACACGAAAACGACGGAATACTTTTTCACAGATTCAGGCATAGTTAAAATAATAACCCGTGCTGAATATGCCAACAACTAAAAAACATTGTTGTTACAGGCCATACCATTGTTTCACGAGGGACAGGAATTCTTCGGTTTTTTTTACTGAAACGAGGGCTTTCTGGGCCTTTCTTCGCTGTGGATGAAGTTTGCAATAGGCAATCGCGAATTTACGGAAATATGTGACGGCGTTTTTGTGTCCGTATATCTCGCAAAACAGACGAAAATGTTTTGAAATCAGCTCGCCCTGCTTTTCGAGAGTCGGAGTTACGTAATCATTTCCATCGCGAAGGTTAGTGAAAATCCAGGGATTGCCGATTGCGCCGCGAGCTATTACCGCACCATCCACGCCGGTGTTCTTCATGTTATCACTAATTGTATCAGCGGAAAATAAATCGCCGCTGCCAAAAATTATCGTACGCGGAAACTGTTTTTTGACCTCTGCTAAAAACGGCCAATCTGCAGAGCCGGTAAATCTCTGGCAAACAGAGCGAGGGTGTACAATTAGCGCATCTACGTTTCCCGCCACAACCCCGGAACAGATTTGCCAGAAATTATCATAGGACTTGTTATCGAAACTCGTCCGCAATTTTATAGTAACAGGGCAATCGACGGCTTCTTTTACAGCGTTGTAGATTTCTATCGCTTTATCAGGTTCGTTGAGAAGAAAGCCGCCTCGCTTTCGGCGAATGACTTTTGGCGCGGGGCAGGCAAAATTCAGGTCTATTAAATCGTAACCTGCATTCCTAACTACCCTGGCGGCCTTTGCCATTATTTGTGGGTCTTCCCCTAAAAGCTGTGCACCTATCGGATGCTCGTCTTCTCCAGGTTTAAATGACGGGTCATTGAAAACCCGCGGATGTATGGCACTTTTCGCGAGGAATACGCCCGCAAATACAAGAGGCGCGCCGCAGTCACGGGCGACAGTCCGCATAGCGTAATCGCTGTAGCCGCTAAGCGACGCCTGAAAGAAAGGAATATCGAGAGTTATATTGCCGATTTTCAGCATTAATTATCGCGACTCGTCTATTATGGCCTTGACGATGTCATTGATGGCCTGTCGGCTTTTGCCGTTTGTTTTGTTGGTGATTATCGCAAATACGCGGTCTCCTGCCACAGTAGTGCAGACGCCGGACAACGATTTGACGCCGCCTATGTAGCCGGTCTTTGCGAAGACTTTGCCTTTGTATTTCGGCTCGTCGAACCATTTACCCGCTGTGCCCTCTTCCCCCCCTACCGAAAGAGTTTCCTTGAAGCGCTGCCATTCGGGCTTTTTATAGACATCCAAAAGAACAGCCGTAAGGATGTTTGCGCTAAGACGATTATTTTCGCTCAGTCCGCAACCGTCGTCGATAACGAACTGGTCGGCTGCTATCCCAAGTGAAACAAGGTAATCCGATACGAATAGCCTGCCCTGTGCCCATGTGCCGCCTTTGCCGGACGGCTGGCGATAAGCGGCGATTGTTTTGAGCAGCGCTTCGGCGGCAAGTCCCAAACTGTCCTTGTTGGAACGCTCGAAGACCTCCCATATAGGGGTGCGATAGACGGCGAGGAGTTTGAACTGCTCCTGCGGCAGTATTTCTCTTTCGACAAGCTGTCCCCTGACGGCAACGCCGGAGCGTCTAAGCTCTTCGACAAGCAGGAAGCCGAAGAAAGCCGGAGGACGGTCGATTGTAACGCGGAACGGCTCACATTTTTTGTTGCAGGCGCCGGCGACGGTGATGACGTTTGAGCCGGATGGTCTTGCGCCCCAGGCAGTATCGGGCGGCTTGGAAGCTACCTTGCAATTATTGATTATCTTTACATAACTGGTAGACGGGTCGATGGTCAACTCTACTTTTGAGCCAACCGTTTCGGCGGTAATCTCGATGCAATTGTCATTATAATTAAGTCCCGCGACCTCGGCGGCATACCATCTGTTCAACTCGTTTTTCGGCCAGCTCGGCTGAACGAGCTCGTTGTCGAAAACGGTGCTGTCAATTATTACATCGGATAACGCTGATATGTTATTCCGTCTGAGAGTTTCGGCGATATCCTTGAGCACCCACCAGGAGTCAAGGTTGTTTTTCTGCAAAGTGGGCTTGTCGCCGAGAAGCGGGTCTCCGCTGCCGATTACCGCGATTGCGTCGCCGATGAGGCCGACGCCTGTCAGGTAAGTAAAGTCCGGGCCGAGGTAATTTAAGGCAGCAGCGGTCGTCACAAGCTTCATATTCGAAGCAGGCGTCAAAGGAGAAGAGGCATTGTGACTGTAGATGACAGCGCCTGTGGCAGGATTAACGATTTTGACCGCGATGCGCACCTTGCCCTGTGTCTGCGAGGCGACAATCGCATCGATTTTACCTGCCAGGTCAGCTTTGCCCGTGCCGGCTGTGGCACAAATAAGAACACAACAAACCAATAATTTTTTCAACCTCGTTTTCATAAGCGGTTGTTAATATCAGAACGCCAACTCAATATCAAGGGCGATTTTCCAAATGCCGCTGTAGAAATATCATCTCTGTAGACGGTGATTTTTACATGCAGTCAGCGAGAGAAAGAACATCTCAAAATTAGTTTTGTTGTGAGGTTTTCTGCAGTAAAGCCGTTGTTTGGCATTTTTGTTGTTCCTCAATAAGTTTTTGTTGACTTTTGGCGGCAAAACTGCAAAATGACCCGTTTTAAGCGTATTTGGTTTGACGGAACCGATTGACAATTTCAAATCCCCAGAGGAACAAGGAGAAGCAGTATGGGCAACGAGAAGAAATCGATGACATCTCTTATGACGGAAGATAGGAAATTTTCGCCGCCGGCGTCACTTGCGGCTAAAGCGCACATTGGCAGTATGAAACAATATCAGCAGATGTGGGAGCAATCCATCAATGAACCCGACAAGTTCTGGCTCGAACAGGCCAAATCGCTCACCTGGTTTAAGCAACCGACGAAGAGTCTCGAATATACCTGGGATACGGGGAACCGCAAAATTGAGCATACCTGGTTTGCGGATGGGCAATTAAACGTTTCTTATAACTGCTTAGACAGACATTTAAAAACGGCCACCGCGAAAAAGACAGCGATTATATGGCAGGGTGAAGATGATAAAGCCGTGAGAAAATTCACTTATGAGCAGATGCACAAAGAGGTGTGCAAGTTTGCCAACGTACTGAAATCCAAAGGCGTAAAGAAAGGCGACCGCATTGCGATTTATCTGCCTATGGTCCCTGAACTGCCTATCGCGATGCTGGGTTGTGCGAGAATAGGTGCGATTCACTCTATCGTCTTCGGCGGTTTCAGCGCTGATTCGCTCAAGGACAGGATTAACGATTCGAAGTGCAAACTGCTCATAACAAGCAACGTGTCGATGCGTTCCGGCAAGCATATCAAGCTTAAGGACATCGCCGACGCTGCTCTTGCCAATACTCCAAGCATCGAAGGGGCCATAGTCGTAAAGGTCGGCGAAGAGCCCTGCAATATGAAGGCCGGCAGAGACACATGGTTTACCGATGAGATGGCAAAGGCCAAAGACGTCTGCGAACCGGAAAAAATGAACGCAGAAGACCCATTGTTTATCCTCTATACCTCCGGCTCAACAGGCAAACCAAAGGGTGTCGTGCATACCACAGCCGGATACCTGCTGCACGCGGCGATGAGTCATAAGTTAATCTTTGACGTTCACGACAATGACGTTTACTGGTGCACGGCCGATATCGGCTGGGTTACGGGCCATACTTATATCGTTTACGGCCCCCTTGCCAACGGCGCGACAAGCTTGATGTTCGAAGGCGTGCCGACCTATCCGGACGCGGGACGATTCTGGCAGGTCTGCGACAAATTCGGCGTAACCATTTTCTACACCGCCCCCACCGCTATCCGTTCCCTGATGCGGCTCGGTGAGGAATGGCCCGCCAAATACAAACTTGATACGCTCAGGGTTCTTGGCTCCGTCGGCGAACCCATAAACCCCGAGGCCTGGATTTGGTATTACGAAAAAATAGGCCACTCTAAATGTCCCATTGTCGATACGTGGTGGCAGACGGAAACGGGCAGCATACTGATAACCCCTCTGCCGGGGGCGCATTCGATAAAGCCAGGAAGCGCGTGCAAGCCGTTCTTCGGCGTTGACCCCGTGATTCTGCGCGACGACGGGAGTATCTGCGCGGTAAACGAGGGCGGAAAACTCTGCATACGCAAGCCGTGGCCAGGGATGATGAGAACGATGTGGGGAGACCACGACAGATTTATTGACACGTATTTTTTGATGTTCCCTGATTTGTATTTCACCGGCGACGGCTGCCGCAAAGACCAGGACGGCGACTACTGGCTGATGGGAAGAATCGATGATGTTGTAAACGTATCGGGACACCGTATCGGCACGGCTGAAGTTGAAAGCGCATTAGTAAGCCACGAAAAGGTCGCGGAAGCCGCGGTAACGCCTGTTCCGCACGATATAAAAGGACAGGGGCTGTATGCCTTCGTAACGCTCAAAGAGGGCATCCCGGAAACCGAAGAGCTGAAAAAAGAGCTGCTTCTGCACGTCCGCAAGGAGATTGGCCCCATCGCGGTGCCCGAGGCGATACAGTTCGCTCACGGCCTGCCCAAAACGCGTTCGGGCAAGATTATGCGAAGAATCCTGCGCAAGATAGCCGAAGGTGACACATCAAATCTCGGCGATATTACGACGCTGGCAGACCCGACCGTTGTTGAATCACTGGTAAAAGGTCGAGGCAAGTAAAGAAGGAAAACGTTAAAAGGCACAAGGAAAAAGGGAAAGGAAGAGACTTATGGATGGGAACGTAGTTGAGCTTAAGGACAGGACGGGGAATCCTGCGCCGCTGGGGCTGCTGGGATTCGGAATGACAACAGTTCTGCTGAATCTGCACAACGCCGGTTTTTTTGAGCTGGGAAGTATGATTCTGGCGATGGGCATATTTTACGGCGGGATCGCCCAGATTATCGCAGGGATTATGGAGTGGAAGAAAGGCAACACCTTCGCAACGACGGCGTTCTGCTCTTACGGCCTTTTCTGGCTCACGTTAGTATGGCTCATAGTCGCGCCAAAACTCGGAATGGCGGATGCCACGTCAAAAGAAGGAATGGCCGCATATCTGTTTATGTGGGGTCTGTTTACGTTTGTAATGTTCATCGGCACTTTGAAATTAAACAGGGCTTTGCAGGTTGTGTTTTTGTCGCTGACAGTTCTGTTCTGGATGCTGGCAGCCAAAGACCTCAACGGCAGCGCGGCGTTAGGCACAGCCGCCGGCTATGAGGGCATATTCTGCGGATTTTCAGCCATATACACTGGGCTCGCCCAGGTTTTGAACGAATGTTACGGCAAGGTAGTTCTGCCACTGGGACCGGTGAAGAAGACATAAGACGCGAGACCAGAAACAGAAGGCAGAAGCGGATTTACTTTGCCGCTGTTGTGGAAGCTCGAACAACCAGAGTCTGGGGGAGTTTAACGCATTCCGGCTGGCAATCGGCGGGCGATTGCAGCCTTTTGAGCAGCATAGTCGCCGCCGTTTGCCCCATTCGCCTTGAGGGGACAGCCACTGTCGTCAGGGGCGGCGTAACAATGCTGCACAGGTACTCGTCATTAAAACACACTATGCTGACCTGCTCTGGAATCTTAATTTCAAGCGTATTAGCGCCCTGAAGGATTCTCATCGCCTCAATGTGGTCATAAGCAAGAATCGCTGTCGCGTGATATTTTATTACCGAAGAACTCAGAAAGGCGGTCGCTGAGCTGAAAATCGTGTCGTGCCCCGGAATCGGCTCAAGCCCGCGCATTTTCAGTTTAGAAACGTATGTATCGTGACGGTCAGTAATACTTCTATGCTTATAGTGCTCGCTGGTGGGGCCCGCATAAGCTATCTGCGTGTGCCCAAGTTCTACCAAATGACGCACAGCCATTTTTGTTGCTTCAATATCATCAGGAATTACTGACGAGCATGTGGGGCCGCCAATGCCATTGATGACCACATAAGGCAGACCAGCCCGTTCCATCTCTTCGATGGTTTCCGGAGAGCATTCCTGAAGTACTACAGCACCATCCACCTTCCACGGGGGCAGTTCACAGCGGTTGCCCGTCAGGTTGGGAACTGACATGCAAACATCATAGCCGCTGGCGTGCAGCTCGCGAACACAGGATTCGATAATGGCCTGATAAATGTTTCCTGGAAATCCCAGGGCAATATTACAGCCGAGAATAGCAATTACCTGTGTCTGGCGTCTGACAAGATTTTTGGCCGCCAGGTTTGGCCGATATCCGAGAGCATTGGCCACTTCGATAATACGCTGATGGACCTCCTGCCTGACAGTAAAACCGTGCTTGTAATTGCCGTTTAAAACGCGGCTGACCGTGGCCTGACTTACACCGCACTGAGCGGCAATCTCTTTTATCGTCGGTATGCCATTGGACTGAATTACAGCCATCGATACACGTTTCCTCTCAACCTTTATTATTAACTATTATGTTCAAAAAAGCAAGGGTAAAACTGTGGACAGAAGCAGTTTTGGGTCGCTGGTAGGGGATTCCCATTTTCACAGGGACGACATCGTCATTATGCGATTACTGGAAAAGCGACAACCCGTGGATGGGGAAAAGGGTCGATTTTAGGGTATCGAGGGTTGCAGTTAGGGCAGGCATAACGGAATCACGCTGCTGGGCATTGACGGGAAGTTCTCTATCACGCAAGCCCCCCTGCCATTCTGTTGTCTGGAGCATAATCCCGCCGAGGAGCATATTGGCGTCAAGCTGACCATCCGCCCCGCACAGCGCTGACCAGGCGAGCGCCCAGGCGCGAACGGTGTTTTCGACGTTGTAGCCGCCTCCTCCG
>JBFZBL010000284.1:0-7552 GCA_041308485.1 Phycisphaerae bacterium | reverse complement strand
CAGGATTTTGCTCACACATATCTTTGAGCACATCCGCGGACGCTTCCCTTACCTCATTGGCATCTTCCGCCGATATATTCGGGTCCCGCAAAACAAGTTCCCGTATCAGTTTATCAATCACCTCTGTTTTGCCCGTAACGACAAATTCGCTCCAGTGCATATAGACGCGACCTATAGGCCCTACATGCTCCGAAAGAGCATCAAAGCTCAACGGAACCCCTGCTTCCAGCATGCCCTCAATCTGCTCTTTTTGCCTGATGAATCGCCCTGCTTTCAATCCGCTCCGGAAGTACTCCTCGATATCTTCGTTCCAGCATAGTTCTAGTACTTTCAGAACAAAAAGACGCTGATTGTTATTTCCCGGCTCGAAAAGATTCTTGTACCCTATCACTACCTTCGGTTCGGACTTGCCGGCCAACGCAAAAAAACAGGCGAATTGAAGCTTTTCGGCTCGCGATGCCTTTTCACAAAAGTCCGATTTGAGCGTCGTTTCGAGGGCCGCAACGAGTTTATTCGTCTGCGGATTGCGATAATAGGAAATCATAAACCTGTAAACTTCTGCGATATTATTGAAATCGTTTGAAGTCGGTTTAGACATGATTTGCTGCTGCCCCTTCGCTGCATCCGCTGTTTGTCCGGAATTCTCCACGCCCTTCGCGAACGACGAGATTGCCAATATAAGGCATAATATAAGTGCAAACCGAGAGTGTGAAAAAGTTATCATATAGAAATTATACCTTCCGGGGTACGTGTTTGGAAAGAGATTTATTTCGACAGAAATACACCCGGAAAAACAGGTGACGCTGAGTTTTTTAATTCATTCGCAATCGACGGCGTAAAGTAATCGCAAGAATTCGTTTCTATTGCGTTATTCTTTCGCCCCGGCTTTTTCAAGAAGCTGCACGATATCTGTGTGCCCCATCTGCCTGGCAATCCCTAACGCCGTTGGGCCGTTGTTTGCCTTTGCATTTATATCGGTACCTTTTTCCAGCAGGAGCTTGACGACCTCCGTATGGCCGTCTATCACTGCCACTATCAGGGACGTTGCGCCGCTGAGCGATTTCGCATTGACATCAGCGCCTTTTTCCAGCAGGAGTTTGACGACCTCGGCATGACCGTTCTGCGACGCCATCATCAGAGCCGTTCCGCCATTGTTTGCCTTAGCATTTACATCAGCGCCTTTTTCCAGCAGGAGCTTAACGACCTCCGCATGGTTATCCTGCGCCGCCACAAACAGGGCAGTTACGCCGTTTTCATCTTTTGCATTAACATCGGCGCCCTTTTCCAAAAGAAGTTTGACGACCTCTGTATAGCCGTCTATCGTTGCCGCTAGCAGGGACGTTGCGCCGTTGTTTGCCTTTGCATTTACATCGGCGCCTTTTTCCAGCAATGACTTGACAATTTCCGTATGGCCGTTCAAAGACGCTACCATCAGGGCTGTTATGCCGTGCCCATCGTCGGCATTGACATTATCGCCCTTTTCCAGCAGGGCTTGAACAGCCGGAAGGTTGCCGTCTTTTGCTGCTTGAATCAATTGAACATCCTTGTCTGATACCTCCACCGGTACACACGCCGATATATTCGCCGCCTTGGCAAAACCGGCGGATATAAGAGAAATATAAACCATTGAAAACATGATTCGCTTCATTGGGCTCTTCTTTCCATTTTGTTCCTTCACTGATTTTTTATCCACCTTAGGCCCAGATTATACCTGCTGGGGGATGAGTTGGGAAAGTACTTTATTCCAGCGGAAATTATACCCGGAAAAACAGGTGACGACGCGTTTTTTAACAATCTACTGGATGACGATTTTCGCGGTTGCTATGCGGCGGCAAGACCGGTAAACTAATGCAGATTAATAAACAGGGGAATTACAATGATTAAGAACCAGCAAAGAATCGAACAGATAGCGGGAATAATCCTCATAGCCGCGATAATCGTCGGCTGCGCGCTTGTGCTGCGGCCTTTTGCTTTGGCAATTCTGTGGGCGGCTATCCTGTGTTTTGTCACATGGCCGCTGCGCGAGCTGTTATTAAAATGGTTTCGAGGCCGGCAAAATCTAACTGCAACGGTGATGACCATCGTTCTTCTGCTCGTGCTTTTCGTGCCGTTTTTTGTGGTTGGTCTGACCTTTACCGAAAACCTCAGTTCAGGACTGCGATGGCTTGACACCCATAAGGACACGACAGTGCTGCCGCCGCCGGATTGGGTCCAACGCATTCCCGTCGTTGGTGCTAAGATTAGTGAATACTGGTCCAGCCTGGTTGAAGATGCGGAACCCGCGCTGGCCCGGCTCAATCCCTGGTTTGAGCAGGCAGGTTTGTGGCTGCTCAAACACAGCCTCAATTTTGCCCAGGGCGTTTTCACCCTCGCAATGAGTGTGCTGATTGCGTTTTTTCTCTACCGTGACGGCAACGGAATTGTGGAAAATATTCGTGTGGCCTTTGAGAGGATAAGCGGCGACTACGCTCAGCGCCTGATGGATGTCGCAAAAACAACCGTGCGAGGCGTCGTTTACGGCACCATAGGCACAGCTTTAGCCCAGGGTTTGGCGGGGTGGATTGGATTCAGTATCGCTGGGGTGCCTTCGCCGATGCTGCTCGCGACCTTTACTTTTATCCTCGGTTTCATCCCATTCGGCCCGCCGGTCGTCTGGATAATCGCGTCGGTATGGCTTTTCGCCGAGAAACACACCGGCTGGGGTGTTTTTATGCTTCTCTACGGCACATTCTGTATCAGCGGCATTGATAACGTCATAAAACCCTACATCATCAGCCGGGGCGCAAAGATGTCATTCATCGTAACGCTTATCGGCGTCCTCGGCGGTATAGCCGCGTTCGGCTTCATAGGCGTCTTTCTTGGGCCCACCCTGCTGGCTGTGGGATACAGTTTACTCCACGAGATTCTCGCTGCTCGCAGTTCCGCTCCTGTGCCAAGACAGGTCAGTGAATCAGAACAGCCGCCCTGTGCTGGCGGAGATGGAACTTGACGTCGATAATCGTCTTTAGGGCGATAAGAACAACCAGGACGCCGACGGGAGAGCCAATCATACCTGTGAAGATTCCGCCTGCCAAAATCGCGATGTGCATAACAACAATGCGGTAATAAGGCTGGGCCATAAGGTCTTTTTGGCTGCTGGTTTTATATTCGCCCCCCAGGAGATAATTACGCACAAACGACACGCCGTGACTTAAAAACAAAGATACAAATACAAACTTCATATCTTTTGGAATTGTCGTCCAGCATCGCCATATTATGCCAACCAGAAGCTGCAAAAATACCAGAAAACAGGGCCAGGCGTGTCCTGTGTTCAGAGTCGAGCCGCCCTTGTCTTTGCCGAAAAGCAGGAATACGAACATGCCGTGGATCGCAACAAAACCGCCGTAATGAATGATGAAAAAGGGAATCATAAAGAGCTTGCCGAGATTCCGCAGCGGATTCACAGCAAATGCAACGGTCATTTTCAGGATGTTGTAGAAGCCGATGATAAGGTTTTCGGCCCAGTACAGCAGGACGATTGAGAAGGCGTCCCAGCCCAATACGATAACGCCGTATATGGGCAGCGTATTCGCAATAATAAGAGCGATAAGCGGAATATTGGTAAGCTGCTCTTTTAGCGGTTTCATTTGCTTCTTTTTGATTCCTGAGTTAAAATTCATCTGTCGTCAGGATTTTATGCGAGTCGACAATTTCCGGCAATATGTTTTAAAAATACGAACCTGGTCGAACAAGTCCGCGTATAGGCTATGAACGATGACCACGGGCTGCGGTAATTCTCTCCTCTCCTCCCTCCTGACCGCAGCCCAATTTTTTTCCCCCAAATGTCGCGGTTATACGCATAACCCATAGGTTTTACGCAAACACAAGGATATCCTCTAATGGTAGATTTCAGGGTCGTTTTTCGCCGGGAAAGCGAAAAATACGTGTTTTTCCCGAAAATTTTCCTTGTCGAACCCCGCTGATTATGGTAGGATGATTTCGTTATATTATTGAGGCGAGAATTTGCCGGGATGCTGCACACTCTTAGGCAATATACGCCAACTTGTGTAAAATTTTTGTACCAACAACAGGGCTGGGATATCTCGCTTTCTCCCCTCCCTCCGACCCAGTCCTGTTTTTTTTCTGCGCCTAAATCCCACCCTCGTTAATAGCTCCTATGTCTTGTCTGCGAATTATGTTCGTAATTAACAAAAAAATACCGCAGGGCATCAATCGGATGGTCGTAAACGCCGTCTTTAAGGGGTAATTCTTTGCCTTTCGGCATATCAGGATAATGATAGCAGGTCAGGGCCTCTATCAGGCGGGCACATCTGGGCGAGATAACTAATCGGCTTTTGCCTGCGCCATCGCGTATCGCCCTGCGGATTGACTCGATACCCTCCGCGATGCCGCTTCTGCGGTAACGAACATTGATGCCCAGCGAACGCAATTCACGAACCGCGCTTGTGCCGGTAACATCATTCGTCCCCGCGCCGGCCGGGTCGCAAAATGTCGCTATTATTAGCGACTCACCGCCGGGAATTCTGACCTTCAGCTCAGCCGCGTGGATATCGACAGTCGCGCGGGAGCGCACATATTCATCAATCACCCACACCACGCCCTCACTATCGACCTGAATCCACAGGCAGACAAAAGGATTGGTAAACCCGAAATCAAGCGAGCGATACAAAGGCAGATTCGCATTGTATTCAACAGCCTTTACATTAGCAACAAAATCGAACTGGTCGAAGACAACATTTTCGAGATTGGGTTTAATACAAAGCATTTCCGCTTCCCAGCCCGCTCGGCTTGAGCGCTGCATCTGCGTAATACAGTCGTCAATTTTCAAATACCCTGCTGCCTGTTTTGCCCTCCCCGCGCAATCGCACCACAGCGAGCACTGCGAACAATTCCGGTCTGTGCATTTTTCAATTGTCTCCCAGACACACCATTTGAAAACGGGCATGTTTGTTTTGGCCGCTGAGGAAACAAGATTCTGCATAAGACCGTATGGCTTGTGCATAGTGCTGATTGTTTCGATACCCGCGATAATACTATCTCTGCTCCGCGTCGTGAATTTCGCCGCGTTGAATACCTCGCTGCTGAAAAGCTCCACCTCGTCGCAGCGGAGTTTCTGAATGTGCTGCCCTCGCACGCTCGCCTGCGATTGCGTGAGGACATCAACACCAGAACCATTGGCAAATCGACACCCCGTTTTGCGTATCCGCTCGCTCAAAAACTTGTCAAAACCGTTGCGCAAAAATCCCGTCAGGTATTGATACATTCTGCCCGCCTGTTCCTCCGAGCCGGCTAATATCCGCACCTGGCAATCCGGCTTGAATACGCAATCCAGCAGCGTCGCCGCAGCCGCCAGCTGGGTCTTGCCCCCGCCGCGGTTCGCCCAGACGACGCAATCCGCATTCGCACGTCTCTTCTGTAGGGCGGGGCTTGCCCCGCCGTTAAAATCACAATTGAAACTGCGCCAGAGATAATTCAATGGGCTGTTGTGCTCAGGACAAATCCGCTTATCCGGCACGTCGATCCCTAAAAAAACCTTGATATAGTTTTTCAGGCCGTCTTTTGTCCCCGGCCTCGCTCGCCGCAGAGACTCATAAACAGCAGAAACATTTTTCGCCTGTGGATGCGCCAATAGAACGATACCATCAGTCATAGTATGCCTCCTGATTCAAGATAGGGAAATTTAAGGTTTGTGATTTGAATTTTAAATTTAATTTAGCGTTGTTCCGCGTCTATTTTTTAAATACGTGCGAGATATCGGTCTATCTGTTTTTCAGCCGATATTCATACATTTTCCGGCCGATGTCCCGGCTTGCGCCGGTTGTCTCCGGGTAGGGAGTGTCGGCGATATCGATAAAACCAATTTGGTAGTCCTCGCCGTCACCCCGGCCGGTCGTAGGCTGGTCCTGATACTGAAACCAGTGCGTCCCTACGATATAGGGATTGCGAAGCGCCCCTCGAACATACTCGGCGTATTTATCCGCGCGGTCATTCTGGTCGGCGGCCCGTTTTAAACCGGGATGGAAAAGGCCCCGGTCAAGCGCACCAAAATGAAACTCGCCTATGATTATGGGCATATCGATATTGCCCGGCAGGCGGATATCTTCAACGCCGTATGTGTAGAAATTATAACTTATAACATCGCAATATTTCGCTGCGGCATGCACTGCCAGGTCATTGACCCACGCGAACCGGCAGCCAAGATACAACTGATTAGGCGCTGTTTTCTTCAGCTCCTCGCGGACAACGGCAAAATAGGCCTCAGCTGTTTTGGTGTAGAACGCCGAAAGGTCGGCAAACGCTTTTGTTTTGGCCCAATTCTGCTTATCCGGCGGAGTAAATTTGTCTTGTAGCATCGTATCCCAGCCGGCAAAATTGGTGTCCCAGGCAGTGTTGAGTTTTTCTATTGCCTGGTATTTTGCCTTCAGGTCTTCGACGAGCACTTTTTTGGCCTCCTGCTCTGCGGGTGAGGCCAGTGCCGCAAGACCCAGTGACGTTTCATCACCCCAGGATAATTCGTTATCTACAAAGAATCCCAGGCACCACGGGTCGCCGGCGGATTTGCCTTTTTCCCGCTCCATACCCTGACGAACCGCCTGCCTGAAGCCGGAGTCGAATACATCGTAAAATTTTTCCCAATATCCCGAGGAGCCCTCGATTTTTTTCGCGTTGCAGCGGATGGTGGTAACATAAGGCGTTTTGCGCATCATGTAAACCGCTTCGCTTGACCAGTTTGCGATTGTGTTGAGTCCCCAGCTTCGCAGTCGTTTGTGAGCCATCTCGCCGCTCATCCGCTGCCAGTCCTGGCCGTATTTTCGCATCAGGTTGGCCATCGCGTAATCATAAGTTTTATAAGGAGTGTGCTTCTGATAATAACCGTGGGGTGCCCAGGAGCCAGAGCCATAAAACTTTCCGAGGGGGGAATTGGCTTCGGGCAGGTACACGAAATATTTTTCACGGTCGCTAATCGGCGTGGCTGCCGACATACGCACGCAGTCAATTCCGTGCGACCAGAACAGATTTCCGTTCGGGTCAACTAGCCACCAGTTTCCCTCGTATTTCTCCACGCGGAAAAAGCCGGTCGCCTTCAGTTTAGGCCCGGCCGCATATCCGCCGAAGTTGTCCCAGCTATCGGGAACGGGATTTTCTGTTAGCTGTTTTTCCTCATCCTGTTTACGCTGCTGCATTTCCTCCAGCGAATGAGTTTTACCCGGCCAGTCGCTGTGAATGAACTGGCCGAACTGGTCGATAAATGGAATAAATTTATCGGCATTGAGCATCCTGAACTGCCCGCCTGCCGTGATTCCTTCAATCTCGAAACTTTGCGGAGTTTTTGCATTTTCAGTAAAAACATAAACCTGTGTAACTTTTGACGGCTCGATACCGCCCTTGTCACCGGGAGCGCCACGCATACCTATGAGTTTTACTGGTTTATCGAAACGCCAAGGGCCAAGCATCAAAAACGTTGACAAGGTGCGCTTCTCGCCGGGTTTTAATGTAACGCTCTGCAAATTGCTGTTCGACCACATATCCGCGTTCGAATTATCAACTCGCA
>JBFZBL010000283.1:0-3424 GCA_041308485.1 Phycisphaerae bacterium | reverse complement strand
TCGCAAGGAGAATTTCCCCGTCAAATTGTGGGTGAATCCTCCTTATGAAATATATCTCCAGGGAGATGTCGCTTTTGACGCGACAGGCCTGGTGTTTGGCTCAAACGCCGACGAATTCTGGTTCTGGCTCAAACCAAAAGAAATCAGTTCATACTGGTCGGGCCAATGGTCGCAGGCTGGAATCTGGAATGGTCTTGCCGTCAGCCCGATGATAATTCTTGAGGCATTCGGAACGGCCGATATACGTCAGGGCGACTGGACGTTGAGCGGTGATGGTAATTTTGACTTGCTCATTTTGCGTAATGAACATGGCGTCATCATCCAGAAAATATACATCGAGCCGTGCGATTACGTAGTAAGCAAGATTGAACGGTTCGATGAATCGGGCGATATTTATCTTAAAGCTGAATTTGCCGATTATGAAAAGATAGCGGAAGGATTTTCGACTCCTTCGCGGATAAAGATAGTTGCCGTTTCCAAAGAAGACGGCGAGGATTCTGTCGAAATTACGCTTTCATCTGTTAAACCTGCTGAGTTAAGCAGCCAGCAGCGGCAGCGGTTGTTTGTAAGACCTTTGCCGCGTGGTTTTGACCACATTTATCGTGTAATCGACAGCGAAGCGGTAGAACAGAAACAGCAGTAGAACGTATAAAGATTAGGGTACATATTTGAAAAAGGAACATTTTTGTGGGCAAGCCGAATTTGAAGGATAGGTTGTGTAAGGGATTGTTTTTGCTCGACGGCGCTATGGGGACGCAGTTGATTGGTCTGGGTATTGAGCCGGGCAAGTGCAGTGAATTGCTTAATTTCGAATCGCCTGGCCTGGTCTTGCGGATACATAACAGCTATTTGAACGCGGGCAGTGACGCAATACTCACCAATACCTTTGGCGGCAATGGTATTACCCTTGCCCGGCACCGCCTCGAAAACCGCGTTGGGGATATTAACACAACCGGTGCTCAACTCGCTCGACAGGCTGCCGGACAGAAGAAATACGTCCTCGGCGATATAGGTCCAAGCGGCGACTTTCTCGAACCGCTCGGCAGCTTGAAACCCGACCAGCTGCGGGGAATCTTCACCGACCAGGTAAATGCCCTTATAGCGGGGGGGGTTGATGGTTTTATCATCGAAACAATGGGCGCTGTCGATGAAACGGTTGTTGCCGTCGAAGCGATTAAATATTCGGGTTCCAGCTTACCCGTTCTGGCTTCGATGTCCTTCGATAAACGAGGGAAAGATTTCAGAACTATGATGGGCGTCGATGTGAAAACCGCCGTTTCATCTCTTGTTGCCGCCGGTGCGGATGCCGTTGGTTTCAATTGCGGCACAACTACCCTTGACGAATATGTCGAGCTTGCCAAAAGATATGTCGCCGCCGCCAAGGCCGTCAATCCGAAGGTCATGGTCTTAGCCGAACCAAACGCGGGTAAACCTGAACTGCTCGACGGCAAAGCTGTTTATAAGGTAACGCCCGATGAGTTTGCCGAAGCTGCGCAAAAAATCTATGAAGCCGGCATAACAATCATCGGCGGCTGCTGCGGAACTTCCCCCGCCCACATCGAAGCCGTCGGCAAAAAACTGCGGAACTGATTTCATTTCAGCATCTTGCTGATGTTGATTATTGTGCGTGCCGTTGCGCCCTGGTTTTTTCTGATTATCTGCTGACCGTTTTGGGCGATTCGTTGCGCATAATCGGCATCGGTCAGGCATTTTGTCATCGCGTTGAATAATTCATCTGCGTCTTTGACTAAGATTGCACCGTTGGCCTTCAGTAAATCCTCGACGGTCTTTTTAAAATTAAACGCGTGCGGGCCAAAAATCGTGCATTTGCCAAGCGCAGCCGCTTCCATCATATCTGAGCCGCCCATAGGCACTAACGACCTGCCGACAAAAATCACCGTCGCAAGCGAATAAAACTTCCGCAAATCACCCATCGTATCGCCGAGGATGACAGAATCTATTTTCAATTTTCTATTTTCCGAAGCGGGTTCGTCGCTTCGCTCCGTGTCTATTTTCAATTTTGGGTTGGCGTTCTTAATCTCACTATATCTTAAAAAATCGAATCCTTTCTCTTTTATCAGATTTGCGACGTCGTTGAAGCGTTCAGGTTTGCGTGGCACAATCGCAAGTCGTAAATTCGTGAATTGTTTTTGCTCAATCAGCCGTTTATAGACATCCAGAATAATCTTTTCTTCTTCGTCGCCTGTTGCGCCAGCCACCCACAGCCGGTCGTTTTTAAGACCCAGTTGGGTTGCCAATACGTCAGCACTGTCAACCTTGTCGGTTACCTGCGCGGTGTCGTATTTTACCGAACCCGTAACGATAACCCTTTCCGCTGGCATACCGAGTTTCCGGAATCTCTCTGCGTATTCTTCGCTTTGAGCAAGCGCAAGCGTAAGATTGCCGAATATCTTTCTTGTTATCCCCTTTATCAGGTTATATCTTCTCAAACTTCGCTCGCTCAATCTGCCGTTGACGACAACCACGGGAACACCGGATTGCTTCGCGATTCGCACGAGATTCGGCCATAGCTCAAGCTCAATCAGCAAACACATCGCGGGATTGATTCTCGCGAACGCCCGTTTCATCGTCAGCGAAAAATCCATCGGGAAGTAAAACACGCTCAGCCGATTTCCGAAAAGGGCGTTTGCGCGGGCAAACCCCGTATCGGTCGTTGTGCTGAGGACGATTTCGTAATTGGGGAATTTGGCTTCCAGTTCGCGAATCAGCGTTGTTGTGGCGTTTACCTCGCCCACGCTTACCGCGTGAATCCAGATACATTTTTTGTCGGGGTCTTTACGGCTTATTTTGCCGAAGCGGTTCGCCCAGCCGGCGCGGTATCGCCCGTGCCGCAGCATCCGGTAAATCGCGAAGGGACTCACCGCCAGAAGCGCAATCAAATATGCGATGTCAATAAGCAATGTCATAATATGGGGATACTGTAATCGCAGAGTGGCCAACTGTCAAACCACAGTGTTGGGGATTGCAGGGAGATGGTTTAACCTGCTCAATATTTTATTGATGCCAGTTTTGCGCCAGAACTGCGAAATCGCGGAAGTTGATTATTCCGTCGGAAACCATATCTGCCCGTGAATTCCAGTTCGGCTTCAGCGGATCAGCTAACCACGCCTCGGCAAATGCGCCCAAATCGAAAATGTTGACCAATCCGTCCCCGCCCGAGGGGAAAATGTCGCCGGCGATGCGAGGAGGTAAAAATGCGAACTTGATATAGGGCTGGTCCTGCCCGTAAAGTCCGCCCCCGCGGATATAAAAATCGATATCTGCAAAAAGGTTCATCCCGATGATTCCGTCCAGCACGCCTCCTTCAGGCGATGTCACGTCAAGAACAATCACCGGAACATGTGTGAAGCTCAGCCACGCAGGCGTCGCGGTTATTTCCAGCAGGTCAACGTAATATCCCGCG
>JBFZBL010000282.1:0-3875 GCA_041308485.1 Phycisphaerae bacterium | reverse complement strand
AAACCCTCAACCGCTGAGAACGCAGAGAAGAAAGAATGAACGAAACATCTGTTACTCAAGAGCATAAAAGACCTGTTTCTAAACTGGCAAAAATATCCCTCATCTTTTCCATCGCAGGATTCGCATGTGTATTGCCGGGGGCATATCTTTTTTATTTAGAATTGGACGCTGACGCTGCTGCCGCCATCTTTCTTACATTGGCCTTACTATTCATTGGGTTAGGATTTGTCTTCGGTATAGCAGCATTCTTGATGATTTTAATTAAAAAGCAGGCCGGTTTTTTAGTTTTAGTGACCAGCTTCTTTATATTTGTTACATCAGGTGTTTTAATGCCTGCCATGGGTCTAATAAGACCTATTAAAAAATGCGAATATAACTGTAAACACATCCGATACGATATTATGCGCTATGCAGAAGACCACAATGGTAAGCCCCCGAGTCCCCAAAACTGGTGCGATGCCTTGACTTCTGATGGACATATCACTAAGCGGAACCTCATTTGTCCCGGTATCCGCCGTAAAGGTAACAACGGCCTGTGTAATTATGCAATAAATCCTGACTGTAAGCCTGATTCGCCGAACGACGTTGTCTTTTTGTTTGAAACCAAAGGCGGATGGAACCAATATGGCGGCCCCGAATTGATTTCATTCGATAACCACGTTCGCAAAGGAGCTAATGTCATGTTCAATGATGGCCGCGTTGAATTCATAAAACCCAACGAAGTCGGCAAATTGAAGTGGAAGGCAGCGGCGAATGATGTGAATCAGCCGGCTTTGCGCTGAATATCGAATTCGCTTTATAGAAAAGGATTATGAATGTCATTCCGAGCGGAGCGAAGCGCAGTCGAGAAATCTGTTTATTTCAAATGATTTCTCCACTCAGCGACGCAAAGCGTCGCTTCGGTCGAAATGACAGGCTCCTTGGTCAAAATAATCTTTTCAGTATCGTTGCCTTTTAACAATACCAATCAGCAGCAAGGTCATCCCACTTGGGATTCGTTGAATCGATAAGCTTCATCTTCTTTTCCCTTCGCCAGCGTTTGATTTATTTCTCTCTCGCGATGGCAGATAAGGCATCGCCAAAGGTCTCAACGTAAACCAGTCGGCTGACGTTATATTTGTCGGTGAAACCTGGAATAAGATGGTTCTTATGTTCGTAAACTCGTTTCTTTATATGACTTGTGATGCCAGTGTACAGAGTGCCGGTTTTGCTGGACATAATATAAACGCAGTAGTTTTTCATTGCTATCATGCTATCCGATGTCCTATCCAAATGTTAACAGATTTCTCGACTCGCCTTCGGCTCGCTCGAAATGACATTAGCAATGCCTGCGCAACAGATAATTTTGTATTGTAATCTTGTTGTGAGTCAATTAAACTTTTGCCGCGATAAAAATTTGCCACAAAGGCACGAAGAAAATATTTTGAAAACTTTGTGTCTTAGCGCCTTCGTGGCAGGAAAATGGACAGCCAACGGAATGGCAAGAAATAGACAAAGAGCGACATCGAATCAATGGTTCAACTTCACTCGCGACTCGTATCTCGAGCGAACGAGCCGGCCCGTCTACGCAATCGTTTATCTGCTGCCCTTCATCGTCTTTTACGAATTAGGCACAATCTTCATCAATACCGACGTCCTGAGCCAGACCCAGATTCGCGTGGTAGCGTTCGTCTGGCTGCAGGAATTACTTCGGTATCTCGGCTTCGGCGGCAAATTCCTCTGGGCGGCACCGGCGCTGGTCGTCGTCGTCATACTGCTGGCTTACCAGCTTGTATCAAAAAAGAAATGGTGGGTTTATTTAGGCGATATGCTGCCGATGACGATTGAATGTATGCTGCTTGCGATACCGCTTATTGTGCTGAGTTTGTTTCTGAACACCACAACCGCGCCGAAACAAAACGAGACTGCCAATATCGCGCCGTCGGCTATCGTACAGTGCGCGGCAGTTAAAAAAACCACGCCCGCTAAAACCCAGCAGCAGCGTCCTCAATCGCAGCCGCAGCCGCAAACTCAGCAGCCTCAACCGCAGACCACGACAATAGCCAAACAAAAACCAAAACAATCTCTGCTCGCCGATATCGTTACAGGTATCGGCGCAGGAATTTACGAGGAATTGCTTTTCCGGCTGATTCTGATATGCGCCATGATGCTTCTGCTGCAGGACGTGCTTGGAGTAAATCAGCACACCGCCGTCATCGTCTCCGTGCTTGTCTCCGCCGGCCTTTTCGGCGCGCATCATCACATAGATTTCCTTACCGGGCGGGCAAATCAGGGCGACTTATTCGACTGGTCCAAGTTCGCGTTCCGCACAACGGCGGGCGTGTATTTCGCGGCGCTATTTGCCATACGCGGCTTCGGAATCACCGCCGGAACTCACGCTTTTTACGACATAATCGCAACTTTGATAAATGCGCTTATGTTCCAGCGATAAAAAAACGCTTTTTAACACTGCTGACGCAAATTTTTTTACTGAAAACCGGCCTCTGTTAATCATTTGAAACCCGTGGTTTGTGTAATAATCGTCCTATAAATGAGCCGTTAGGCCTTACCAATACTGATAATTGGCTTGAATTTTATGCCCTTTTTTGTGTATAATGAGGGCGTGGAACGAGATTATAATTATAAATTTAAGGCCTGACAAACTATGGAATCGCCTCAAGTCAATGTAGCAATCGAGGAATTATCTTTCAGCTTATTTCAAAGACCACTTCATCCGGAACTGTTCAACATTTACGCCAGCAGACGTTTAAAAAGCGACAGGTACGAAGCGCTTATCTGGGTCACGGGCTGCACTCATGTCGTGAGTGTTTTCGCCGGCGACGTATGCCTGGCTGAGGTCATCAGCACGCCCACCCAGATGCTGCCCGAGCGCGGACTGATTGAACGGTTCCAGTTCCACGGCCCCCGTTCCCACAAATGCACACTCAGCAAAAACGTCAGCTATATGACCGACTTCCAGGTCGAGCGTCTCAGCGCAAATCTGTATCGGCAGAGCTTCACCGACCTCGAGCGATTCGGTCGCGACCGCGGCGTTTTCGTTCGGTTCCCTGAGCTTGAGATAGACGGCCTGCAGCCTTTCTGCTACGTCGATTTCGAGGCAAGAAAAACCGAGCTTCACATTCATACTTTCGCCGCGTATCCCGACCAGATAGCGATGGTGAAAACCCAGTCGCTGTTCAGCTTCCAGTAATAGTCGGATTGTCGGGCCGCGCATCACCTCTGTGAAATGAACAATCACTTCCGCTCTGCGCTTTTGTTTAGAAGTTACACTTTATGCGTTTTTTTCGGCGTTGATTTTAAGGGCGTCGAGCTTTTCGCGTATTTCCTCTGCCATCCGGCTGTTGGGGAAATCGACGATGATTTCCTGTCCGGTCGAAAGCGCCTTCGCCCATTGTTTTCCCGATATGGCCAATGAGAACTGGACGCCGAGATTGTGCAGTTTGGTGCGGAAGACGTCCCTCGCCCCTTCCTGCAGAGCAAGCCCCTCGTTTGGTGTAAGATACTGGTCAAGCTCGCGCAGGATTTCGATGCTGCGGTCTGTCGCCTGTCTTTTTACCGCGTCGTCCCAGGCGTTGAGCAGTATCTTCTTGCGCTCCTCTTTCTTTTCAGCAAGCCGCTGTCTCATCGCCAGCGCCTTGTCATTGGTCGGGTATTCTTTTATCAGCCGTTCAATCTGCACGCTGGCAGTGGCCCACTGATGGTCTTCCAGATGCTTTTCAATGTGCGTTATCATCTGGCTCATTCTTTCGGTATCGGTTGCGTTGCGGTATTTGTCGGCCTGGACCTTTAGCTGCTCGGCGAGTTTCTTGTAGCTGGTGCTGTGGGCGATATCGTCGATCATTTCGTAAGCTGACTCAAAATCCTTCTGCTGCAGC
>JBFZBL010000281.1:0-8839 GCA_041308485.1 Phycisphaerae bacterium | reverse complement strand
AAGGTACAGGTTGCACAACGATGGGAGTTTGCGGCAAGGACCCGCAGACAGCAGCCCTGCAGGACCTTTTGATTTACGCATTAAAGGACCTTTCTCGCTATGCCAATCGCGCTAGACAACTGGGAAGTGTCGATAAAACTGTAAATATTTTCACAATCAAGGCGATGTTCAGCACACTGACGAACGTCGATTTTGACCCAGCACGGTTTCAGACCCTTCTGAAAGAAGCGGCCTCGATAAAAGAAAAGGCCGAATCGCTTTACGAAACGGCCTGCAAAAAAGCAGGCAAGCAGTCGGAAGAATTTCCGTGCGAAGTCCAGTGGAGTTCTAATCTCAATGATTTGAACAAGCTGGTTGAGACAGGCGCGTTTGTGGGTATCCAGGATAAAATCAACAAGCTCGGCCCAGATGTCGCGGGTTTGCAGGAATTGATTGTTTACGGCCTCAAGGGCCTTGCCGCGTATGCCGACCACGCACAGATTCTCGGCAAGGAAGACGACTCTATTTATGCGTTTATTCATAAAACACTCGACCGGCTCACACAGAAGCCGACGGATATTGGGGAGCTGCTTACGACTGCGCTTGCTGTCGGCGAAGTCAATATGAAGGCAATGGAACTATTGGACGCCGGCAACACCGGGACATATGGCCATCCCGAGCCGACAAAGGTTCGCGTTACTCCGGTCAAAGGCAAATGCATTGCTGTTTCTGGTCACGACCTCAAAGACCTCGAACTGCTGCTCAAGCAGACCGAGGGCAAAGGCATCAACGTTTACACCCATGGAGAAATGCTGCCATGCAATGCTTATCCGGCTTTAAAGAAATACAAGCACCTCGTCGGCAATTACGGCGGCGCCTGGCAGAACCAGCGAAATGAATTTGATGCCTTTCCCGGCGCGATTCTGATGACTACCAACTGTATTCAAAAACCGAAAGACAGTTACAAAGCCAGAATATTCACCTCAGGCCTCGTCGGCTGGCCGGATGTAGCTCATATCTCAAACGGTGACTTTACGCCCGTTATCAAAGCTGCTCTTGCTGCACCGGGATTTATTGAAGATACTCCTGCGAAATTCATCACAATCGGTTTTGCGCGTAACACCGTTATGAGCGTTGCGGGCAAGGTCATTGATGCGGTGAAAGCAGGCAAAATCAAACATTTCTTCCTCATCGGCGGATGTGATGGCGCAAAACCAGGAAGAAACTATTTCACTGAATTTGCACAGAAGGTGCCAAATGACTGTGTTATCCTCACCCTTGCCTGCGGCAAATACCGTTTCAACAAGCTCGATTTCGGCGATATCGGCGGCATACCTCGCCTGCTGGACTGCGGCCAGTGCAACGACGCGTATTCGGCGATTCAGATAGCCGTTGCTCTTGCGGGCGCCTTCAATTGCGGCGTAAATGACTTGCCTCTGTCCCTCGTCTTGTCCTGGTATGAGCAGAAGGCAGTTGTGATTCTGTTGACACTGCTGCACTTGGGCATAAAGAATATCAAGCTCGGCCCGTCACTGCCGGCATTCTTAACACCTGCGGCCGTTAATGTGCTTGTTGAAAAATTCAATATTGCGCCCGTTGGCTCAGTAGATGAGGATTTGAAGAAGATACTGGCCGCGTAATTAAGGAAAAGATTATGGCATTGCGGAATATAATCGTTATCGACGAGGA
The DNA here is from genome assembly GCA_041308485.1 of Phycisphaerae bacterium. GTDB lineage: Bacteria > Planctomycetota > Phycisphaerae > Sedimentisphaerales > Anaerobacaceae > Fen-1362. The sequence continues at coordinate 7,171 of JBFZBL010000281.1, read as the reverse complement.
AAAATGCAACGGGTGCGGACTTTGCGCCAAGGCTTGCGCGGAAGGAGCAATAAAAATAATTCACGGCAAGGCAAAGCTTGTCAGCGAGATTTATTGCGACGGCCTTGGCGCCTGCATCGGGCACTGTCCGCAAAATGCCATCAAGATTAAACAGCAGGAGGCCAAACCCTTTGACGAGGCAGCGACAAAAGAGCATCTGCGGCAAATGAAACAGCCATCGCCCTCGCCGTTTATGTGTCCGGGCATGGCATCTGAGCAATTTCGGGACACCGCCGAAAAATCAGATTCGGAATCAGGTGATGTGTCTTCGCAGCTTACTCATTGGCCGGTTCAGCTTAAACTTGTCTCTGCGCATGCACCATATTTTGCGGATGCGCGTCTGTTGCTCGTCGCGGACTGTGTTCCTTTTACGATGGGTGATTTCCACAGCAGGTTTCTAAGGGGCCACAGTATTGTAATAGGATGTCCCAAACTCGATGATGCCCGTTTTTACGTCGAAAAGCTCGTCGATATATTAAAAGTCAACAAACTCAAGTCGCTCAGCGTAGTACATATGGAAGTACCTTGCTGCCACGGCCTGACGCGAATAGCACAGGAAGCACTGGCAAAGGCCGGCGTAAAAATGACATTCGAGGATGTTACGATAGGTCTTAATGGCAGTATAAGCAAGGTTGAACAAATATCGATTAATTGACCGGCCAAAGCCGGAGTTCATAAATGACAGAATTTGTTAAATCAATTGCGATTGGTTTTTGGAGCACCGTTCTTGAGATGTCGCCATATCTGCTGTTTGGTTTTTTTGTGGCGGGATTGCTCAGTGTGCTTGTATCTAAGAAGCTTGTTGAAAGGCATCTCGGCGGCAGGGGGATTGGGCCGGTTATTAAGGCGGCTCTATTTGGTGTCCCTATGCCTCTTTGCTCGTGCAGTGTTATTCCCGTAACAATGTCGCTTCACAAGCACGGTGCAAGCAAAGCAGCGTCCGTATCTTTCCTGCTTTCCACGCCGCAAACCGGCGCAGAAAATATTTTCGTGGTATATAGTCTTCTGGGGCCGCTCTTTGCCGTTTTCAGTCCTATCGCGGCTTTTGTTACCGGTGTCGTTGGCGGTATTCTCGTGAATTTACTTGACCGTTCATCGGTAGCCGTTGAGGGTAATGAGCAAAATTGTACCGACGAATGCTGTCAACCCACTGCACCAAAAAACAAATTCCTTGCGGCATTGAGATACGGCTTTATCGTTCTTCCTCGTGATATTGCCAGGCCGCTTTTAGTCGGCCTTGTGATTGCCGCGTTTATTACCGCTTTGGTACCGAATGACTTTTTTGCCGAAAAGCTGCCCGGCGGATTGCTATCCATGCTGATAATAATGATTTTGTCTATACCGGTATATGTATGCGCCACCGCATCTATCCCGATTGCTGCCGCGATGATTATGAAGGGGCTTGATCCGGGGGCTGCTTTTGTGTTTCTGCTGATAGGGCCAACCACAAATGCCGCGGGGATTGCAACGATATGGAAAATACTAGGGCACAGGACAGCTGTAATATATCTTCTGGCTATTGCCGGGTGTGCTCTCGCCGGAGGTTCGTTGCTCAACCTGTTAAGCAGCGGGAAGCTCCCGATGGAAATGATGCATCATGGCCGGATGATGCCTCTGATAGTTCAATACGCTTCTGCTTTTATGCTTTTCATTGTGCTGGCTTTTGCTATAATTCATAAACCAGAAAAATAAAGGATTAACGCACTGACTTTTTTACGGAGGTTAATACAATGGCAAAGACAAGTATGCCGCACGCAGGCCACAACAAACACCTTTGTTATTTGAACAACCTTGGCTTTCAATTAAGCAATCCGAGGGAATACAAAGCCCTTGTAAAAAACGCCAAATTCGTATGTAAGATATGCGGCCGGGTTGCCGTCAGCGATAAAAATCTGTGTAAACCCGCGACTCTCTAATTAGCTTGTTGCTGATTTGTTTTTCTGCCTTTAGCAGAGTTGTTATGTAACGCACTTAACCTCACAGCTAAAGGCATCTTTGTTCCTGATTTTAAGGTCCCATAAACAGGCCTCATAGGCGATGTAGGTACTTCTATAACAGCCTTTGTCAGTAAGCGTGCAAAAGCATCTCGTGTGTATAGGTAATATTCCGTACCTGATAGAGGATTTTTCTTGTCAAATCCCTTGTTTATTACGTCGATAGTATTGTTGCCCTTTTATTCGCTGTGATGAACTGGCACGAGTAAGAGTTTTTTTATTGGGGGTTGAGCAGGATGCGCAGTTTAAAACCGATTCTTCTTATCGAGGATGACACCGTTGATGCTATGACGGTAAAAAGAGCGTTGAATGACCTTCATGTCCTTAATACTCTTGTTCGCGTGATGAACGGCGAACAGGCACTGGAGTACCTGCATGATATCGCCAACGCCGAGCCGTGCGTAATCCTTCTGGACCTGAATATGCCTAAGATGAATGGCGTTGAATTCCTTAAAATAGTAAAAGCTGACGACAGGTTGAGATGTATTCCCGTAGTTGTGCTGACCACGTCAAAAGCCGATCAGGATAGGTTCGAATGTTTTAATTGCAGCGCTGCCGGCTACATAGTCAAACCAGTAGATTACAAAGGATTCGTTGAGGCAATGAGAATTCTTAACCTTTACTGGACACTCAGCGAATTACCTGGTAGCGACCATGAGGCCAAAGACGTTGAGCTTGAAAATGCTGTTCGTTCCTGACCATTGGAATTGCAGGGTCCCATAATTGAGCAGAGTCGTTTCCGCGGGACATTTTTTATACCGAACATATAGGTCCAGCTTTAAAAATAACAGTTTTATTCTTAAATCAGTTGCGGCCTGTGCCGATAATACCGGCAGGGTTTATGCGTGACAATTGTATAGGAGTCCAAAATGAGAAATCAGAGACCGATATTGCTTGCTGAAGACGATGGCGTGGACGCTATGACCGTTAAACGCGCGTTTAATGAACTAAAGGTCACTAACGAACTGGTTCGGGTAACCAACGGCGAGGAAGCGCTGGAATACCTGAAAACGCATCCCGATAAAAGGCCATGTGTTATTCTTCTTGACTTGAATATGCCGAGAATGAACGGTATAGAGTTTCTCAAAGTTGCAAAGGCCGACAATGAGTTTAGACAGATACCTGTGGTTGTGCTGACAACCTCGAAAGATGACCGCGACAAAGTGGAAAGCTTCAAATTAAGCGTGGCCGGTTACATAGTGAAACCAGTGGACTACAAGAAGTTTGTTGATGCGATTAAAGTCCTCAACCTATACTGGACGCTTAGCGAACTGCCCGGCAATGCGCCTGAAGCTGAAGTTGTGCCTGAAAAAGCTGCCTGTACCGAAAAAACAAAAGTTTAGATATGGCTCCGGTTATTGGTTTATAAGCCATGTATCTGCTAATACAGCAATGTCCTCAAAATCCACATAGTTATCACCCAATGGGAGGGGGCCAATGTCAACCGATGGTTCGCTTTGTCGCCAGTATTGTCCAATTTTGCAGAAATCCTCAAAGTTTACCTGGCCGTTACCGTTTACATCACCTGATACCGTTACAAGATACCACATAGTTTGATATGCCGGGGACAATTCAATGACCGTCTGCCCATTTAAGAAATAAGTTGGCACTGTGGTTTTTATCGTTCCATCAGGTAACAGCGCATAACACTTCAGTCCTTTGAACGGAATTTTTATTTTTGCTCTGACCGGTTCTATCAGGACCGGTGCGTATCCCCAGTTTGTTCCCACGGTTGTCCGGTCGGGTGAGAATATCATTCCGGTATTTTCGCATCGACCGATTGCTGTGATGAGGAACTTTCTTTTTTGCGGCAGGGGACTTGCCGTATAAGTTGGTTCAAGCGATGTTATTGTCAGCGCAACATAATTTGGCTCATTTACCTCGATAGTATTATTGCTCGCGGCGAGAAACTTCTCTTTATGGCCCGTATAAACCCTCGCCGATTTGCCTATAACTGTATATATCCCGTTGCCGTCAGCACCTATTTGCCAGTTTACAGTCGTCCGGTTCGGCTCGGTGGGAATAGTAATGGTTCCTGTTTCATATATAGTGTTGGTTATGCGTTTTGTCAGCATGTCCTGTCTGGTTATGCCTGAATTGCGGGTAAGTACTCCAAACATATCGCTGCCATATGTGTAATGAAGGTCTGCCAAACCTGTCACAGGAGAAACAGGATTAGTTAGACCAACGAAAGATTGGACATTCCCCACCGGCTCTATCCCGCCAAACCGGAACATACTCGCGCCTGCCTGGTAAAAGCCCCATTTCGCCGGATTATGAAGCATGTCGAAGTAACTATTGAAGAAGTTATTGGTGTAGTCGTTTTGGCCATGTGTATAAGCGAACAGCCATAGTCCGTCCCAGTCTTGTGCGGCTGCGAAAGATGCTATCATCGGAACACAGTCCGCCTGGCTGTCTAACGGAGCAGAATGGTTATATTCGCTGACTGTAAATGGTTTGCCCGCGTAAGTGCTGCTTTTACCCAGCCGACAGCCGGCAAGGCCAAACAATGTTGCCTCATTAATATAATCGGTCATTGGTTTTTGCTGGATATACCAGTTGGAAGGGTCCCATGGTGTCCCCGGGAATGCCGGATGCTGCCAGTAAGAGTGGGCGTCTATAAAGTCCATATCGCTTTGTGCATAAAGTCCTAAGGGCCCAAAAACAATTGTGCCAGTAACCAGCGCCTGGCTGCCAAGGTCATTTTTAATGTAGCTTCGCATATCATCAAAATATGCCTTTTCAGTTTCAGCGAGAAATCTTAATTCGTCGATTGTTCGCTCTTTCACCACGGCGTTGACAAAAATACGCACCGTACCCGTCTCAATAAATTCATCTGCCATAAGGCCGGTTTGTCCGCCGGTGCGCAACTGCACATTCGTCAGATAAAACGGAGTAGCGTTATTTCCGAAACTGAAAGTTACACGGCCGTTATCGTCGCTTGCGCTGGCGGTAAAACCAAAAGTGAATGTTTGCCATGTTGTCCCCAGCGTTATCTGCTGATAAAAGCCAAGGTTGCTCCATGGGTCGTGTTCCTGCATCACGTTGCAAGATATCGAACGCGGCTGCTCGGCGACGGCGTCGAAACTAAGGGTATAATATTGTCCCTGTGTTATATTCAAATGGGCCTGTTCTAGCTGCAGGTGCCATTCTGTGCTGTCAATGACAGTAGGAGCAAGTTTGGCTGCCGTTATCGATTGATATTGCGCCAGTGTGAAGCCTGCCTGACAGCCGTTATGCTGTTCGAGATACCATTTGTTATTTGGATCAACGTTGGGGTCGTTAAAATGAGCTTCAAAGCTTGTAATCACATTTGGCCCAAGAGGCTCAACGTGTGCGTTCCAGACGCTTCGCAGGCCGTTTGTGTCGCCATATTGATTGCTGAGCCAGTTGTTATATTGTTGTTTTAGTATATCCGCGTAATATGTTGGCAGACTCCGCAGCTTTTGTGGGCCATCCCACATAAAAAAGCTGTCTTCATTTGTTATTTCCACAAAAGCGATTGCCGGATCGTCGGCAACTCGGATATTGCGATACGGATTTATGCGGTTCAGCATATCATGGGCGTAAGCTTTTTGAGCGGCTATCAACGCTGGCGTGAAAATTCCAACGATTTTGTCATAATCCGTACAGGGGTCCGGCAAGCCTAAGTATTGGCTGTGTGCTCGGCCAACGTGAAGGTTCAAATTAGTGTAAATACCCCTTTTGGCCATTTCGTTGACATAATAGTCTAACCGGTCAAGCGCCTCCGGATAAATCGTCGCTCCATCCGTTGGATTCCATATACCGCTTGGGTAATTCGAAGTGTCCATATGATGGCATCGAACTGAATTTACACCTCCTGCTGCCAGACGCTCCGCAGATTTGTTCGCATCTGAATGACTTGGGAAATTCCCGCCAAAGCATAAATTAACACCCCATATATTTAATCGTTCTCCGTTCAGCGAGAAATGGTCGTTGGTAACAACAATTCTGTCTTTAGCGTCATTTCCAATTGGTTGGTATTTTATGGCTATCAGTGAGTCAGGATTCTGCTGGGATGGAATCACAAATGGTGTCATTCCGGTCGGACATTCTTTTGGTTCTCCTGTGAGCCTCATGTTATCCAAATAAGCCGTATAATTCGTCGTCAGACCGTCATTTGAATAACTGCTCTGGAAGAGGTAAAAAGTCGTCGAAGATGGAGTTGTTGCCGGCTTAATCGAATTGTAATCAACCGTCATCGTAATAGTGCGGTTTGTTTTGCTGGTGCCCCCCCAGGAGGGCAAAACATTATCCCACTGCTGCCAGCCTGTCTGGCTGCTCCAAAGGGCAAAACCGAAATTTATTCCGGAATCGCCGGGGAAGTCCGCAGCCAGTGTAGTGATGTCAATGCTGAATTTTGTGTTAGCCATGAAATTGCCGGGATTGACAGGGAACGACCCGATGAATCCCCAGCCGATTGGCCCTATGACACCAAGGCTGCTCGAACCTTCCGTAACGCCAATGGTTTGACCGCCGACAAGTGTTGGCCCTGAGCTGCTGATGGGATACGGAGTTCCATCTTCAAAGCTGCTGATAAGCACGTTACTATCGCACAAATCGCCGTAACAAGTCGAGACAAGAATAAATGCTAAAACAATAGAAGTGGTTGCTCTGGTCACACCATTCTCCATTTTCTTCATTTATACGGGTGCAGAGTGACTAATCGATAGTTAGTGTATTTTAATCAAATCAAGCATAAATGTCAAGATTGTTACCTCTGTTATAGTTATCCCTTGCCATAGCAAAGAAATGCGGCAGCCAATCGATATGAACAGGATTTTAATGCGCCCGGCCAGATTCGAACTGACGACCTCCGGTTTAGGAAACCGGCGCTCTATCCTACTGAGCTACGAGCGCGACCGGTGTTAATTATAGTGGGAAACGGGTTCTGTTTGAAGAACAAAAAGTTTTGTTTGGTGTGTTTCAGATAAAAGAAAGAAGCCGGCTGTAATACCGGCTTCTTCTTGGTTTTAGCATTGTCTGTCGCTAATAGATTATGGCCGTCGCCTCCTCTATTTTTCTGACGACCTCCGACACGTCCGCGGGCATCGAAACATACCCGTCAAACCCTTTTTGCAGCAGGGCCGCCGCTTCACCGCCTGCCAGGTGGTTCA
>JBFZBL010000280.1:0-28125 GCA_041308485.1 Phycisphaerae bacterium | reverse complement strand
CATTACGGCAACTGCTTCAGCGCGGTCGTCGCGGGCGGCGGGTTCAAAGGAGGACACATCGTCGGCGCATCGGATGATAAAGGCGAGGAAGTCGCACAGCGGCCTGTGCTCGCGGCAGATTTAATCGGCAGTATTTATGAGCTGCTGGGTATCGACCCGGATGGGGCGCTTCCAAATCCGAAAGGATTGACTCTGCAGGTTATGCCTTCGAGCAACCGGCTGAAGGAAATAATGTAAACGGGCCCAATAATGATTTTATCGAGACGATTACTGATTGCGATTATTGTCTTATACGCAGCAAATGCGCAGGGAGCCACGAAGGAAAAAGAGCCGCATATCGGGTATCTTTATCCTGCCGGAGGACAGCAAGGCTCAGTCATTAAAGTTGCCGTGGGGGGGCAATTCATCAAGGACGCCAACGACGTATATGTTACCGGCGATGGGGTTCGCGGCTCGGTAACCAGCTATATTGGCCGGGTAAAACCTTTAAATAACGACCAGAAAAAGGAACTCCGGAGCCGGATAAACAAATTGCAGAAAAAACAGCAGGGTCCGGGCAAAAAAGCCAAAAGCCCCGCCTCGCAGGATATTAATAAGCCGGCGGATATAAATAAACCTGGTGATGCAAACAAACCCGAAGCAAATGAACCGCCTGTTACGCTGCCGGACCATCCGCTTTTTCGAAATCTCGAAAAGTTAAGCCCGAAGGGGCTGCAAAAGGTTTCGGAAGAATTTCTGAGTAATAAATACCCCGCCAGCGCGCAGATTGGCGAAATGGCGATTATCGAAATCACCATCGATCCCAACGCCGAGCCTGGCGACCGTGAGCTTCGGCTTGGAGGCCGGACGGGGCTGACAAATCCGTTATGTTTCCAGGTGGGGACGCTGCCGGAGGCCGGGGAGCCGGAATTCAAAGACCCCGGCAAACCCTTCACGCCGAAAGTAAATGTGCCCATCCTGCTCAACGGGCAGATTATGCCCGGCGAAGCGGACCGCTTCCGCTTCAGCGCAAAAAAAGGGCAGAATCTCACGATAGAGGCGCAGGCCCGTCATCTTATTCCGTATCTGGCGGACGCGGTGCCCGGCTGGTTTCAGGCGACTTTGACCCTGTATGACGCCAAAGGCAAGGAGCTTGAGCACGCTGGCAATTACCTTTTTAATCCCGACCCGGTGATTTTTTACAAAATTCCAAGAGATGACGAATATGAGATTGAGATTCGCGACTCCATTTACCGCGGGCGGGAGGATTTTGTCTATCGCGTCAGCGTGTCGCAACAGCCGTTCATCACGCAGATGTTCCCGCTCGGAGGCCAGAGGGGGGTATTCACTGTGGCCTCGATACAGGGGTGGAACCTCGACACCAATGAAATGCCGCTGGATACGATGCCAGGCGGCAGCACAATCCGTTATGCCCAGCTGAACAAAAACAACAGGCGAAGCAACAGCGTCGCTTACGCGGCAGATGCACTGCCTGATTGCAATGAAATCGAGGACAACGGCACAACAGAAGACGCACAACTCATCACACTGCCAAAGATAATAAACGGACGAATCGGCAAGCCGGGGGATGTTGACATATTCCGGTTCGATGCCAACGCAGGCGACGAAATAGCAGTTGAAGTGTATGCCCGCAGATTGAATTCACCTCTTGATTCGCTATTGTGGCTCAGTGACGCGAACGGGAAAACGCTTTCGCATAACGATGATTATGGAAACAAGAACGTGGGGCTGCTCACACACAACGCTGATTCGTATCTGCGTCTGCGGCTTCCTGAAAAAGGGGAATACTTTGTTCATCTGGCCGACTCACAGAATCACGGCGGGCCGGATTACGGGTATCGGCTGCGAATCAGTCCGCCGCAGCCGGATTTTGTGCTGTTAGCGGCGCCATCGAGCATAAACATTCTGCCCGGAGGCACTATCCCTGTAATAATAGAAGTATTACGAAAGGACGGCTTTAATAGTGAAATAAAACTGGCGCTCAAGGATGCGCCGGCGGGCTTCAAACTCAGCGGCGAGAGAATCCCGGCCGGATGCGACCGCCTGCGCGTTACTCTTACGGCCCCGCAAAAACCATTAGAGCGGCCGGTTAGTCTGCGGCTTGAAGGACAAGCTAAGATAGACAATCAGGCGGTCAGCAGGATTGTTATCCCGGCGGAGGACATGATGCAGGCATTCATTTATATGCACATGGTTCCATCGCAGGAATTTATGGTTATGACAAGATTTCCAAATCGCCGTGCGCCGGTCTTCGAGCTTGTTGATGAAACAAGCGTTAAAATTCCCGCGGGAGGCAAAGCTGCAGTACGTGTCAAAACGCCGAAAAGACCGGCGGCAGCTCCCGCTTTCTATCTTGAACTCAGCGACCAGCCCGCGGGCCTGACGCTTGGCGATGTGAACACAACCGGCGGCGAGATGACTTTTACAATCGAGGCGGACAGCAACACCGCAAAAGTCGGGCTTGCGGATAATCTGATTGTTGATGTCTCAACCGACCCGCCCAAAAATCCGCCTGGCGATAAAAAAAGACCACAGCAGCAGCGGGTTTATATAGGCACGCTGCCAGCCATACCCTGTGAAGTTGTGCAGCGGCAAGAGTCCGAAACTCGCCCGAACAAGAATGATTAAAACCCGGACTGAGTCCTTCCATTGAGCTATTTCAGAACAGCCGGTCTTGACAACTTCAGGTATAAGCGGTTATGCTTAGTTGCATTAACGGGCTCGTAGCTCAGCGGTAGAGCAGTGGACTCATAATCCATTGGTCGAAGGTTCGATCCCTTCCGGGCCCAATCAATTCGTCGTTCGTCGAGCGTAGTTCGTATTTCGTCTGGTGGGTTTTATTAAAAGTTCTGGCAGGGGCAACGAATTTATGAACAGAGCTATCTTATTGCTGGTTGTTTCGTCGGCAGTCGTATTCACTGGAGTTGATAACGCGAAGTCAGAGGACTCGGTTAGCACGAGGGCGTTATTTTTAAATCCTCCTGCGGAGTACAGTTCTGCGCCGTTCTGGGTGTGGAACGATATGATGACCGATGAGCTGGTCATTTCAACGCTACGGGATTTCGCGGGACAGGGGATAAGGCAGGTGTTTATACATCCGAGGCCGGGGCTGATGACGCCTTATTTGTCGGATGAGTGGTTCAGGCTTTGGAAACTCGCGATCAAGGAAGCGAAACGGCTTGGAATAAAGGTATGGATTTATGATGAGAATTCGTACCCGTCGGGTTTTGCGGGCGGGTTTGTGCCGGAGCTGATGCCGGAATCGAGAGGAATGGGGCTTAGCATCGAAGAAGCGAATCAGCCGCCGAAATGGTCCGAGGACATCGCGGGGGTTTATCAACGGGCGGGCGATAATTACGAAAACATAACTGAAAAAGTAAAATCAGGCCAGCAGACGGAGCAACTCCCTTGTCTTGTCTCAAGGGTAAAGCAGGCGAATAAATCAAGCTGGTATGCCAACAGGACATACGTAAATCTGCTGACTGCGGGGGTAGCAGAAAAATTTCTCAATGTAACCCTTGATGCGTATAAACGGGAAATCGGCAATGATTTCGGCGGGCAGATACCGGGCGTGTTTACGGATGAGCCTCATATTTTTCCCGCCGGGAAACTGCCGTGGGCAAATGATTTGCCGATAGTTTTCGAGAAAAAGTGGGGCTACTCCCTGATTGATAATCTGTCTGCACTTATCCGGCAGACGGGCGACTGGAAAAGAGTTCGTCATAACTACCATGAGACTGTGCTTGAACTGTTCATCGATAGATGGGCCAAGCCATATTATGAATATTGCGAGAAGAACAATCTTGAGTTTACGGGCCACTACTTCGAACACGAATGGCCCAACAGCGCAAGAGGCCCCGACAATATGGCTATGAGCGCGTGGATGCACAGGCCGGGAATAGACATATTGTTCAATCAATACGGCGAAGGTGTTCACAGCCAGTTCGGCAACGTCCGTTCGGTAATGGAGATCGCGAGTATAGCGAATCAACTGGGCAGAAAGCGGACGCTTTGCGAGACATACGGCGGGGCAGGATGGGAGCTGCGATTCGAGGACATGAAGCGAATCGGAGACTGGATTTATGTGCTGGGCATTAATACGATGAATGAACATTTGTCGTTTGTAAGTATTCGCGGGGCGAGAAAGGCGGATTATCCGCAGTCATTTTCGTATCATGAGCCGTGGTGGGAGGATTATCACGTTGCGGTCAGTTATTTTGCCCGGCTTTCGGCTGCGCTTTCACAGGGTGAGCAAATCAACGAGATACTGGTGATGGAGCCGACGAGCACGGCGTGGATGTATCAGCCGGAACCGAACCAAAAGAACTATCTTGAAAGAATCGGAAGCGAATTCCAGCGGACGGTGGTTACACTTGCGAAGCAACAGGTCGAATTCGATATCGGGTGCGAAGACGTCATTGGCCGCAGTGGGTCGGTTGAGGGACCAACTTTAAAAGTGGGTCGGCGGGCTTACAGCACGATTGTTCTGCCGGCGCTGATGGAAAACCTTAACAGCAGGACAATGGAACTGCTGGAAAAATACGCGGCCAACGGGGGACAGATTTTATGCTGCGGCGATTTGCCGACACGCATAGATGGACAAACGAGCGACCGGCCGGCAATTCTGGCAAAGGGCGCCGGGTTTAAAAAGACGGCCGCTGATGATTTGGCCTCGGTCTTATTGGGTCAGTCAAAAGACGGGTTTTCAATCAAACAATCAGACGCTAACGGCATTATGTTTCATCACAGGCGAAAGCTGGAAGATGGGGAGCTGGTATTTGCCGTTAACACGGATATAAATTCGGCGTGCAAAGGAGTGATTGAATCCGCGGGCCGAAGTGTCGAGAAATGGGATGCAGAGACGGGAACGATTACGCCATACGCATTCGAAAAAGACAAGCACGGTATTAAGGCACAATTCGACCTTTCGCCGGCAGGCAGCATTTTATTGTTCATTTCCAATAAACCTGCTGAGCCGGTGCAAATTGCACGGGTTACGGAGACGAAGCTTGAACCAACCGGGGCGATGAAAATAAAACGCATTGCGCCGAACGTTCTTACGCTCGATTATCTCGACTTGACGGTCGGTGAAAAGAAGATGTCTAAAATTTATTACAACAAGGCGGCGCAACTAACTTTCCAAAAATACGGGATGAAAGAAAATCCGTGGGACCACGCGGTACAGTTCGAAGATGAGCTGATAAGCAAAAAGTTTGACCCGAATAGCGGCTTCGAGGCAACATACTGCTTTACAATCAAAGACAGTGTACCAAAGCCGATATACGCCGTGATTGAGAAGCCGGAGATTTATACGATTACATGCAACGGCAAAGCAGTCAAGGCAAAGAAGGGTTCGTGGTGGTTAGATAAATCGTTCGGCAAGATTGATATAAGCCCCGCTGCAAAAACCGGCGAAAACAAGATAACTATAAAGGCGAGTCCCTTTACCATATATGAGGAAATAGCGGCGATTTATATCCTGGGCGATTTCAGGGTTGAGCCGAAAGATTCGGGTTTTGTGATTGTGCGCGATGAGCCGATTAAGGTTGGACCGTGGAACGAACAGGGGTATTCATTCTATGGTGACAGCATATCATATAAGCAGCAGTTCAAAGTGCAGCAGGCAGATAAGAAATATTTTATCCGGCTGAACGACTGGTACGGCAGCGTCGCGAAGGTACTGGTGAACGGCAAAGAGGCAGGATATATCTGGCATCAGCCATGGCAATGCGATGTTACAAAACAGATTAAGAAAGGAAATAATGAAATAGAGGTTATCGTAACAGGAACATTAAAAAATACACTGGGACTTCATCACACCGGCCAACCGGGAAAGGCCAGTCCGCCGGAATTCAGGGAAGGCCCGCCGAACGGCCCACCCGCAGGCAATAAATATAAAACAACAGGATACGGCCTATTTGAGTCGTTCGAGCTGGTGATGCAATAAGAAAAACAAAAATGGTTGCAAATGAGAGCGGGAAGCATATACTCACGGATTGTAAGGTGTATTTTGGGGAATGACTATGTCGGAAAGGAATCCTAATGTAGTCGTTGTCGGCAGCGCATACGTAGACCTGGCGATAAAATGTACGGAGGTGCCGACAGCGGGCCAGACGACGGCGGGAACGGCGCTATCGCTGACGGCGACGGGGCCGGGAGTCAATCAGGCCATCGAAGCGGCACTGTGCGGCTGCGAGACGCATTTAGTCAGCAAAATCAGCAATTGCCCGTTAGGCGCGACGATAAAAGCCATATTAGAACAATACGAAGTAAAAACTAAATACGTCTTCACCGCGCAGGCGAAAAATACCGGCGTCATCCTGACGCTTGTGAATACCAAAGGCGAAAACGCCTGTGTTCAATACGACGGGGCAAACTCAGCGCTGGTGCCGGCAGATATAGAGCAGGCGGAGCGGGCGATAGCCGAGGCGGATGTGTGCCTGATTCATGCGCGGCTGCCCAAAGACGCGATTATCAAAGCAATCGCAATCGCCAAACTTCACGGCAAAAAAGTGATTCTCGACCCGGCGGGAGTGCTGGGAGGATCGTGCGCGGGAGCTGAGACGACGCTGCCGGCGGAGTATTTCTCGGCGGACGTGATGATACCAAATCTTTACGAGGCGGCGCTGATTAGCGAGCGTTCCAGCGCGAATATCCGCACGGCGAAAATGGTCGGCTCGGACCTCGTCGCAAGAGGAGTCGGCGCAGCGGTGATAACAATGGGCAGGCGGGGGTGCATGGTCGTTGACAGGGACAACGCCGACCACATACCTGCCTATCCAATCGAGCTGGTGGACCATACAGGCACGGGCGACGCATTCGCAGGCGCACTGGCGGCGGCGATGGCGGTAGGCGACGATTTGCGCAAGGCCGTCAGATTCGCATCGGCGGCGGGGGCACTTGCCTGCACCAAATTCGGGTCGGTGGACGCGATGCCCGTTAAGTCCGAGATAATCGAGCTGATGCAAAAGCAGGAGCCGGAGTAATCCGCAGGATTAATATCAGCTAATAGAAAGGGCTGTGTTTTTCAGGACACAGCCTTTTGTTTTATAAAACAGATTGTCCTTTCGAGCTTTTTAAGCTCTGCGTCTTTTCAGCAGACTCAACGCACCAAGACCAAACAGACACATCGTCGCCGGCTCGGGAACTTGGGACCAGTAGTTCTCTGGTGTGATTGCGCCGTCATCCGAGTCGAACATCGCCTTTGAGAAGCCGATGTCAAAGCCGTATGTATCGCCGCTCGTGATGGAAACGAAATGCCCTGTGAATGAACCTGTGATACTTTCCGGAGCCACGGTGTTCGAGAGCCAGCCGTCAGTGTCGATTGCAGCTTCCGCCGCGAATATCGCCGTGAAACTGTACGCGTAGTCTGTGATCTTCACGGGATATGCCAGACCAGTGTCCGGCTGCCAGAACCACGGGTAGTCGCCGTTAGGGTACGGTCCCGCATTCGCTCCGGTCACGTCAACAGTGAACACCTTTAAAGTGGAATCCCAAGTGCCGGAAGCGCTGGTAACGCTCAGGTAGGGGGCATCGTCACTTATCTGCAGGTACGAATCATCCTGATAACTTTCCGGGTGCTGCCAATAGTTGCTCATCAGTTGGTTGTGGTTGGTCCAGTCGGGAAAGTCCACCATTATATAAAGGTAGCCATCACGAGGCGTTGAGGTTGTCCACGGCCCTGTGCTATCGGTTTCATTCCATATAGTGCCCTGGTAGCCAAGTTCGTTTGTAATGGCATAAAATCCTGTCTCCGCCGCCATACTACTTGCCGTTAGAACAACTCCCAAAACTGCACAAATTGTAATTAATTTTCTCATTCTCTTTCCTCCATAAATTTAAACAACATATATTTCAAGACGTGAGGGACGCTGTTGGGGGAGATAAAAGAGGCACACTCACTCTGGCTATGAATGCAAAATCAACACCCTCTTTCCTTCTTCTCATCACTCTCTTCGTCCTTCTTCTTGGCCGATCACTCTCAAACTATAGCGAGAGTGCAGCCCAAAATAACGTTTTAAGTTTACTTTATCAGGAAGGATTTCGAATACTGCGGTTTACCGCAGGTTTTTGCGATTTTTTAAAATAGCCGGTTTTGGGGGACAAAAAGAAACGATGACTTCTTATTCTTTCAGTCTGACCTGAATTATAAAACCTGCTTAATATCGGCTAAAATCCTGAATAGAAAAAGGGCTGTGTTCTCCTGAACACAGCCCCTGGGTGTCAACACAAAGTATCTTTTCGAGTTTTTTACGCCCTGCGTCTTTTCAACAGACTCAACGCACCAAGACCAAGCAGACCGATGGTCGCCGGCTCGGGTGTAATAGTGATATCTGCTGACGATAGATTGCCTGTAATATCTTGGTTCTCTGAATCCCTCACCGAAGCAGAAGCAAACTCGAGTAGTGTAGAATTCGTCACATCCAGTGCATCGAACTGCAGCGTGTAAACCAGTACATCTGTTGGCACAGCGAACATGAGCATGGCACCATCTATTGTTGCTTGACCTAGACCAGGGTACGTAATGAAATCTGTCCACATACCCCCGATTTCATCCGTGTACCCCAGAAACTGCAGTTTTGCCGTATCCCATTCAATTGTTGCCGTTATTCCCTTGATGCCTTGGCCGGAAGGACTCGATGTGGCCCACAGTTCCATTTCAAAAGTGTCGCCAAGAAGTACGGTTTTAGTGGCTGGTTCGATACTCAAATCCACCACCGTCGCCTCTGTAACATTGCTACAGATTAGAGCCATTCCGATTACTGCACAAATTGTAATTAATTTTCTCATTCTCTTTCCTCCATAAATGTAAGCAATATAGATTTCAAGACGTGATGGGCGATGGTGCAGGAAATAAAAGAGGGATACTCATTCTGACTATGAATACAAAACCAGCCGCTCTCTTCTCTTCTTCTCATCACTCTCTTCGTCCTTCTTCTCGGCCGCCCGCTCACAAACTATAGCGAGGGAACAGCCCCAAAATAATACATTGAGTTTAAGTTATCAGGCAGGATTTCGTATACTGCGGTTTACCGCAGGTTTTTGCGAATTTTACCGGTTTTCAGGGTTAAAATGGGCATACGCGCATGAAAAAGGCAGGACACATTAAGTATCCTGCCTTGCGTTGGTGATTTTTGCTGCTTATTTTTTCCTGCGAAGCAGACCTAAAGAGCCAAGACCAAGCAGGCCGATTGTCGCCGGCTCGGGTATGGTGGAAACCGTATCGACGACTATCTGGGTCATATAATTGGTGGAGGGAAGTTCCACGTGAATCCGCTCAAAATCAAGATTCGGGTGGAACTGAAAATCAATATACTGATAAAAACCCGTCGGGGTCGGAATCACAGAGGATGTCCCGGTAATAGTCGCCTGGATAAGATTGACGCCGTCGAGTCCTTCACTGAAGAGATTAACGGGCACCTGATTCGTGCCTGCCCATGTAAGCTGGAGCCGCATATCTTTAAGCGGCATATTGTCAACCCAGTTCGGCAGTTGAAGCTGATAGATTCCGCCGTTCGGCTGTATTTGCGCGGTCGGGGTGAAATTGGGGTACAGGTATGTTGATGGGTCGGTGTCGTCTTGTGAACTCCAGCTGGTCAGACTTAAATCAGTGCTTCCGAGCACCAGATTCCATTGGGCATAGACCGACAGGGGATTACCGCGATAAGATGGCGGGGTAAGGTCGTCGCCACGGGCGATGCTCCATGAAAGTGTAAGAACAACCGCCGCTGTAAGAAACGATACGAACTGATTTTTTATTTGAGTATTCATTTTGTGTCTCCTTTTCATTTTTTTGTTTTACTGTTTTTAGTTCCACAAAAAATTTGTGTCCGCATCAGCGAACTGTTCTTTTTCTCATCAGACTCAATGCGCCAAGACCAAACAGGGCAATGGTCGCCGGTTCGGGGACGGTCTGGAACGCCAGGTCGAAGCCCACCAAGGGGTCGGCTCCGCTCGAATCCAGAATATAGTTAGTCAGGGTGGCGGTGTTGCGGTTCCAGAGCGAGAATTTCTCACCGTCGCCGGACATATAGAGGTCGCCGGTGAGCGGGTCAAAAGCAACACCATCCGGGTTGGGTCCTAACGGACCACCTGGATTATTGATTGGATTGCCCAAGTCAATGCTTGCCCACGGAGATGCGTTTCCGCCGAAAAACTGCCAAGTGTAATTGTCGTTGATACCGTTCAAGGTTATTGCCGCCGGGATTTCAAACAGCGACCGTCGACCGCTGCCATCCGGCACTATGCCAATACCGACGAGGTTTCCGCTAATGGGGTCATAGGCAAGGTCTGAGCGGAACTCGGCGGACTGTCCCGGCCCGTTAACAAGTGTAACCTCGGTTGAAGCTGTGCCGCTGTTGGAGCCAATTACATAGCGGTATATCTGGCTGTGCCCGTAGCCGGTCATATAAAGGTCGCCGTTTGGGCCGATGGTGAATCCGTCGATTATGTTCATTCCCGGGGTGAATGTGTCGACCACCTGCTGGTTAATCAGGTTGTTGCTGCCGTCGAGGTCGGCCTGCCAGAGAATATGGGCAAAATCAAAAGGATGCATATAGTACAGACGCCTGTTGTTGTCCATCGCAAGATTAGTGGCCCAATTTCCATTGATAGCGCCGCAGTTATGAAATGTGCCTGCAATCACATCGTACCGGTAAATATTGTAGCCGCCGCCGGCGCCCTGCAGGCCGAATATCTCTTTCTGCAAGGCCAAAGCCGAGCTGCTCACGAGTACCAGCACACCGATACATACCAAAATAATAGTTCTCATTTTTCCTTCTCCTTTCAAATAATATAGTTTGTGTTAATAGTTTTTTGGTTTTAATAAACAGTTTTCAGGCAGTTAGAGCTGATACCGAGGAAGATAAAAGGGGGATACTCATTCTGACTATGAGCACAAAGGCAACTCTCTTTTCCCTTCTTCTCGTCGTTCTCTCACACTTTATTTGCCTGTCGTAACAACCTCTCTTTTAAGTGCGCTTTCTCTCAACAACTCAATATACTTAGCGCTGTATACGTTGAAGACATTCGAATCGCCAATAGGCAATATGCCTGTTTTGTTGTAGGGAAAAGCTTACATAGTTCATCCTAAAAACTAATTTTTGAATAACAGGGGACGGTCATTTGTTTTCCGCTGGAAGCGTAGATGGTATTGTTTTGAGACGGGTACTTGCGAAAATGGCTTGTTTACTAAAATGTATCGCGAAAAAAGACCGGGTTAGCCGGCGAGTTTGATGATGTCTTGTATTTGAAGCAATAAAAGGCACGCCAAATATGCCTATTGACAATTGCGGGAAGCCAGCAGTATAATATTTACGGATGCGAAATAGTTTAAGGAGGATCAGGCAATGAAATGGACGATTGAGTATCTTGAAAAAGACAAAATAGTTGCCGCGAAGCTAAACGGCATTATGGACTGGGAGGAGCACAGGAAATTCGCCGAGGAAATATATCCGCTTGCTCGCAAGAAGGGCGTGCACAGGATACTTATCGACTTCCGAGAAATGATTCCTGATTTTACAGTGCTGCAAATAGATGACCTGCCCAAGATGCTCACGGAACTCGGGGTCGGACCAGATCTCAGGATAGCCGCGATACACGACCCGTCTTCACCTAAAGCCAACGAGCATGTATTTTTCAAGAATGTCGCCACTCTTATGTCGCTCCATGTCGAACAGTTTGATAATCGTGAAGAGGCGATAAAATGGCTCAAGACAGGTTTGCCCGCCAAGTCGAAGAAGTAATTTGGCAGCAATCACGCCTGTGAGAACACCGCAGATTCCAGAGATTCTATCAGTATCTGCGCCAGTCGGCGGCAAAGACGGCGAAGTCCCTGATAACAGAAGTGACGGTTGCTAATCGAGGATTTATGGTTTAGAATCCGCCGCTATGGAGAACAGAATAACAATTTCAAGTCCGTCAGGACTCCATAGGAGGACGGCATAATGACGCCGAAAATTCGTGTTCTGGTGGTTGATGACGACGACGTTGATTGTATGACGGCCAAACGTGCGCTTGCCAACTCGCCGCTTCCCGTTAAATTCGATGTTGAAACCGTCAGCACAATGGCAAAAGGAGTCGATAAGTTAAAGAAAGGACGATTCGATGTTGCTCTCTTTGATTTGGGGCTGCCCGACAGCACAGGGCTTGATACGGTCAAAGGGGCAATTTCGGCGGCTGGGGAAATTCCCGTTGTGGTCCTGACCGGATTGGCGGATGACCAGACGGGCATTTCGGCGATAGACCTGGGGGCGACAGATTATCTTGTTAAAGGCCCGGCGATAGAAAGTATACTCGGCAGGACGCTGCTCTACGCGCTGGAACGCAAAAAGGTGGAGCACAAACTCAAAGAGGCTCTCGCCGCCAAAGCGGACCTTGTGAATATGGTTTCGCACGACCTGCGGATACCACTAACGGCAATCAAAGAGGGGATTGATATCGTCGGAAGCGGCGAGGCGGGGCCTGTCAACGAAGAACAAAGAGAGTTTCTTACGCTTGCCATACGAAACGTGGAACGGCTGACCCGGCTGATAACAGACTTTCTCGACTTCGAGAAAATAGACGCAGACAAACAGCAATTCAATATCCAGGCCAATAGCATAAATGAGCTTGTAATGGACGTCTATAAAACGATGGGGCCGGTCGCCAAACAAAAAGGGCTGGACCTCCGCATTGAGCTTGAAGAAGGACTGCCGAAAACGGACTTCGATTACGACGGCATCACCCGCGTCGTAACCAATCTCGTCAGCAACGCCCTGAAGTTCACCGCCTCGGGGAGTATCGTTATACGAACCAGAAAAGACGAAAACGGCATAAAGGTCGCAATCTCGGACACGGGCTGCGGAATAGGCAAAAACGACCTGGAGAGCCTGTTCAAAAAATATGGGCAAATAAAGTCAGCGAAGGTAAAAGACATCGAAGGCACGGGGCTGGGGCTTGCCATTTCGAAGCTGATTATCGAGCACCACAAAGGAAAAATCTGGGCCGAATCGGAACAGGGCAAAGGGACAACTTTCTACTTCTATTTGCCTGCCTGATTCCCGCTCGGAGCAAAATCAAGGAGCGTCGGCTCCTGGGGCGGCTTGTATCGATTCACCGCCTTGTGTCTGCTGTTCTTCATCCTCCGGCTTGAGGATTTTATTAATAGTATCGAGAAGGACCTGCGCATCGTAGGGCTTTTGGAGATACGCATCGACGCCTTCGGTCAGAACACTCTGCTTAACCATCTCGTTGGTCATCCCGGTCAGGACAACAACAGGCGTCATTTTGGTGTTGTCCGAGACTCGCAGTTTATGTAAAACGCTCATGCCGTCGCCCGCGGGGAGCTGCAAATCCAGCACGATTAAATCAGGAGCAACCTTGTGGGCCTTCTGCACCGCCTGGTATCCATCGGATGCGCAATGGACGGTGAAGCCCCGGCTGGTCAGCCGCTTGGCGATGACCTTTTGCACGTCCAATTCGTCTTCCACCACAAGTATTGTTGCCATAGTTACCCCTTTTTAGGCGCAGAATAAGACTAAGGGCTATATCGGACTAAAACAGGCAAGGCTTAAGCAATACCTGGTTAACTTTACCCGTGTTTTAACTACTGTATAGTACGCCCGGCACCGCACAGACTGGTGAAATTTTCCCTGCAATAACCCGCTGTTGTCCGCCGATAAACTATTCAGGCGTCATAATGGCTTTTTCCAGTTATTTAACATAAAGCAACAGATTTTATGGGAGCTGGTGGTAAGAACAGGAATTATAGAAATGGAACTTTATTGTCCCCGCTGTAATAAAAACGTCGTAATAAACCAGCCGCCGGCAGGACAACAGGCAATATGTCCCGTATGCTCAGTTGCCCTGACCGCCGCATCCGCAGGGACACCGCAAGTCACATCAGCAGCGCAGTCAGAGGTTATCTACTGCCAGAAATGCGGCCAGCAGAACAAAGAAAACAACTTCAAATGCACAAGGTGCGGGTTTGTGCTCCACGGCCAGGCGCAGCAGCCGTATGTAGTGATAGAAGACAACACCCTGGGCGGACTTATACCGCACAAGAACCCCAAAGCACTGTGGGCATATTATCTGGGAATATTTTCATTTATTCCGTTCTTCGGTATTATTCTTGGAATTGCGGGTCTGATTCTGGGTATCGGAGGTCTAAGACATGCAAAAAAGCATCCTGAAGCCCGCGGAAAAATCCACGCGTGGGTCGGGGTCATTATGGGAGGATTTTTCGCGGCGGTTTACACATTAATATTCGTCCTGATAATTATCGGGATTATTAACAAGCAATAGAAAGGAGATTGATATGTTGTTTTGCCAGAAATGCGGCACTCAGAACGATGATAACGCCTACAAGTGCACCAAATGCGGCGAAATGCTGCCGCAGGTGCAGGCACACGGCCCGGTCACGCCGGTGACAATTCCGAATTATCTGGTTCAGGCAATTCTTGTCACTCTGTGCTGTTGTCTGCCATTTGGCATTGTCTCGATTGTTTACGCCGCGCAGGTGAACGCCAAGGCCAAGTCAGGCGATATTCAGGGCGCCCTTGACTCTTCCGGAAAGGCTAAGATGTGGTGCTGGATCGGTTTTGCAATCGGCCTCGTCGCCAACCTCATCATCTTCGCCATACAGGCTATCGCCATAATAGCCGAGAATCGGCGATATTAATATGACCGTCACGAAGTATTGCATCGGAGCCGGATTTGCATTAATAGCGGTTGGACTATTATTCTTGTTTGACCCGGCCGAAGCGCATTTTTTTCCTAAATGCCCGCTTCACGTCTTGACGGGACTGTATTGTCCCGGCTGCGGCACAACACGGGCAGCACACCATCTCCTGCACGGTGACCTGGCGGAAGCGTTTGCGATGAATCCCCTGATGGTTGTCTCAGCTCCTGTCCTGATATTATTGTTTTTCAAAAAGGAATGGGCCGCCCGCACATGGGCAGCGTGGACTGCTTTTGCTGTTTTGATTTTATATGGCGTGCTGCGGAATATCCACGCGTGGCCGTTCTGTCTTTTGGCGCCAAAATAAAATGCATTTATGGTGAGGAAACCGGCGATTTATTTCTTCGAATGCCTCTTCGCCGGGACATTAACAAGAGGCCTGCTCTTTCGCGTCCGTATCCGCAGTGCATTAAGGAACCGCCTGCGTATCTGACCTTCGAGACGTGCAGCGTGTTTGGCCGCTGGTAATGTTATCTGCCCGCCCGCCATGTGCTCGTGCCCGCCGCCTGTGCCGAGCTTGTAAACCACCTTACGCGCGACATCTCCGGCATCGAGCGAGCTATCCTGCGTACGAAAAGAAATAAGAATCTGGCCGCTGCAAACGCCGTAACACATCACCCAGTCAACTTCCTCGTGCCGCAGGAGCAGGTCCGAAACTTCGCCAATCATATCAGGGTTGTCGATATCGCCGATATCGCAAATAAGACAATGCGAATATTGTTTGGTATTGGCAAGGGCGGTCGAGAGCATTTGATAATAAGCTGAAGGGACACGACCCCGCTGAATCTGGCCGAGCATCCGCTTGTTGGCAAGAGGATACAGCGACTCAATCGCGTTAATATCCGCTTGCGTGGTTTCTCTGCCGAGATCCTGCGTATCCGAGCGGATGCCGTAAAGAAGCGCGGTCGCAATCGGCATATCGGGGACGATTTTGGCTTCGTTAAGATACTCCCATAGAATCGTCGAAGTCGAGCCGTAGTTCTCGCGAATATCCGCGAAGGCGACGCCGCGGCTTGCGGCTATCGCGGGATGATGGTCAATGATGATATCGGGCTGAACGCCTTCGGGCAAAGGATTATTTCCCGCCGTCGGCTGAGTATCAACAAGCGCGATAAGGTCGGATTTATAATTGCTGATTTTGTCGAAAGGATAAAACGCGAAGCCCAGATAATGCACCAGCTCACGGTTTTCTGCCCGGCCGATTGTGCCGCCATAAGCGAACCGGCAGTTCAGGCCCGCAGTCCTGTTGGCAAGCTCACGCAGCGCGCACGCCGCGGCTATGGCGTCAGGGTCGGGATTATTCTGCATCACTATCAAAAGCGACTCGCCCCTCGCCCACAGCGCTTTGAGCTTCTTCAGTTTAATCCGCGTCTCGTTTCGCCTGCTCATCGGTTGTCTATTTTACTGCCGCCCCCTTACAGCCGCAATAACAAACGATTCTTTACCGGTTTTGGTTTCGTTTTTTTGTTCCTTTACAGTAGAATACCACCAAAGGGTGATGATTATGAGCAACACCGAAAAAAACAGCGGACATGCCTTTAAAGGCGTTAGAGCTGAAGGATTTACACTCGTAGAGCTTCTTGTCGTTATTGCCATAATCGCGTTATTGATGGCGGTACTTTTACCTGCGCTTGGCCGGGCAAGGGAAATGAGCAAGCGGGCCGTCTGTTTAATTTATCTCAAACAACTGCAGCTATGCTGGAATATGTATTGCGATGAGAAAAACGACAAGGTTCCATCAGGCGATGTATGGTATTCATGGGAATTTTGGCCGGATAATGGCGGTCCACAATTAGCCTGGCATGAATGGCCTCATCCGTTTCCTCATTCAATGCCCCCAACGAGAGCTACGAATCATGATGCCGCGTATCCCGCAAGCTGCGTTGATAACGGCCAATGCAGCAGTAAGCGGGAATGGTATCACGCAATAGATGAAGGATTGCTTTTTAAATATATGAAGGATTACAAAATTTATCAGTGTCCCGTCGGTAAAAAGGGTGAATATGTAACGTATTCGAATGTCCATTCGATAAACACCTGGCACAGTCCGCCTACAGGTTCGGCCGGCCCGGGCTCTATTTCACGGACGATAACACTCAAAGCCCAGATTAAAAGAACATCCGAAAGGGCCGTTTTTATAGACGCGGGTCAGGCCCAGCGGGCCGCGTGTTATCTGCCCTACGACAGATACGGCGGATTAACATACGTCTGGCCGCCTCCCGTCAGGCATGGAATGGGAACGACTTTTTCGTTTGCGGACGGCCACGCTGAATACAAGAAATGGACCGATCCTCACACTCTTAAAGTCATAAAGGAACAAAGATGGGACCCTGGGGATATTGATAACTGCGACTGCGACCTGCGATGGTACTGCAAGGCTGTATGGGGTGATATTCCACGCAGTTATAATTGCACCAGAACTCTCCGCCCGGGATGCGACTGATGTTATACATTTGCCATGCGCCCTGCAGCGGACATTCGTTAAAGCAATCCTTTTAAGTTTCCCCGCAAAGGCTGAATCATTAAGCTAACGGCAATCCTGTTTTTTGACAGGTGTGCTTATCATGCAGAGCAATAATTGTCTTAATTGTCTCGTCGGCTGCCTCTTTACCGAAAACCTCCACAAACTCGCAGATGCCATACGCGCTGTACTTTGCCTCATAGTGACGCTGCCATTTACGATACTCAATCTCAGCATCCGCATCTTTCCACGGATACCGGTTTGGAGGCCTGCTGCAGCCAACACGCCAAGGCTTGGCGGTCAGTCTAGCACGAAAACAAGCCTGTTTTTCCGTCAGCCGCTGATACAGTGAATCGCTGCCTAACTCTTCAAGTAATCGGCGCACCTCATCCGATGTCGGTTTATACAACATATCCGTAAACAAAAGACGGAATCCCGCAGCCGTCCGGTACAGTCGAAACGCACGTTTCGGATTGGCCGCCGCCCAACTCTTCACCTTCTCCATGGTCGCTGTCCGCAATTCCGCACGGCGGTCCTCACGCAATCGTTTCGAAAACATCATCTTCATCGCATCTAAAAATCCCGATGACTGCACTGCAGGGAAATCAACATCGACGAAACAAACCGAAGCACTATTGAGCACCAAGGCCCCATAGCGGTTGCGCGTAATTACAGCCGTCTGGTTGGCGTCGGCTCCGATTGTCTCCACAATTTCCTCGCGCAGCGGCTGGTCAAGATAATCATACTCCACACGGCGGTGGGCACCATTGACCCACCAGTCAAACGCACGCTTTGCCCGCTCGGATGCCAGCTTTTTTGCATCGGCTGCACTATCGCAGGACCAGCCCCAGACGCTAAACAAGACGTCCCTGCCATCTTTGTCCCGGCCTCCGTAATTAGCCTGCTCCCAAAATTTAGGTATCAGCATAATCTATCCCTTCCGGTCTTGCCCGCCAACTAATAACCAATTCCTCATTCTTCAAACAGGTATAGAATATCCCCGAAAAACTTTTTTGTAAATACCCCCAATAATCAAATCTCCTAACTTTCTCGGTAAAAAATGAGATATTTTGCTAAAAAAACTGTAACGAGTCTGCACGAATATGGACTTATATCGTGGAGTAGCCATTGTGGGCGCCCGGTGTTCGGCAGCTTAAAAGCAGGTAATGGCCTAAAAATGTCATAAATAAAGAAAGAAGCAGAGCATTGAAATACAAAAAACATCTCCTGACAAGGAAAAGAAAATGAAAATAACCGGCAAATTACTGTTTCCGGCTATTTTTTACGGTCTGCTTTTCGAGGCGATATTCTTGCAACGAGCATACGCTACGCCCCCTTTTGGTGGTAACGACGTTATGGCAGGCTGCGGATGGGATATGGGCGCCTGCAGAATCCCGAACGGACCAAATTCGACTGATGAGGTCGTTTTTAGCACCGGCGAAGTAATAGATATGCCTATTCACATCAACAGACAAAACGATAATCCTGATATACGGGACATATATATTTACGGCAGCCCTGTTTTTACGAAGAGGGTCGAAATGGGGGAATCACGATACACCTACGGAGGCGACGACAAATACGCCTCGGTTATGTCCTGCTTCGAAGGCGGCATATATTTCGACGTCCCCGATGCGAAAATAACCGACGAGCCAGCCGTCCAGAGCCAAATTGACCGTTTTCGCGACAGCACCAATCCGCTCTATAAGTTCAAACCCAACGGCACTGCTGACGTCCCACCTATGTGCAGCGCCGTCCAGCTCGAATTTTTCGTCGACCCTAATCACAGAGGTATGGTTCGCATCACAAACCATTGCACAGTCAAAACAAATAATCCCAACTATTCTGATTTCCGTGTGGTCTCGGGCAGCGGAGGAACTCTATTCGAGAATTACAATATCTATGCCTATCATTATGCCCGCAATCCGAATGACGTAAACTTCCAGCCACACACTTGCCGTATTACAGATACCTATGTCCCTCAGGATTTCGGCGGTTATGAAGGTGATCCGGCCGGACAAATCTTTGTCAATGGCAGCGTTATCATAGGTGGCGCTGATACCGTCGATATCAACCAAATCGTCAAGGGCAAAATAGCCGTCATCGCCACGGGAAATATATGGATTGGAGACAACATTATCGTTGACGGTCCGCGCGATGCCAATGATATGCCAACTGCGGATAACCCAAACTTTCTCTGCCTCATTGCCCAGGGTGTAATCAAGGTCGTTGACCCAGGCCTGTCAGACAGTGCAGCGAGCTGGGTTGGCGACAGGAATTATCCTGCCGACACTGACAAAATACATTATTATCAGCCGATCGGAGTCAAGAAGTATCCTTCAGACCAATACAATAACCGCTACTTACTCGACCCGACTGTCGTCGAGGCTGCGATTACTGTTGGAGGCGGCGGTTGGGGCGCCGAACACGTCGCTGCCTACCCCGGCGAAACCGGCAGGAAAGAATACACCAGCCCATGGGACACACTGATTGTCCGCGGCGCCTTTGCCGAGGTCGTCAGAGGCATCGTTGGTTCGGTTGGCTCCGACGGCTACTCGAAACATTACTACCATGACAGGCGATGGTGCCCTGAATGTTCCGAACCGATTCTCGGGGACTTAAACGGAGATTGTGTCGTCGATTTTGAAGATGTCGCTACAATGACCTTTCACTGGCTCGAAAACAACCTTGTCGAAGAGAGTTGCGCATCGCCGATTAAAGGCGACATTAATAACGACTGCACCGTAGATTTTGTGGATTTTGCGAAGCTGGCGGAAGATTGGTGGCCTCCTACTGTTGGTGATTTCGATAAAGACGGCAGAGTCGAGATGGATGATTTAGAAACATTAGCTCAATACTGGCTGCAAAACAACCCGAGAATTGACATTGCGCCTCCAGGCGGTGACCACATAGTCAATTTCCTGGATTACGCGTTGTTCTCGGCGAATTGGCTGGAATGATTGCAACTCTGATTTACTAAAGTTAAGCAGGTAATAATTCGGGACCACACATTTTCCTCAATATTTAATACAACCCGATGAACGGATATAGAGTATCCCCGCAAACCATTTTTGTAAATAAACCGTTTTCGCAAATTCCTTAGTATGCGGCTAAGGAAATTCCTTGCCAGGCGAGGGGATTATCCCAAGCAGCGGCTTGTAATCCTTGACTAAATCTCGGCTTTTCCTAATGGCAGTTTATAAGACGATTTCCTATAATATACACGAGAAAGCAGCGAAGAAGGATATTCACACTCAGCAGCCATGGTAAAGCCCGCAGAATTATCCTGCATCTTTAAACTGTTTTTTCAAGGTCTCGCCGAGGAAAGAAGTTTTTGTAACGAGTTACGTATTAATAACACAGAAATGAAAGGAAAAATGCAAACAGCAACAAGTCAATAAATGCTTGTTCGCAAGGACACACCAGATGGAATGGGAAATAGATTATATTGAAGACCACGGGATAGTGAAGGCTAAAACGTCAGGCCGAATAGGATTGAAGGACAAAATAAAACTCAGCGAAGAGATGTTCGCGGCCGGACGACAAAAGAACGCCAACTCGTTTCTTATAGACGAGAAAGACGCGGCGTTCGGATTATCTGTCCTGGAAGTTGACCGCCTGCCGGACACTTTCAGGAACATCGGATTCAGCGAAAAAGACAAAATGGCCATCCTTGTTAATCCCGAGTCACAGAACAGCAACCTGTTCACGTTTCTGCAAATTGTCTTTACCCTTAATTCGCTTCAGATAAAGGTCTTTACAAACCCGGATGAAGCTACGGTATGGCTTAAGAAAAAGACCTGAAAGCTCGCAAAGAAACTGTGTAGAGCTTTGGACTTCTCTGACGAAAGCAGCGGGAGTTCCCAACTGACCTTGCATCATTCGTGACGGCATCCTGATTTCTCCTATTGATGTACCGGGAACTCCCAACAGTTTCCATGTCACTCGCGAAAGCCAGCTGTGTGATTCTTCCACGTAACAGTTATGTCACTTTAACCGAGACCTGCCTGATATTCCAGACGTGTTGGCAATAATCACGAATTGAACGGTCTGAAGAAAATTTGCCCATTCGAGCGACGTTGAGAATGGAAGTGCGTGTCCACGCCCTCTGGTCAGACCACAAGTTATTTACCTTGTCCTGACTGTCTATATAGGCCTGATAGTCGGCCAGCAGCAGAAACGGGTCATGCCAGAGCAGGTCATTAACCAGCGGGCCAAAGAGATTGGCATCGCCGCCTGCCAATGTACCCGAGGCGATAAAGTCCAGCACTTCCCGCAGTCGCGGGTTTTTCTCGTAGTAGTCATGAGGACGATAGCCTCGTATTTTTAACTGCTGGACCTGCTCGGCGGTAAGACCAAAGAGGAAGAAATTTTCTTCGCCTACTTCTTCTCGAATCTCCACGTTTGCCCCGTCGAGCGTGCCGATGGTCAGCGCGCCGTTGAGGGAGAATTTCATATTGCCTGTTCCGGACGCCTCTTTGCCTGCCGTGGATATCTGCTCGGACAAATCGGCAGCCGGGTAGATACGCTGTGCGTTTTTAACATTAAAATCGGGGAAGAATACTACTTTGAGCCGGTCTCTCACGTCGGGGTCATGATTTATAACATCGGCAACGGCGTTGACAAGCTTGATAATGAGCTTGGCCATAGTATAACCCGGCGCGGCCTTGCCGCCGAAAATAAACGTGCGGGCGGGCATATCGGCCTTAGGATTTTTCTTGAGAGCCAGATACCGCGTAAGAATATGGAGCACGTTGAGATGCTGCCGTTTGTACTCATGGATGCGTTTTGTCTGAATATCGAAGAGCGTGTCAGGTTCGATTTTGACGCCGGTGCGCTGCTCAACAATCGCGGCAAGACGGCGTTTGGCGGTGAGTTTTACTTCCCGCCAGAGCTTATGGAATTCACTATCATCGGCAAAAGTTTCGAGCTTGCGGAGCTGGTCGAGGTCGTGCAGCCAGCCGTCACCGATTCGGCTGCTGATAAGCGCCGTCAGCTCAGGATTACTGACCGCGACGAACCGACGCGGCGTAACGCCGTTGGTGACATTGCAGAACTTCTCAGGCCACATCTCGCCAAAATCCTTCATCACCAGTTTTTTTAATATCTCAGAATGCATCCGTGCCACGCCGTTGACGCGGCGGCTGCCAACTACGGCAAGATGGGCCATACGCACATACCGTTCGCCGCTTTCGTCGATAAGCGACATTCGGGAAAGACGCGCATCATCGCCGGGAAACTTTGCCCGCACTTCATTGAGAAAACGGCGGTTGATTTCATAAATTATCTCAAGGTGTCGCGGCAGCAGCTGGCCGAACAGACCAAGAGACCATTTTTCCAGGGCCTCGGGCATAAGCGTATGATTTGTATAAGCAAAGGTATTGCTGGTAACGTGCCAGGCAGTGTTCCAGTCCAAGTGATGCTCGTCGATGAGCAGCCGCATCAACTCCGCGACGGCGATCGACGGGTGCGTATCGTTAAGCTGGACGGCGAATTTTTCGTGAAATTGCTCGATATGGCGTCCCAGGAGCAGATGCACGCGTATCATATCCTGCAGAGAACAGGAGGCAAAGAAAAACTGCTGTTTCAGTCGAAGGATTTTGCCCTGGGCGGCCAAGTCGTTAGGGTACAAAACCTTGGTAATATTTTCAGAAGACATTTTCTGTTCGACAGCGTGGTAGTAATCGCCGTGATTGAACGAAGAAAAATCGAACGACTCAACGGCTTCCGCCTTCCAAAGACGCAATCTATTGCACGTGCCCACGCGATAGCCGAGAATGGGCGTATCATACGCCACCCCCTTGACGACCGTCTCCGGCTCCCATCGCACACGGTAGTTGCCCTGTTTGTCCGTATAGGTCTCGGTATGTCCGCCGAATTTTACATCAAAAGACAATTCAGGACGGGCAATCTCCCAGGGATTGCCGAGACGCAGCCACTTGTCAGTGACTTCAACCTGCCAGCCGTCGCGGATGACCTGGTCGAATATGCCGAACTCGTAACGAATGCCATACCCGATGGCGGGCACTTCAAGTGAGGCGAGCGAATCCATATAACACGACGCGAGGCGCCCGAGACCGCCATTGCCAAGACCCGGCTCATCTTCCTGTTCAATCGCATCATCAAGGTCAATGGCAAGGTTGGCCATCGCCTCACGAACCTGTTCGGTCATACCGAGATTAAGCAGGTTGTTGGCAAGATGCGGGCCGGGCAGAAATTCGGCGGACATATAGGCAACCATTCGTGTATCCTTCTCGGCATACGTTTCGAGCGTCTCCACCCCCTGCTTGAGCACACGGTCACGGATGGTCAGCGCAAGAGCGGTGTAAATGTCGTTGCGCGTGGCAGCCATCGGCGCACGTCCCATACCGTAAAAGAGGTTGTCGAGAAATGATTGTTTAATATCTTCCAGCCTGCGACCGGTTCGTAAGTCGGTCGGGCAATCGTCGGGAAGTTTTGGAGGGGATTTTTTCTTCATAGTCGCCGGCATACTCTGATTCCTTTCAGCCTGCAATAAATAACCTGACTCAAAATCAATCTTTGGCCAATTATTCAACAATTTAACGCCTTGTCAAGCCGCAACTCAGGGCAATCGCATCTAATCGCCGCCCAAATCAACCTTTTGACATAGCAGGAGAATCCTCAAAAAGCTTGTGCTAAAGTCGTAAAAGGGTATAATGGGATTACCTCTAAGATTGTTTGCGAATGATTGCACAGCAAATAAAATTGAGGAAGCCAAATGGCAAAAGTGCGGCAAAGCGGTGATAAACGGCGCAAACGCAATAAGGCCAAGGCAAAGCCATATGCGGCACGAAGGGAATGGGAGAATATTTTCCAGGCCATCGGACACCCATCGTTTATCCTCGGGCCTGACCACCGAATAACCGCCTGCAATAAAGCCGTAGCAAAATTAACGGGCAAATCAACTGAATACTTCATTGGCAGAAAATGCTATGAAGTGTTCCATGTGAAGAAGAAACCCCCGAATGCCTGCCCCATGGTAAAATTGCTTAAGAGCAGTCATTTTGAAACGGTCGAGATGGAAATGGAGGCCGTGGGCAGGACGTTCCTGGTTTCCTGCACTCCGGTGTTCGGCAAATCCGGAGCCACAGACAGAATCATCCATATAGCTACGGATATCACGGAACGCAAACAAGCCGAGAAGAAACTGCAGGAAGAAAGAGACCGGGCGCAGACGTATCTTGATATCTCAGCCGTGATATTTGTGGCTATCGATGCAACAGGAAAAGTAACGCTCATAAACAGAAAGGGCTGCGAAATACTGGGCCGTGACGAATCCCAGATAATAGGCAAAAACTGGTTCGACAGTTTTGTACCCGAGGGCATACGTGATAAAGTTAAAACCGTCTTTCAGCAGCTGATGACCGGCAAGATTGCGCCGGCTGAGTATTTTGAAAATCCTGTGCTGAGACGAGACGGCCAGGAACGAATAATAGCGTGGAACAACACGCTTTTGCGGGACGAAGGAGGGACCATTACAGGCACATTGAGTTCCGGCGAGGATATAACCGACCGCAAACGAGCCGAACAGAATCTGCGGGACAATCAAAAACGGCTGAAGGCACTTGCCGCAGAGCTGTCTTACGCCGAGGAGCGTGAAAGACGGCGAATCGCAATCGGGATTCACGACAATCTCAGCCAGAAACTCGCGATGGCGAAGCTGAACCTGCAGTTCACCAAGGATTCGTCGCTGAATCGCAGGACGCTGTCGGCAATTGACGACGCGTGCAGAATGATGGACGAGATGATAGAGGACACCCATTCTCTTATATTCGACCTGAGCAACCCAATCCTGTATGAAGTCGGTCTTGAGGATGCCGTATATTCCTTTATGAAGAATGAAATTCAGGATAAGGGCGGCCCGAACTGCAAATTCGTATCCGCCGACGGCAAAATAAATCTGGATGACGACACAAAGGTAGTTCTGTTTAAGGCTGTCCGGGAACTCCTTGTGAATGCATTTAAACACGCAGGGGCGAAAAACATCAAAGTCAGTATCCTGCAGCACGGCAACGAAGTTGAAATTACGGTGGAAGATGACGGAGCCGGATTCGACACAAGCAAACTCGGTCTTCCCTCAGAGAAAGAGGGCGGATTCGGACTTTTCAATATCAGGGAAAGAATAGAATATATGGGCGGGCGGCTGGAGATTGAATCCCGCCCGGGAAAAGGGACCCTTGTTGTTATTACGGCCCCGGTAAAGAAATCCCAGCGTGGGCGGGAAGAGGTAAAGCTGTATGAAGATACTGATAGCAGATGACCATGGTATCGTGCGGCAGGGCCTCAAAGCCCTTATCAAAAAGCGAGCCGACATCGAAGTGGTCGGCGAAGCCGAAGACGGCAAAATAGCGATTGAGATGACGTCCAAACTTGGACCTGATGTAGTTATTATGGATGTGACAATGCCCAACCTCAACGGTGTTGACGCCACCCGCACCATTACGCGAAAGCACCCCAACACCAAAGTCATTGCCCTGTCGATGCACGCCGACAAAACAATCGTCCGTGAGATGTTTAAAGCCGGCGCGTACGGCTATATTCTTAAGTCCTACCTGTTCGACGAACTGGACAAGTCGCTCGAAGCCATCAAAAAAGGCGAGCGATACATCAGTCCCCATGTTGCCGTCTTAATACGAGAAGACTATGCCGCTCCAAAAACCAGAGGCGCCTCGGCCAACAAAAGGTCTCTAACCGACAGGGAACGTCAAATCATCCAGCTTGTCGCGGAAGGCAAGAGCATCAAGGATATATCCAAGCAACTGAATCTAAGCCCAAAGACCGTCGATGCCCACCGGCGCAACCTGATGACCAAACTCGGCGTCAAAAGCGTGGCTGATCTGGTTAAATACGCCATACGCGAAGGCCTGACCTCACTTGATTTCTAAAGAAACTGTTTTTGTCAGAGAAAATGTTTGCTGTTATTATTGCCGCTGGTTCGATGGTTTAAGAATGGAGAGATATCATGATGAGCTGTAAATACGCATTATCCAATAGAATGCAAGTGCTGATTATCCTGCCTGTAATAGCATTCTTATCCGTGGTGTGCCTCGGCGAGGACAAAAAGGAAAATCCAAAAGAGGAAGCTAAAATGAAAAGCATTTACGATTTCAATGTCGCCGACATAGACGGCAATGACGTGAACCTTGCCATTTACAAAGGCAAGGTTCTGCTTGTCGTAAACGTCGCCAGCAAATGCGGCTTCACGCCACAGTATAAAGGGCTGGAAAAAATCTACAGCCAATATAAAGACAAGGGGTTTGAAATCCTCGCTTTCCCGTCCAATGATTTTATGGGCCAGGAGCCGGGAACAAATAAGGAAATCAAGTCCTTCTGCCAGCTGAATTATCAGGTGGGCTTCCCGCTATTCGCGAAGATATCCGTCAAGGGCAAGGGTATTCATCCGCTATACAAATTTCTTACCGAAAAGAGCCCCAACCCTAAATTTGCGGGCGGCATAACCTGGAATTTCAATAAATTCCTCATCGACCGCAAGGGCAATATAGTCAACAGATTCGACTCCCGCGCAGAACCCCAAAGCCCTGAAGTCATCAAGGCCATAGAAGATGCCTTGAAGTGACAAAGTAACTAATCAGACACGGATTTACGCAGGTTTACACTGTTTTTTACTTTTTGTTTTTTAATTCAATCCCTTACCTTCCACGCTAATCTGGTATCATTACGTTATTCAGGAAATAACAAAGGAGATACTTTAATGGCAATGAGCTTATTTGATGACAAATAGAAACAGCCGACAATAATAAATTAAAAATAAAAAAGCAAAAGGCAAAAATACAAATGAAAAATCAAAAAGCTGGATCACACGGCAGCGTTTTGCGTTTTGCTTTGTCTTTTTGATATTTACTTTTTGATATTTGATTTGAGAGCGGGTAGTCGCCAATATCAAAGCCCTCGTCAACATCAAACTCGCCAACTAAATTTGCCGCAGCTCGCAGGCCAAAGGTCCGCTTGCGCAAGGGTTTATTCCTTGACATTGTTAGTATAATCTTATATAATTTCAGACAGATAACAGCGGGGGGTCTGATGAAATTTTTGCTAATTGCGATAGTGTCGATTATCTTGTTATGCGGGTTTGCTGGCCCTCTCAGGGCCGAAAATGTCGCTTTTGTAACCGTAAACGGCATTCAGTTCGAGATTAACGGCAGCCCCTATTACTACATCGGCACTAATTTCTGGTATGGCCTAAATCTCGGCTCCGCAGGGCCCGGCGGCGATAGGGCCAGATTGCTTCGCGAGCTTGACCGCTTTTCCGCTCTCGGAATCAACAACCTGAGAATTATGGCCGGGTCCGAAGGCCCGAACACCGAGCCGTGGCGAATGGTCCCGGCACTTCAGAAATCGCCGGGCGTTTATGACACCAATGTTCTCGACGGCCTCGACTACCTGCTCAGCGAAATGGGAAAGCGTAACCTTCGGGCCGTAATGTGCATGAATAATTTCTGGCAGTGGTCAGGAGGTATGGCGCAATATGTTAACTGGAACGGCGGCTCCAGTCCTATACCATACCCCGGGAGCTGGGACACTTACCAGAAATACGCTGCCAGTTTCTATTCAAATTCAGGCGCAAAGCAGGACTTTAATGATTTTATCAACTTCATCGTCAATCACGTCAACCCATATACCGGCCTTGCATACAAAGATGACCCCACAATTATGGCATGGGAGCTCGCCAACGAACCGCGCGGGTACGATAATGTTACGGCCTTTAGAGCCTGGGTTGACGCCACAGCCGCTTACATTAAATCCCTGGACTTTAACCATCTTGTTACAACTGGTTCCGAAGGTGATACTCCTTATAATGTCGGAAATAACTTTGTTATTGACCATAAAGTCCCGGATATTGATTACACGACAATTCATATATGGACGAAGAACAGGTGCTGGTATAATCAGAGCAATCCATCAA
>JBFZBL010000279.1:0-2513 GCA_041308485.1 Phycisphaerae bacterium | reverse complement strand
AAAAGGGTTTGATTTGAAAACGGTCGAGTGGGTCAGCCGCGCCATTGCCCGCAGCGAATACAAACGGCGCCAGGCGGCTCCGGGCCTTCGGGTCACGCCGAAAGCGTTTGGTATCGGCCGGCGGTTTCCCATTGCAGCACGATATGTTCGCTAAATTGACAAATATTACAATTTCAAATATGGAGGGGGCTGGGCGCCCCCTCAATACCGTTCAATTAATGTTGACAAAAGATAAAACATATTGACACTCATATGATATATTATCTATATTTATTTGCATATAAAACAAACACTTGCGCCATCTTTGTCTTACAAAGGAGCTTGACATGGCGCGAATATGTATGTGACTCAACCCATTATCTTTCCACAAGTTACAACAACATTCTGTCCCTTATCCCCGAAACTATTCCAGAACATCTCCGTCAGAATGACAAAGATTTTATCCGTGATCGTTGTCTGACATTTCGCCAAGTTGTGGTTTTCATCCTTTCTGCGGCCTGCAGCGACAAAAACAACGGTATCTCTATTAAAATCGGCGATTTCATAAAACACGCACGTCGTAGTGGACTTTTTCCACAGGCCAAGTTTTTCAGTTCAAGTGCTGTAACGCAAGCCCGAGCGAAAGTGCCATGGCAAGCATTCGAAAGCATTTTCTATGATGCCGTTGACCTTGCCAATTCGCTCTGGGATGAAAAACCTTGGCATCGCTGGCATAGTATGCGTGTGTATGCTATCGACGGTTCCAAATACACACTCCCTGCAAGCGATGAAATTCGCAAAGAATTTGATCCCCACAGTGGATTCGGTATTGCCGGCAAAGGTCATTATCCCCAATGCCGTGTTTCCACAGTATACGATGTCTTTAAGCGCCTGCCCATTGGACGTTGCGTTGATTCATGCTCCAGTTCTGAACGGGAACATGCTCGGTTGCTGTTACCCCACATTCCCGATAATGGCGTCATTCTTTTTGACCGCGGCTATCCTGGTTATGAATTTATGATGACGCTACGCTCGCAATATCAGGGACATTTCGTCATCCGTTGTCCGGCGCAAAGTACCTTTCCCGCAGTTGCCAGATTCATCCGCAGCAAGCAAAAGCAGGCGCTGATTAATATTGAACCATCCTATGATTACCTGCACCAATGCAGTCCAGAGGAAAAAGCGCTCGCTCGTCCGGTTCGGCTCAGGGCAATTCGATTAGAAAGCCCCGACGGCACCATTTCCGCTTTGCTGACGAGCATGACCGAAATCAGGCAATTTCCAATGGTAGATATCATCAATCTGTATTTTGAACGATACCGAATAGAAGAGCATTATCGTGATGATAAAATCACCATCGAAATAGAAAAGTTTCATTCCAGAACGCCCAACGGAATTCGGCAAGAACTTTTCGCATCGGCGATAATGTCTGTCATCGCTCGTCTCCTGATAAGCCTTACCGGGCAGTCGGCCGAAAATGGCCGAGTCGAACCGCAATTTAAAAATGCTATTCTTGCACTTGCCCACGAAGCCATCATCCTTACACCGGCAGAGCCGCAGGATGCATTATTGATTTTCAAAGAGCTATTGGGCCAAATTGCCCGTGTCAAATACTATAAACCAAAAAAGAAACGGCCATCACAACCACGAATATGTAAAAAACCATCGAACAAATGGTGTGAATATAGACTCGCGAAAATGGAACAGGC
This sequence comes from Phycisphaerae bacterium, assembly GCA_041308485.1. Classification (GTDB taxonomy): domain Bacteria; phylum Planctomycetota; class Phycisphaerae; order Sedimentisphaerales; family Anaerobacaceae; genus Fen-1362. The sequence goes on along the minus strand of JBFZBL010000279.1, from coordinate 825 downwards.
TAATTGACATGTCATATGTCAACATAAACTTAACGGTATTGAGGGGGCGACCGCGCCCCCTCCAGCAATTAAATTTTTGTATTTCCACAATTCATATCGCGGGGCATCAGGGTTTGAATTGGCTTTTTTTCTCAGGCGGCGATAATCTCCAGCAGATTTTCTATAAGCATTTTACCGGGCCAGCTTCTTTTCTCCAGCAGTTTGTTTTCTTCGTACCAGTCGAATATCAGGGGAAACGGCACCAGCGCGGGTGGAATTCCGCACAGGCGCGAAGCCAGAAGGGCCAGTGCCATGGATGGCCGCTTGAAAAGCGGAATGGTCTGGATTTTATTGGCAAACGGGTCGGCGCACAACGACGGCGCAGACGTGGCGTTGAATTCCCTGCATACAATCGGCCGCCACGCATGTATTGAACATGACTCCGATACCAGAAACGGACACGATTCACCGAGAAAAAAATAATCACGTGCCACGGCAGTATTGTCGGATTGCGGATCTCCGAGTCCGCGCACGCGCTTGTCCAGCCCTTCGCTCCGCATATGCTTTTCTATTTCATCGAACCGTTTCAGTATGGGGGCGCGCTGCGCAGGGGGCATACGTAGAATCTGTTCAACAATAAAAAACACTTCAGGCGCAGAAATCGGAACGAGCTGGCGGCAGCAGGTCCCGCAGTGCGGACCGCACGAGACGCACACTCCCCGCTGCGATGCCTTTTTCACGGCGAGTTCAATAATTTTATCCGCCAGCGACTGCATCAGCGGGACAATGACCGATAATCCAATCGGCTCCTGCGGCACTCCGACATCGGTCCGCGGCAAGATGCCA
>JBFZBL010000278.1:0-3711 GCA_041308485.1 Phycisphaerae bacterium | reverse complement strand
GAATTAAAGGCGAGGGAAAAAGGGCTTGAATTCAAAGTTATCTATGACGGGAATCTTCCGGCGAATATACGAACCGACCCTGCTCGTCTGCATCAGTGCCTGGTAAATCTGATTGGCAACGCTGTTAAATTTACTCAAAAGGGTTATGTCCATTTGACTGTATCTTTGGAAACGGGGAATGAAAAGCCGCAAATACGGTTTGATGTCGAGGATACCGGCATTGGGATTCCGCCTGATAAACTGGGTGTGATTTTTGAGGCGTTTGAGCAGGCTGATGGAAGCCATACCCGCAAATATGGCGGGACAGGACTTGGACTGTCCATCACCAAACAATTGGTCGAGCTTCTCGGCGGGAAGATTACTTTAACCAGTGAAGTCGGCAAAGGTTCGGTATTCTCACTTTTGATTCCGGCGGGTGTTGACATAACAAAACAGCCGATTCTGGATCGTTGCAGTATAGCGGGCAGAACACATATAGATGACAATGCGATTAAGCAGCAGGAATTTTCCGGTAATGTGCTGGTTGCTGAAGATGCTCCGACAAATCAGGCGCTTATTAAAGCGCTGCTGCGACGACTTGGTTTGAATGTAACAATCGCAAATGACGGTAACGAAGCAATTAAAAAAGTTCTGGCGGGTCATTTCGACCTTATATTGATGGATATACAGATGCCCAATATGAATGGATATGAGGCAACTATGTCGCTCAGGAAAGAAGGGGTTAAAATCCCGATAGTCGCCTTGACCGCCAACGTAATAAAAGGTGACAACCAGAAATGTTTTGAAGCGGGCTGCGACGGTTATTTACCCAAACCAGTCAATCGCAGGGAATTATTAAAAACAATCGCCAAATACCTGCCTTCAAAAAAGAAAGATTTAAACGAGGGCGTTAATTCGGTAAAAAGTCGGGTTGATGGCCCCGGTCGGTTGAGTTCAGACATTAAACCAGGCGAGCCTGTGATCGACTGGGCCGCTATTATAGAGCAGTGTGGTGATGAGGGAGTGGTGAGGGAGGTTGTCGGAGTATTTTTAGCGGAGGCCCCCAAATATGTGGAAATGCTGGCGGAAGCGGTAAAAACCAGAAATTCGAAAGATATAAACTTTTATGCTCACAAGTTAAAAGGTTCATCTTCATATATTACAGCCGGACGATTAGTGGAAAAAGCGCAACAGCTCGAGTTGGCCGGCATGAGAAAGGATATGGATGTGACTGTGCCGCTGTTTGAGCAGGTGCGGGAAGAATTCGCGAAAGTAATATCGTTTTTGTCTTTGCCGGACTGGGAGACAAAGGCAAAACAGCAGGTAAATAATGCAAAAGAAAAACAAACTTGTTAAATAACCGATACCATTGAAGGAGATGAGTTATGAAGTGCCTGATTGTCGAAGATGATTTTGTCGGCCGAAAACTGATTCAGAAGTATTTGTCGGATTATGGCGAGTGCGATGTTGCCGTCGATGGGGAAGAGGCCGTTGAAGCGTTTAAGCTGGCAATAGAGAATAAATTGCCTTACGATTTGATTTGCCTCGACATTATGATGCCCAATATGAATGGTCACGAGGTACTAAGCACTATTCGTGAGATTGAAATCTGGCACGGTATAAGTGGTCTTGATGGCGTAAAAGTGATTATGACGACAGCGCTTGGAGATTCCCAAAATATTATGGGTTCGTTCAGGGAAGGATGCGAGGCGTATATAATCAAACCCATCAGAAAAGACGCACTGCTTGCCCAAATTGAAAAACTGGGTTTAAGTTTGGCCAAGAGTTGTTAAAAATAGAATTCTAATGCTCCTCGACTCAAAGGGCATATAGCAGATGGGGGTACAGGACCTGAACCTGTTTTCTTTCTGCGTACGAAACTGTGTTTATGCGTTCGTCGTAAAGATGTCGCGGGCGATGTCTTCCCCTGCGTTGCTGGCGTAATAGTGTTCAACGGCTTTATGTCCTTTGCTTTCGAGCATCTTCGCAGAGGAGAATGTGCTGCTTTTCATCACGACAGCGATGATTATACACGCGGCAACATTGGCGAGCGAGTGTTTGTATCTGGCACATCTTTCGATAATGCCCATGTCGGGGCGGACATTTCGTAGTTGTTCGGCTTTAGGTGTTGTTCTGAGGCAGTGTTTGAGCACGCCGATTGCCTGGGTATTGGCCCGCATCAGCAAATCAAGATTGTGCGGCTGGGATTTTAACAGTGATAGAGCGAGTTCGACATTGCCGAGCTGCGCCAATCGCCGCTGGCATCGCGGGCAGTTGGCGATGTGGTTTTGTATCCAGTGCCGGTCGGGGGTGAAACTGTCGGCCAGCAGCCGAAGTACCCGGTCTCTAAGTTGTCTGCAGCAGGTTTTTGCCTTCGCGGCCCACATATTATTACCTTGTTTCCTTTCTCATCCAGACGGCTAAAAGCTGGATCGCTTTGCACCTGTAAACTCTCGCGGTCGCAGCCGTGATTCCCAATATCTTTGCGACCTGCTCATACGGCAGGTCTCCAAGGTCGTGCAGGGTTACGACATCACGTAAATGCTCCGGCAGTTCCGCGATGCCTGCTCTTAACGCCTCGGTCATATACCGCGTATCAAGCTCAGCGGCGGGGGAGTTGGTATTGCGCCGGGCGGTTATTCTCGGCGGAAGATTATTTTTTTCGACGAGTTTATGCCGCAGGATTGATATGGCTATGTTGTTTGCTGAGCGAAAGACGTACGCCTTTACATTTTCCGGTTTGCATCCATGTTCGTGGTGCGCGAGTTTCAGGAACGTATCCTGATACGCGTCGCAAACGTCCTGCTCATTTCCGAGTATCCGCCAGAGCATATTGACCAGTTCCCGGCCGTGCCACTGCATTGCGCAGAGAACCCACCCCTGCGTCTGTTCCAACGCCTTTGGGATTGGAATATCCCACAACAACTCGATGCTGACAGCCCTGCCAGTCATAATTTCTCCGATTATTAAGACGCGCTGCCTGACATTATGTTAACACTAATTTGGCGATGAAAGATTAAAAATCTGATTTTTTTCTGAATAACATTTGCTCTGCCGGCGCGTCTGAATTTAAGGGAGGAGGACAGGGAAAAAGGTAATATATTTATTAAGGGTGTGAAGACATGGCTTTAACTCTTTATAAAGACAAAAGTTACAAGCAAAAAGCTCAGCCGAGAGATGTTGTTGCACTTGTGGATGAGTTGCTCGTCAAGGCCGTGGATGTCGGGGCAAGCGATATTCATTTTGAGCCGACCAGTTCGGAGCTGGTAATAAAATTTCGCCTTGATGGTGTGCTGAATGAGGTTGAATCACTGCCAAAATCCATCTCAGACAATGTAATTGCCCGATTGAAGGTTTTGGGCGGGCTTCTGACGTATCGCAATGATTTGCCGCAGGAAGGGCGAATGGAAATCAACAACGGTTGCGAAAACGTTGTTGACCGACGGCTCTCGGTATTCCCGACAATATACGGCCAAAGGGCTGTGGTGAGAATCTTTTACAAGAATGCGCAATTGACAGACCTTGAACAGCTCGGATTCTCGCCGGAGATATATGCGGCGTTGAAACAAATCTCCTGCGCTAATCAGGGCGTTCTGCTGGTGACTGGGCCGGCCGGCAGCGGGAAAAGCACCACCTTGGCCGCTGTTCTGAGGCACATCCAAAAACAATTCTCGGGTAAAAGCATCGTTACGCTGGAGGACCCCGTGGAGATTCGACTCGACGGCGTTGCAC